>DASRBN010000035.1 GCA_035653615.1 Ktedonobacteraceae bacterium | reverse complement strand
CGGCAACGCGCGCGGCTCCCAGGGCAACTTCAACACGGCGAAAGGCTTCACCGGCCAGTATAACGACCCCTTGACCGGATTGGACTATTACGTCTCGCGCTACTACGACCCGGTGGTGGGTGTTTTCCTCTCGGCGGATAAGGTGCAGGGGAACCTGCCGGGGATGGACCCCTATACCTATGTCGGGGGGAATCCTGAGACGAAGAGTGATCCAACCGGCCAGATGATCGAGGGACAAAACAACGAGTACGGTAATATCGATTCGCAGGGCAATCTGCACATCTGGGTGCAGTACCCCTCCTATGGCAACGGGCAAGGCTACCTCTATCACACCTACTTCTATACCCGTGAGCAGCTTCAACAGCCGGATTCTCAGCCGCCCCCTTCTCCTCAAGGAGACTTTTGGCAGCAGACCTTGGGATTTTTCGACATACTATTGAGGAAATGGCTGGTTGAGAGCAATATAGATACATCTTGTGGCTTTTACATGCTGAGTTTTACACCCTCAACCAAGGTCGCTACATCGGAGGGGGAAAGGGCTATTGGCTCCTTACATGCAGGGGAAAAAGTCTGGGCCTATAATTCCAGGACGCACAAAATGGAATGGGAACCAATTGTCCATGTGTGGATCAACCATGATGATGACCTGGTCGATGTCACCATTACCTCTACCCTACGTTCCCAACACGGTAAGCCAGCTCACGCGACCAATGAGGTGATCCATACCAACAAGAAGCATCCTTTTCTGACGCTAGAACAGGGCTTTGTCCCTGTCTCGCAACTAGGAGTAGGGATGCACGTGGTAAATGCAGAGGGCGGTATCGGTACCGTCACCCGTTTGAAGACTGTGCCAGGGATCATGACGATGTACAACCTGGAAGTGGCCCAGGACCATACCTATGCGGTCGGAAAGGGCAACTGGATTGTCCATAACTGCAGTGTCCCCATGTCGTCGTTCGATAATCGTTTTGCAGGAATGGGTGGCGCACCTTATAGCGAACTAATCACACTGATCCCAGCAGGGGCTAGATTCCTTCCATTCAAGGGTGAGGGAGGGATGCAAGGGTTTAAATGGGTCTGGAACGAAATAGGCCCAGATGGCTTATCGTATAGATACGAATTAAGAATGCACAGCCCGGATCCTAGAGCTATAGCAAACTATCCCGATTCAAATGCTGCACAGGGCTGGACCTGGCGTCTACAAAGATCCGGCGGAGTTGATCCAACAAATCCGAAGTCGCAAGGAAAAGGTACTTGGTTCATGGATGCAGAAGGAAACTGGTATAAGCAGGGTCAGATGACTGAGGAGGAAATTAATGCGACACATATTCCTATGGGCACTCCAACTCCAGAGGATATACAAATGCTAGAGGATCTCTTTGGCCCTCCGTCTTCCCCATGATGTATATCGTCTCAGTATAGCTGAGACGATATTCTATGAAAGGATCAAGAGAGAAGCACTGCTTCTCTCTTGATCCTTTCAGTATTGCTTTCAAGCTTCTTCTCCCCAGCTATGAAGCCCTTCTAATTCATCAGAATAGAGTAAAGTAATTTCTATACTAGCTGCCGCTAAAAAGTATTTGCGAGGAGGCCTTTTTATCCACTGAGGAAGTCTCTCCTCCAAACAATAGATTCGTGCATCAGGAAGCATTTCTGCATAGACTTGAATCTCAGCAGCCTCTTCGTCAGTCGCCATCCGCCAATAAAACTCTTCCTCAAAATAGGTTGGGCATGCTATATAAGTAATGCTATATAAGCGGATTTCTACATTGTAAGCCTTGGGAAATCCTCTATCTCCCGTAATGAGTAGGATGAGAATATTATCTCCCTGTTCAAACGCTTTCAAGTAAAAATAAAACATCCCCAATTTATTGATGTCAAGAATGTTCCAGGATTTTCTAATAGCCATATTGCTCCTCCTCCTTCAGAGATTACATACACCACCAAGAAAGCGTCCTCAGTTCCAATTCTTGCCCGGCATATGAGGCAAAAATAAAATGACTGACGTAGGTGTAACTCTTGACAGAGTGTAGCAGATGAGCAATGACTGGTCAATAACGGTTGGAGTAGTACTCAGGGCTTTCCAATGCTAGCCGATAGGGATGAAAATGCTGCTCAGCCGACGCAATTTTTACTTACCAGCTCCTGCTCGGTTTTTTAGCATTGGAAAGCCCTGGTTCCGGCTTGACCCGCTTGACCTCTTTCCGTTATAGTTGGTGCGCATACAACCATTATTTGGATGAGGAATATGATGAGCGAGCAACGAAAAAGCATTTACCTGGGATTGTTACTCCACAATCACCAGCCGGTCGGCAATTTCCCCTGGGTATTTCAGCAGGTCTACGACGAGGCCTATCTGCCAATGATAGAGGCGCTGGAACGCCATCCTAAAGTACGCCTGTCGCTGCACTACACAGGTTCATTGATAGATTGGTTAGAAGAAACGCATCCTGATTTCCTGCAACGAGTAGCGAAACTGGCGCAAAGCGGCCAGGTCGAGATTGTCAGCGGTGGCTACTACGAGCCGATCCTGCCCTCCATCCCCGATAGCGACAAAATCGGCCAGATTCGCCGCTTGACGGAACGTATCCAGCAAGATTTTGGCGCGAGCGCAAGCGGCATGTGGATCGCCGAACGCGTCTGGGAGCCTGGCTTGCCGCGCCTGATCCGCGAAGCAGGCATCGAATGGACGATTCTGGACGACATACATTTTAAAAATGTGGGCTTAGAGGACAGCGATCTCTATGGCTATTATGCCACCGAAGATCAAAGCCCTGTCCTCAAAGTCTTCGCCACCAGCAAGGCCATGCGCTATACCATACCCTGGCGCCCGGTAAGTGAGACCATTGAAACGCTGCGCTCGCTCGCCACCATCGACGGCAGGCGCATCATGGCAATGGGCGACGACGGAGAAAAGTTCGGCAGCTGGCCCGGAACCCAGGAATATTGCTGGGGTACCAATTCCTCCAAGGGCTGGGTAGAGCAATTTTTCACGGCGCTCGAAGAGAATAGCTCCTGGTTGCACACCATACCGTTAGGCGAATACGCCCGTACCTATCCGGCGCTGGGCCGCATCTATATCCCCACATCCTCGTATATCGAGATGACGGAGTGGGCCTTGCCCGCCAAAAAATCGTATCTATTCGGCAAGTTGCTGCACCAGTTAGAGGATGAGAAACGCGATACCATCCTCCAATTCATGCGCGGCGGGTTCTGGCGCAATTTCCTCGTGCGCTATCCTGAAGTGAATAACCAGCACAAAAAAATGCTGCGCGTGCATGACGCCGTCTATGCTGTTGAAGCCGGTGAAGAGACCGGCCTGGTACAGTTGTGGAAGGCCCAGGCCAACGATACTTACTGGCATGGCCTCTTTGGTGGCATCTACATGGGCCACGTGCGCTCGGCTATCTACCACCATCTGATCAAAGCCGAGAATGCCGCCGACCGCGTCCGTTTCGGCACCGGTCACTGGCAGCGTTACGAGTTCACCGATTTTGACCGCGACAGCCAGAACGAACTGATCATCGAGAGCGATACGCAAAATCTCTACATTGACCCCCATCGCGGCGGTACGCTCTTTGAGTGGGATGTGCGCCGCAGCGAACATAACCTGCTCGCCGTCATGACCCGCCGCGAAGAAAGCTATCACCAGACGCTGCGCGAGTACGAGCGAGAACGGCGCAAGAACCTGGCCGCGACAGCCGCCAGAGCCCTCACAACCCGGGTCGAAAGTGAAAGTGCTGAGCCAGAATCCCCCCATACCACTATACGCACGAAAGAACCCGATCTCGACCGCTTGCTGGTCGTCGATCCCTATCGCCGCACCAGCCTGATCGATCATTTCCTGGCGCCCGGCACCACCCTGTCACTCTTCGCTGAGGCTCGTTTCGAAGAGCAAGGAAACTTCGTCGAACAACCCTATCATGCTGAAGTACACCAGCATGAAGAGGGCATAAGCATCCTTCTAGTACGCGATGGGCACGTTCGACGCCCTGGAGCTTTATCCCCTATTCCGGTGCGTATCAGCAAAATGCTCTTCCTGCCGCCTGGCAAAGAGCAACTGGTTGTTCGTTATACCATCCAGAATAGAGGGGAAGCACGCCTACAAACGCGCTTCGCGTGCGAATGGAACTTGCATCTCCTGGGAGGCGGCGGCAATGACCAGGCCTATTACCATGTCCCTGGGCGTGTCCTCGATAATCAGCATTTCGACAGCACAGGCGAGGTTCCCGGCGCCAACAACTTTCACATCGGCAATCGCTGGCTCCGGCAAGACCTGAAGTTTTCGCTGAGCGAGGCTGCTACGCTATGGCGTTTCTCCATCGAAACGGTAACCGGCTCCGAGGCCGGCTTCGAGCGCAACCACCAGGGCAGTTGCCTGGCCCTGTTATGGCCGGTAGAGCTTCATGCCGGCCAGCATTGGGATGTTGAAATTAATTGCACCGGACAACCCCTTTAGACAGTCAGGAAAACCCGTAAAACCTGTGTAGGCCCTGGTTTTCTGGCCGTTTGTATGGTATAGTTCTAACAACGCCTATTGTTGATCTGTAGGGGCGTACCACGTGTTGGATCAGTCCGCACGCTACTGGTCGCCCGCTTTCGATGATCAACAATACGTGAGCGTTAAGAAGCCGCGTTGACTCCCAACTGTTTTCCAGTTGCAACGATGGCACCAAGCAATAGCTCTAAATGTTGTAACACGTAGCAGGTGCATGTCTTCATGCTTCTCTGAGAGGAGAATCCTGCCCGTGCCCTGCTACAAGAGCGAAAAGGAGTTACCTTCATGGCTCGTGTCGCATTTGAACACGTCTACAAGCGATTCGGCAAAGTTGAAGTCGTCCACGATATCAACCTGGATATCAAGGACAAAGAGTTCCTCGTACTGGTTGGCCCCTCCGGCTGTGGCAAAAGCACCTGCCTGCGTATGATCGCCGGCCTGGAAGATGCAACCGAGGGCCTCATCTACATTGGCGACCGGGTGGTGAACAATGTCGATCCCAAGGATCGCGACATCGCCATGGTTTTCCAGAACTACGCCCTTTATCCCCACATGACCGTCTACGACAACATGGCCTTTGGCCTGAAACTGCGTCACTTCCCACAGCAAGAAATTAAAAAGCGTGTGGAAGACGCGGCGGAAATCCTCGGCCTGCAACAACTGCTCAAACGCAAGCCCAAAGAGCTTTCGGGCGGACAGCGCCAGCGCGTCGCGTTAGGTCGTGCCCTGGTCCGTTCCGCGCAAGTCTTCCTGTTGGACGAGCCGCTCTCCAACCTGGATGCCAAGCTGCGCGTCCAGACGCGTGCTGAAATCTCCAAGATTCACCAGCGCGTCAAGACCACGTTTGTCTATGTCACACATGACCAGACCGAGGCGATGACCATGGGAACCCGCATCGCCGTCTTGAATGCCGGTGTCATCCAGCAGTTGGGCGCGCCGCAGGAACTGTATGATCATCCCTCCAACCTCTTTGTGGCCGGTTTCATTGGCTCCCCTGCCATGAATTTCTTCCCTGGCGCCCAGGTAGTAGCGGATGGCAACACAACTCGAATCGTCATTCCCGACGTAGGGCAGGTCGAGGTTCCGCCGCTGTACGTCGAGCAGACACGAGCCGCGGCTGACAAAAACCTGACCTTCGGCATACGGCCAGAACACCTGGAAGATGTCTCATTATTGCCTGAGAATGCCCGCACCGGTTCGGTTCTTCAAGGTCCCGTCGATGTTGTGGAACATCTTGGCAGTGAATTGCTTGTTTACATGACTGCCGGCGGCAAGAATATCGTCGCTCGCGTCGATCCGCGTTCCCATGCGCATCCCGGCGGCGTCATCGCGCTGCACGTCGATAACGAATACATCCACCTCTTCGACACTGATACAGGAGCAGCGATCTATTAATCGCCCTGATTGGTAAGAAGGTGCGGGGAGCGAGCAGGTATGATGCCTCTCTCGCTCCCCGCCGCTTTTTGGAATGCGCTACTATGACTACTAAAACACCTCTCCCGTAGCGCGTTGTATAATAAAGGCCGGAGTGGTTGGGCTATAGGGAACTTTAGGAATGGAAACGAGATAAGAATGGTAACTTTGGCATCTGCCGCCGACCCCACCTATCGTCGCGAACTTGGCAATGGGCTTGTTCAACGCTGGTCTACTCAAGCGGATACGGAAAAGATTGCGCAACTGTGTGGGATAGTCTTTCGCGATAAAGAGAATGACCCATCTAATAACTATATGCTGACCTCTGTGCGTGGGCAGATGAGTGGCGATCATCCCCTGATGGGGCCAGGCGACTACGCGGTAATCGAGGATACAAGCAAAGAGGGCAATCCCATTATTGCCTGCACCTGCCTCTGGCGACGGCGTTGGGAGTACGAAGGCATCGCCTTTGATGTTGGGCAGCCCGAATTTGTTGCTACCCACCCGGACTATCGCAATCGTGGGCTTATACGCAGGCTATTTGAAATGGTACACGCCCGCAGCGAGGCTGAAGGGCATCTTGTGCAGGGCATCACCGGCATTCCGTACTTTTACCGCCAATTTGGCTACGAATACGCGCTCGATCTGGAAGGGCGCAGGGTCACCTATAGTGCGCTCATCCCCAAAGCGCAGGAGTCTACCCCTGAGCCATATACACTGCGAGCGGCCACATTTGACGATATTCCCCTGCTCATGGAATTATATAATCGCCAGCAGGCGCGGAGTATGGTCTGGTCGGTTCTCTCAGAGCGCTTCTGGCGCTACTATCTTGATGAAACGGAAGATCCGTCTGCATTAGGCAAGCAGATAGCAATCAAAATGATCATTGATACTGTGGGTGTGGCGCAAGGGTACGTTATGTTTGCAGATCGGCGCTGGGGCAGCAGCCTCAATGTGTATGCATTGAACATTGTTGCAGGCGCGAACTGGCAGGCGATTGTGCCGTCACTTCTGCGCGCCCTGCAATCGTATGGTATACAGTTGCCTGATGCAAAGCCGGGTGTGCCGCCTTTCAATGCTCTCAGTTTCTGTTTGGGGAGCGCGCATCCCCTCTATGAGGCGTTGGGTGAGGAACTGGCCCCGTTTTACGAACCGCCCTACGCGTGGTATATTCGTGTCCCTGATGTGCTGGCATTCCTGCGTCATATCGCTCCTGTTTTAGAGCGACGCCTGGCAAACTCTGCGGCGGCATCCTTCACGGGCAAATTCACCATTGATTTCTTCCGTGGCGGCTTGAGCATAATTTTCGACAGCGGGCGTATCAAACAAATCGAACCATGGCGCGCGCCACTCTACCAGAGCGATGCTGATGCGATCTGCCCCGCGCTGGTCTTTTTGCAATTGCTCTTCGGCTATCGCAGCCTGGACGAATTGCGCTATGCATACCCCGACGTGCGTGTCGAAAAACCTGGCGCCGGCGTAGTGCTCAACGCGCTCTTCCCAAAGAAATTCTCCTGGGTACCAGGATAAAATCGAATACTCTATAATCGAATACTCTATAATAGAATCACCTGTTGTTAGCAAAGGAATATCCACAATATGAAGCGAGTGCTGGCCTTACAACATTGTTGGGATGATCCACCTGGGTATCTAGGCGAAATCCTGCAAGAACACGACATCTATTGCGAAACCGTCAAGGTCGAAGAGGCCCCCGTGCCTGAAGATGTTGCGCAATATGATGCCATCATTTCGATGGGCGGCCCGCAGCATGCCGCCGACGATGAACACTATCCCTACTTTGTTCCCGAAAAAGCGCTCATTCGCCAGGCCGTTGAGCTGGATATTCCTTTTCTAGGGGTCTGTCTCGGCGGCCAGTTGCTCGCCCACGCCCTCGGCGCTCCTGTCAGGCGTCACGACATGATCGAACTTGGTTTCTTTCAGGTGGAGTTCACGCCCGAAGGGAAAACCGATCCGCTCTTGCAGGGTTTGCCCGGCTCGCAGCTCGTCTTTCACTGGCATATGGATGTCTTCGACATTCCGCAAGGCGGAGTCAGGCTGGCTTCCAGCGAGAACACGCTTAACCAGGCATTTCGCATCGGGCCAAGGGCTTATGGCCTGCAATATCACGTCGAACTGACCCCCGGCATGTTCAATACCTGGTTCCAGTACCCCGATTATCGCCAGGAAATCATCAACATATTAGGCCCCAATGCGCCCGCGCTCCTTGAGCAACAGCGCGACTTGCACTACTCGACATATCGCCAGCATTCGCGCATCATGTTTGAGAATTTCCTGCGGATAGCGGAACTGCTTCCAGTGGCAAGCGATCGCCCAGCAGCGTCTCCAGGTAAGGCGTGACGTGCCAGTAGTTTTTCAGCTTGATATATTCCTGGACGAATTGCGCCGTATCCTGTTGCCCGCGTTTGACTGCCCGGATCATCAGATTTTTGTCCGTATGTTCGGGCGAAACAAATTCAACCACGTCGGTTTTGTAGCCCAGCATGCGCAGGATGAGCGCTCGAAAAGCGTCCGTCAGGATGTCGCCCATGCGCTGCTTCAGAATGCCATGCCGGAAAACCGGCTCGAACGGTTCCACAGCCTGCAGCTGCTTCTGCAAATGATGGTGGCAGCAAGGCGCGCAGAGAATCAGCCGCGATTGCCAGCGAATGCCCTGCGCAATCGCCTCATCCGTTGCCGTATCGCAGGCATGCAAGGCCAGCACGATATCGGGTGGTACGTCAGGCTCGTAATCGATAATCGACGACCTCTGGAAACAGGCATCTGTATATCCTAACTGCTCGCTTTCGGCGTTATCTTTCTGAATCAAGGTCTCATTGACATCGATCCCTACCAGGCGCGCCGGAATGCCACGCACATCATTGAGATAATGATAGGCCGCGAACGAGAGGTAGGCCGAACCGCAGCCACAATCAAGGATATTGACCGGCGTCTTCTCAAACGCATCCAGTTCTTCAGTATGCTCAAGCAGCTTGAGAAACTCGTTGATCTGGGAAAATTTGGCATGCATGCCGGGCCGGATTTTTCCCAGTGTATCCATAATGCCCACCGCTTGCAGGAAGGCATCGGGCCGCTCCGCGGGCAGGGGCAACTTTTTGCTCGCGTCATGGGCAAGGTCTGGTTTCTGGCCGGGCGTGTCAACTTTCTCCACCTGTACAACCGCCTGTCCCTTTTTATTCAAGTGAACACGCAGGATTTGATCTATGGCCTGAGCGGTGATGCTGCTGAAAGGCAATGCCAGCACTTCATCAAGTTTCTCACCGGCCTGCACGCCGGAATAGTTCCTGGTAATATCCTGCTTTTCCGTAAAGTACGAAAATTGCAGGTGGCGCTGCCTTTTGATCATGACCGGTCGCACGATCACCTGCCGCCAGGGCATCGCCTTTCCCTTCACGGTCAACCGCACGAATTTTTCTTCGTCCAACGCGATGCGTTTTATTTGTTCTTTATAAGTCTCTGTCATACCATCATTTTACAACAAAGCGTCATTTCTTATAGTTTTTCAATTTTTTTGGAGATTTCCCATTTCATTTCCGCTCTGTTTCTGCTATACTTGCTCACAAATGTCTCATCTGATCTCCGTAGGGGTAGGCACTGTCCCCACGGGAACACCGGGACAGGCACCAGGCACTGTCCCTACAGGACGGGTGAAGCTGGGTCACTGCAAGGAGCATTCGACATAGATGTCGCAACATAAAACGAGTCGGCGGAAGCATAGTACAACGGAAGCACATATACCATTCAAAATTGTAGGCTATAGCATTGCTTGCGAGCGACATATTCACCGCAATGAAGATAGCTTTATCATAGAAAAAAATAGCGGTCTTGCCGCGGTATTCGATGGCGTTGGTGGTAGTGCCGCCGGTGAGATCGCCTCGCGTACCGCCGCGCGTGCTACCCGGCAGGCCTGGCGCCAGGCTTTACAAGAGGTGCGCAAGGGCCGCAATGTTGATAGTTACCTCGAAAATTGTGATACCACCGATTTTTGTTTATTGCTGCAACATTTGATCGAAAAAGCCGACGATCTCGTGCGCACCGAGGGGGCGCGGCAGGCAGGAACCGATGACCTCGCCACTACCGTTGCGCTTGCCGCGCTCTGCCGCCAGAGCGCGAAAAATGAGTATACAATGGTCTATGCCCATGTTGGCGATAGCCGCGTATACCTGTTGCGCGAGCACGAGACTCTCAAACGCCTGACCGTTGATGATGGCTTATTGGGCAGGCTGGTAGAAAATTCGATGGTGAGCGAGGAAGATGCCCACCGTATCGACCAGGCCATGCATGTCGAGGATCTCTCAGACCTTGAATTTAGCTACTTCCGCCTGCGCGGTGGTATAACGCAGGCCCTGGGTGGCCCTACGCCCCCAACTATTCATGCCGAACAGGTCACTATCATTCCCGGCGACCGTATCCTGCTCTGTACAGATGGCATCCATGATAATCTGACCGATGCGGAGATTGAAGACATCTTGCGCAACGCGCCCCGCCAGACCGTCGCGCGGCGCTTAGTGGAAAAAGCGCTACTCCGCTCCCGCCAGGAACGCCAGGATACCATTCGCGCGAAACCCGACGATATGACCGCAATTGTCATGACTTGCCGCTTCTAACCTGCAGGCTCCAGGACAGGCACCAGGCACTGTCCCTACAGTCCATTCCAGGCATAGACCGTGTCGGGCTTCACACCAGGACTGTTGTATGCCAGGGTAATCAGTTCGTGCGCGGTCAGTGTGATATTGCGGAAATCCCCCGAATATGGCTTCCCATTGACCCAGACTTGCCAGCCGTTCGTCGAGGCCAGCTGTGTGGGGAACCCCAGGGACGAAAAGTGCGTAGACCATTCATCGAAGAAATTCCCCAGCGTATAATCTTTCTGCGTGGGGGACTCGATATGAATGACTCCGGTTGTGTCGTGCGTATGCAGCCAGTAGTAGCAAGAACCATCAGAAGCAATGCCCATATTTGCCGGAATCGGGCTGAGCGAGCCATTGATGTAAATCGACAAATGAGCATGAATATGGTAGACCGTTTGCTCCAGAGCATCGCAGTAAATATTATCTACCGGCGGGTAAGCCGAATTAACGACCGTCTCAGTTGATGAAGCCTGATTCTGTTGATTATAGATCACGAAGCCGGCGATTGCCGCGAGAATAATGATACCGGCGCCAACGAAACTGAACAGGGTAATACGCCCTGAGCGCCTATCCCGTTGCAGTTGCTGCTGTTTCTGCTGCTTCGCGGCCTGCTGAGCTGCCCGGCGCGCACTCGGTTTGCCCTGTACCCTGGCGGACTGCCCATTAGCGCCATCCTGGGCAGATGGCTTCGTTACACTTCCGGTATTCTGTTTGGATGCAGTACTTCCGGTGCTCTGTTTGGAGACAGCATTCTGAGAACGTTGCTTACTATTACTTGTACCTGTCTTACTTGTTTGCTTCGGCATGAAATACAACCCCTTAAAAGCTTGCAGTAGCGAGATTATTCCATCCACCTTTATACCGCATGCTGGCTAATAAATCAATACTAAATTGTAAAATTTCTATAAAGTGAGATCAGCCAGTCGAATCGTCCTGCTTTCACCCCATGTGGCCTCCCATTCACAATGCTGCTCCACCATCTTCTGCTGAGATACCGCTAACCCCTCATCCTGCCCTTCTTCCCCTACTGGAGCCTGGCAGAGCAAACGCAATGCATACCGCTTCTCATCCACCACCCTGCACTCCACATGCAACACATACTTTCCCCACGGCAGGGGGCCGATACGATAGCTTGCGCCCGCTCTACGCAGCTGCTGCGGCAACACCGGCTGCACAGTAAGATGGCCCGCCTCTTCCGCTCGCAAACCCAAGACATAGCGCGCAATCAAATCGACGCTCAAGGCGCCCCAACCGTAGCCCTCGATACCGGCGTTCACATAGTCGATAGCGCCCCATTTACCGCTCGTAATCGTTCTGCGATACTCTCGCGTGACTCCCGGTATATTACCATATTCGTCCAGTGTGCGAGCATCTGTGCTGCGATATGAGCTGTCAATGAAGCGATAAGCCATTTCAGCAGCTTCAACCGGCATCCCGGCGGCGCTGGCCGCGCCGATCATGGTCATGACAATCGGCGGCCAACCAAAAGGCGCGACGAACCGCGCTTCCTGACGAGTTTGCGCCAGAACCGGGCGTAGTTGTTCGATCTGTCCCCAGCCCGCGGCTCCACAAAAAATGGGCGCGAGGTGCATCGGGTCGCGTTCTGTTGACCACTCGCCCGTCACCGAATCATAGTCGCGAAACCAGCCATCCTGCCACATCTGGCGCGTCTTCACCGTAAATTCATCTGCGATCCTTTGCCATTCTGCCGCGTCCTGCGCGTAGGAATAGACTTCCTGCTCGCCTGCTACTTCCCCCTCTGGAATCTGCGCATCCCCTGTCATGGCGGCATTGGTAAGTAATGTCGCCCAACGTGCCAGAATAGTCGCGCTCAAAGCCATGCTCGCCTGAAGATCAACCGGTCGCACGTGTTCGATGATCGTCCCGCCCGTCTGTTGCGGCCCGAAACGGCTTGACACATCCTGGCCGCTCTCCCACGAACAGGCATAGACCATCCAGCCCTCGGCATCGCGACGCGCATCGAGCCACCATCGAATATACGCCACTGCTAGCGAGTAGAGACGACGCAGCCAGTTCAGGTCGCCCGTGTGCCGGAAGAGCTGGTCGCAGCACCACAAAGGATAACCCCATTCCGGCGCGGTACCACAGATTTGCCCATCATCGGCCACCATATTGTAGCTGCCATCCTCGCGCATACATGGTAAATTGGGCCGTGGCGAAGACTCGAAATGGCCCAGGATGACTTCAGCAGCCAATGCAGGGTCGGCATAGCTCAGGAAAA
Organism: Ktedonobacteraceae bacterium; assembly: GCA_035653615.1. Classification (NCBI taxonomy): domain Bacteria; kingdom Bacillati; phylum Chloroflexota; class Ktedonobacteria; order Ktedonobacterales; family Ktedonobacteraceae; species Ktedonobacteraceae bacterium. The sequence continues at coordinate 316,504 of DASRBN010000035.1, read as the reverse complement.
GGGTATCCATGGCAGCCTCCGCAAGCACTGTGCGCGGGGCCTGAATTTGCATGCCATCCCAGGGTGTCGGGATGATACCGGCGGGCGGTCGAATGGTCATGCGCAGCGTCTCTAGATCGTAGACAAATCCACGCTTCCAGTGGGCAGGCCAGTCGCCGCTCAGTTGAGGCGCGTTCTGCCAGAAGGCTTCATCGTCTTCGCGATGCCCGGCCTCGGCAAGCGCGATCTCTTCAAGGCCATCTTCCCAATGCTTGTAGGCCGAATCCTGCGAAACGCCGCGTGCCAGGACAGCATTCAGCACACAGCTCGATGATCGCTCTGCTAACGTCAAGGTACAGGGCAAGGCCAGAGTCCGCACCTGCCAGCCGGTATCCTGCTGTCGCTGCGTAATATTCGGCGTGGGTACAGCTACACCACGTGCCCATGCCGAGACATCCTCAAGTGAAACGACATACGCCATCCCTCCCCACGTAATCGGCGTATCGCCCGCGGCCCGCGCTCCATGGATAAAAACATCGCCCTCGCTCGCCAGACCAAGCATACCACAGCCAACCTGCCGATTTTCCAGCGCGTAAAGCCCATGTTCCCACAGCCGGCTGGTAGCAGGATTATGCGTATGCGCATGAATAAGGTAACAGGTAACGGGCAGTGGCAAATCCGCGCTCGTTGCCAGGTTGAGTACGCATCCCAGCGCATGCTCGCTGACAAGAAAATAGCGCGCTGTCAGTGTAAGATGGAACATTGGCACGTGGCAGCTATACTCAAAGCGGTTTTTCGTATGCAGGTGGCTGGTAATCGTGCATTTATACCGCCGAAAGTCTTCCGGTGTCACAAGCACCATATCGTATATCTTCAGGCCAATCGTGAGGTGAGAGGTATATTGGAACTGGTTGTTGACATAACTACCAAGATTAGGTACATGCCAGCCCATGCCAAGTGGTGGTAGCGAACGCAAAACCCCACTCGGATTAAGTTTCCACGCATGATAGGGGTTGTCGAGGTAACCATGAGGGGTAAAATCGTCATGTGGAACCATACAATACTTGCCTTCCTGGATACCGGTCATGCCATAAAAAGATATGACTGCATTGTACAGATACCAGGTGGGCGAGGTCAATACCTGCTTTCACCTCTTCAGCGAGGCGAGATTGACTTTGTCTTCCCCCTCTTGTACAGTATCATCAGAGAAAGGCTAGCCGGGCCATGTCTTTCATAGCATAATTGTATTGAAAATGGAGCCATGAACCTGGCTGCTTGATGCTTCCTCTTATCTTATGGCCTGGACATCGTTGTTTGAGTTTCTCCACAATGGCGAAAGGAGCAGAGCTTCTCATGAAGACAATGGACAGCGACATTAAGGATGAAGTTTTTGTAGATGAGTATACCGGTGGACTGATTGGACCCAGCCTGGGATTTGCGGCGACGATCAAGGATGGCGGCCACATTCGCTGTGTCGTTCCGCCTGGCTGCTGGGGACCCATGATCACGCCGGAGTTCCGCGGTGGGCACGAAGTCACGCGCCCGGTTGCCGTGGAGGGAGCGCGCGTGGGTGATGCGCTTGCCATCACCATCGAGTCTATGCGCGTGCTGTCGCTGGCAACCTCCTCCGGCACGATGGTGACCAACAAGGCCGCCTTCGGCGACGATCCGTTCGTCGATAAAAAGTGCCCGGGCTGTGGCACAGCATGGCCCGCGAGCCGTGTCGAGGGAACCGGTGAGAACAGCATCCGTTGTGTGAAATGCGGTACAGTTGTCAATCCGTTCGGCTTCGAGGAGGGCTATACCATCGTCTTCGATCATGATAGCCAGGTCGGCCTGACGCTTGACGCCGCCAATGCCCACGACTTCGCGCAGCACGCCCGCGAAGTTGCCGCCCTGCCGCCCAATGCTCGCCAGCATCCCATCCTGTTATTTGAGCCACACACCATTCCCGGCGTGCTTGCTCGCCTGCGCCCATTTATCGGCAATATCGGCACAACGCCCAGCGCCGATCTGCCGGATTCGCACAATGCAGGGGACTTTGGCAATTTCCTCGTCGGAGCGCGTCACCCCTATGGCATGACATTGGAAACGCTCAATCGCGTCAAGACCGACGCGCACCTCGATACCAACGAAGTGCGTCCCGGCGCCATTCTGATCTGCCCCGTCAAGATCGACGGCGGAGGCGTCTATATCGGCGATTGCCATGCCAATCAGGGCGACGGCGAATTGGGCCTGCATACGACCGATATTACCGCCGAGGCCCGCGTGCGCGTCAACGTCATCAAGAACCTGGCGCTAGATGGTCCCATTCTGCTGCCGGTGGCGGAGGACCTGCCATTCATCACCCGCCCTTATTCAAGGGAGGAGCTGGAAGCAGGCGAGCGCCTGGCTCAGCGCTACCATGTGCAATTGCAGCGCAGCGTCGGCCCCGTACAATTCATCGGCACCGGCCCAACCCTCAATGAGGCCACCGATAATGCCATCCAGCGCGCCGGCGAGGTGTTGCATATGACGACGGCTGAAGTGCGCAACCGCTGTACCATCACCGGCGGTGTAGAGATTGGCCGCCTGCCCGGTGTCGTGCAGTTGAACATGCTTGTACCCATGGACAAACTCGATGCCATAGGCATCGGCAGCTATGTCCGCCAGCAATATGGGTTGTGATACAATCGAACATTTTCTGGTTGTTATGTTCCTCCTTCAGGAGAGAGGAACACAACAGCCTCGTCTATTTCAATGATGGGGGAACCATGCATGTAAGGGTTGCAATATACGGTGCGGCGCGCGTCATCATCGGCCAGCCACTCGTCGAGCTATCGTTTCATGCTTCCTCCATCACCCTTGGACAGCTATTGGAAGAAATGAGCAAGAGGTTTCCCCGTGCCCGTCCATACTTGCTGGATGAAGCCGGAAAGCTGCCATCCTACATGCGTGTCCTTATCAATAATAGGCGCCCGGACCCCGATGCTACCCCTGCTACAGCGATTCATGATGGCGACCATGTCGCTCTCATGGTAGCTGTGGCAGGCGGAGTTTATGAATCTGGTGAAAGGCTCGAATCCTCTTTCTTAAAGAAGGGAATGTACATTCATGACAACAGTACCCTACGAGCGCGTTGACCACGCCATCGAGCAAGTCACGCCCACCATTCAACGTATTGTCAGCGACGTGTGGCAGTTCTCCGAACTCTCGCTCCAGGAGGTCAGGTCGGCACGGCTGCTCATGCAGGTATTGCAGGAAAACGGGTTTAGGATCACCAGCAGAGGCACTGCCGGCGTTCCCACCGCCTTCATCGCCGAATATGGCTCCGGCACCCCCATCCTTGGCTTCCTGGCTGAATATGATGCCTTGCCGGGTCTTGGCAATGAAGCCGTGCCATATCGCGAGCCGCGCAAGGACGGCGTCAGTAGCGGACACGGCTGCGGTCACAATCTCCTGGGGGCCGGTTGCGTTGGTGCTGCTATTGCCCTGAAACAGGTTATGGCCGAAAACGCTATTCCCGGCACCATTCGTGTCTACGGCTGCGCCGCTGAAGAGACCGAAGGCGCGAAGGTCTACATGGCGCGCGAGGGACTGTTCCGCGACCTGGATGTCGCGCTGCACTGGCATCCCGGTCCGCTGGCCAGGGTCAGTAATTACCGATCCACAGCCGTCAATCAGCTCAAAATCGAATTCTTTGGCAAAAGTGCCCATGCCGCCGGAGGCCCCTGGCTTGGACGCAGCGCCGTACATGCCGCCGAACTCTTCGCCCACGGACTCAATCTCATGCGCGAGCATCTCGAACCTACGGCTCGCATGCACTATATTTATGAAAGCGCCGGTATGGCCCCCAACGTCGTTCCCGATTATGCCAGGCTGATCCTCTACATCCGCGATAGCGACCGCCCGCGTGTAGAAGCTACCACTGCCTGGGTGAAACAGGTCGCCGAGGGAGCCGCCCTTGCGACCCAAACCAGCGCTAAAGTTCTCGTATATACCGGCCTTTACGATCTCTTGCCGAACACACCTCTCGCCGCCCGTATGCAAGAGCACCTTGAACGTGTCGGCATTCCGGCATATACTGAAGAGGAGCAGGCATTTGCCAGGGAACTCCAGCAAAACATCGGAGTTGAGCCAGAGGGCATGACATCGGAGACGCATCCGCTCGGCGATGAAAACTTCTTGATGGGCGCATCGACCGATGTAGGCGATGTCAGCTGGAACGTGCCCACAATGGGTTACGGCATGCCCACCATGCCGCTGGGAGTCGCGGTGCATACCTGGGCAGCCACCGCCTGTCACGGCATGAGTATTGGTTTCAAGGGGGCGCTTCAGGCGGCAAGGGCGCTGGCGCTGGCGGGTCTGGACGTTATGACGGATGCGGAGTTACGCCAGGCGGCCCGCGATGATTTTGAGCGCCGTGTCCGCGAGCATCCCTATGTCTCGCCGCTGCCAGCGGAGTTGAAGCGCCCACTCGGCATTCCAGCATGGCTTGACGATGCGGCTATAGCGGAAGCTTGATGGAAAAACCACAGGAGGTACAACCTATGGCGGTCTACATCGTCGCAGAGCAAGAAATTATTGATCCAGAGGGCTATCGTGAATACCAGAGGCGAGTAGTTCCAACTATACTCCAGTATGGCGGAAAAGTCCTCGCCGCCGGCAAACCGGTTGCTATCATAGAAGGCAACTGGCATCCAAAGCGAGTGCTGATCCTGGAGTTTGAAAGTCTCGAGCAGGTCAATCGCTGGTACAACTCGGAAGAATACACGGCAATAAAAGATATCCGCCTGAAATCGGCCCTTACCCAGGGCGTGGTAGTACAGGGGCTTCAGTGATGGATATCGTGCAGGAGGTCTTGCGAGCGGAACATCGCATCCGGCTTTCCATTCGTGAGACGCCGCTTGAGCATTCATTCTCCTTGAGCAAACAAACGGGAAGCCAGGTGTATTTGAAACTGGAAAACCTGCAATATACCGGCTCGTTTAAGGTGCGCGGGGCTATGAATGCTCTCCTCTCGCTTGCACCACAACAAAAGGAAAAGGGCGTGGTGGCCGCGTCTTCCGGCAATCATGGCATCGCCGTGGCTTTTGGATTGCATACACTCAAGATGCATGGCACCATTTTTGTGCCTGAAGATGCCTCTCCCATCAAGGTGAGGGCTATTCGAAGTTATGGCGCGGATATTCAGGTCTGGGGCAGCGATTGCGTGGTGACGGAGGCCTATGCTCGTTCCTACGCGGCGCAGCACGGCATGGCCTATATCTCACCTTACAATGATGAGCACGTCATAGGCGGTCAGGGCACTATCGGCGTCGAGCTATGCCGTCAGGCGGAGCATATCGACGTGGTGCTGGTGGCCCTCGGCGGCGGCGGAATGATCTCCGGCGTTGCGGCCTATGTAAAGACCGTTTTCCCGCGCGCAGAAATTATCGGTTGCTCGCCGGAACATTCGCCCGTCATGGCAAAGTCGGTGCAGGCCGGGCGTATTCTAGAGATGGAGTCGCTGCCGACACTTTCGGATGGCACGGCGGGCGGCGTGGAGCAGGATGCGATTACATTCCCACTCTGCCGCCGCCTGGTCGATGACTACATCCTCGTCACCGAAGCGGAGATTCGCCAGGCCATGCGCCTGTGCATCGAGACCCATCACATGCTCATTGAGGGCGCAGCCGCCGTTCCACTCGCCGCACTGCTGAAAACACCGCGGCGGTTCCAGGATAAAACCGTGGTGGTGATCCTGTGCGGCGCCAATCTGAGCCTGGAAACCTTAAAAACGATCTTATAGCTGCGGCTGCCAGATCTGAACGGTGGCATCCTGGCTGCACGAAGCAATCAGCTTGCCATCGGGCGACCACACAACGTTCCAGACGATATCTGTATGCCCCTTGTACGCCATGATGGTTTGCCCTGTCGTCGCGTTCCAGATACGCACCATATTATCGTCCCCACCGGAAGCAATCAGTTTGCTATCACGCGACCATGCCAGCGCGTAGATGTTATTTGCATCCCCATATCCTGTATATGTCAGCAACGTCTGGCCTGTTGTCGCGTCCCACACCTTTACTGTGTTGCCGGAAGAGACGGGGCCATTGGTACCTGCGCTTCCGGTACTTGAAACGATCTTTTTTCCATCCGGCGACCAGGCAACCATCCACACAGGCGCTCCATTGCCCTTATACGTCAACACGTGCTGCCCGTTGGAAGCATTCCAGATTTGCACGGTGCCATCATAGCTGGCCGAGGCAATATCTGTGCCATTGGGAGACCAGGCAATCCTTTGTACAGCGCTGCTATGACCCGTATAGTTCACCATTACCCTGCCGCTCGCAGCATCGCGCACCAGCACCGTACCATCCTCGCTGCCCGAAGCGATGCGTTTGCTATCCGGCGACCACGCCAGCCCTTGAATGAAACCGGTCTGTCCGGTGTAGTTCGCGATGAGCTTGCCTGTGGCAGCGTTCAACAGCGTCACCGAGCCATCGCCGCCGCCCGCGGCAATTTCTTTCCCATCCGGCGACCATGCCACCGCGAATACATAGCTGCCGGTGTTATAACTCCAGACCTGTTTTCCGGTCTGCGTACTCCAGGCTTGCACCGTATAATCATCGCTGCCGGAGACCATTTCCTTTCCATCCGGCGACCACGCTATCCCCACAACCGCCTTGCCGTGTCCATTGTATGTCAATAGCGCCTTGGAGAGCGTTGGAAAATTCGGGGTAGGGGTGGCAGTCGGAGCCATAGTCGCGGTAGCTGTCGGTCTAGGCGTGGACGCTCCAGAACCGGCGGTTGAAGCAGGCGCGTTAGAAGCGCACCCGGCAAGCAGCAGGAATACCATGCAACAGGCTCCGTGAAATACTACGCGGCGAAGATTGAGGCCATAAGCAGATAACGCAATTGGATTTCTATCCATCGTCCTTCCCTTTCATAAGCCATCTACGCGGCAATTACCGGTGCATCCAGCGTAGCATATGGATGGGAAAGCGTCATTCGCCAAAAGACGTATTTTCTCGTAGAGGGCAGTACGCGCTTGCCCTCATAAAAGATGAAGTGTCCTGGCCCTTACAATCGCGGCGGTGCGGCTATGCGCGTCGAGCTTGGAGTAAATGTGTTCGAGGTGCTTCTTCACGGTGCCCCTGGTAATTACTAATCGCCCGGCTATCTCTGAATTGGAAAGGCCGCCCGCTACGAGTTGAAGTATCTCTATTTCCCGTTCGCTCAGCGGCTCCAGAAGCTCAGAAGATACAATGGTGGGAAGGAGTGGGTCTGATGAACTGCCCGCAAGTCTGCGCCAACCGGGCACATAGTCGTTCATGAGTTGTTCCAGGCAACGGCAGCGCTCATAGAGATGGTGCGCCTCATACTGGCGTATGACATCGTGCAGGCGTATGAACCCGGCCACCGTATCGGTGAATTGTCGCTGTTGAAAAGTAAAAACGATCTGATCAATCAGCAGTTCAACCAATGTATAGTAATCGCCGAACAGTTGCGCAAGTGAAAGGGTAATCTCGGCCAGCTCCTGCGCGCGTGCATAGTCTCCCTGTGCGCGTGCCAACTCGGTCTGCACGGCCATAGAAAAAAGCTGCCGGTATGCGGATGGCGGTGTGCCTGGAGGGGTGTATCCCGGTGATCGCCCGTCTGCCTGGAGGAGCGTACCCAGGTGGTCGCCCGTGGAGAGCAGACGCAAAGAGTAGCTGAAATCTTCAAACGCTCGCTCAAGATTGCTGCTGGTGCGAGCAAAAAATCCACGCACAAAAACGGCCACAGCCAGCATGTCCGGAGCGTCAATGCCATCAGTGTGTTGTAAGCTCTCGGCGAACTGGTGAGCGGCTTGATAGTTCCCAAGCATATCCGCGATATACACAAAACTGGCGAGCGGTTCCCAGAGGCCGTGCGAGGAACCGGATGCTCTTGCCAGTTCCAGACTTTTGCACCAGATACGCCATCCCTGCGAGTACCTGCCGCGGGCAGTAAGCAAGCAGCCCAATCGATTCAAGAAATGGGTCAGATGCTGCCAATCCTGCATGCGCCGGCTGGCTCCAATGCCCAGGCGCAGTATATGCTCCGCCACAGCGGAAGTGCTGGGACGGCAAACCAGATATGCCAGCGCATGAACCAGGCGTATGATGATGACGTGCTGCGATTGCCTCCATGCCTCGATCAATGCCGCGTAAAGGAAGCGCCATTCCTGCTCCAGTTGGAGGACATCATACGTATAGCGTTCAGCATAGGCGAGGGCATAACTCAATAGATCGCCAGTAGCCGAATGAGAGACCTCCGGCACCAGCAACGCAACGCGCTCCATCTCGCTTGAAATCCACGTGGGATCGCACAAGTAAACATCATTATGAGGAAGCGCCTGTAGAGACAGCGCCTCGTGCCTGTCCTCATCCTCGACATGCCGCCGCTCCTGTAGGGACAGTGCCTCGTGCCTGTCCTGCTGCCCCGAGGAGTATTTCAAGTCGCTACCTCCAACGCCGGGATTGGCTCATTGCAAGCGTTTCTTTCTACACCCTAATGTACGCTCTCGAAAACCACAAGCTCACATCCCCTCTTCTCCTCACCTGGCTATGTTCTCTTACTTTGTATCTGACCGCTCCCTACCACATACTTCCGCAGTAGCATAAACGAGACGCCATGTATCAGCAGTGCGGCACATAATGCCAGGATGAAAGCGAATGCGATGCCCCAGCTTTCAATGGTGGCGGAAACAATAACAAAGAAGACCGCGAAGGTACTAAAGCCCATCATAAGCCCGCGCAGCACCCGCCGGGCGGCTATCGGCCCTTGAAAATGTGCGGAGAAAGCAGACAAAATACTGGCATACATAGGGAAAGTCGTAAGCAATCCACTTAATTGTGGACCCAGAACATTTGCGAGTCCTGTAAGGACCAGCACAACACTCGTAGCCACTAGCATACGCAGGAATATTTCCCACTGCGGCGGATTTTTTAATTCCACTTGCTCCTGACCCCCAGGCAAGAGTTTCAGCACGATTGCAAGCACACAAACAACTGTTATAAATGCGACGATCAGGGGAACCGAGACGTGTGCTAAAACAACAGTCAGCAGCATAAATACGCCCCAGCCTACGAGCATACTCCATAGCCAGTTCAAGCGGAACGAGAGCCAGCTATACGCCAGGCAAAAAAGCGCTGTTGAAATCTGTCCCAACAATGTGCCGACCGCCGCGGTGGCAGCGAAAGATTTTCCTTGCTCAAGCGCCAGGAATAAACTAACCGGTCCCGAAGTGAGGGGCAGTCCAATGAGCCAGCCGCTTACCGCAGGCCCCCAGCGCCTGCCCGCCAGGCTCACCAGGCCGATTAATACCGGGGTCAACAATACTTTGAAGAGGAGCATCTTATGCCCCTCTACGGGCGCACATATGCGAGCTACGCCAAGATTTCATGGGAAGGAAGCACCATTTCATAACAGCACAGTAGCACGCGTAACTGTACCCTGTCAAGCGACCAGGAAGCATTGAAACAATTTTATTTCCCCCTTCGTTTTACGTATATAGAATATATGTTCTAAGAAAGAACGGCCTGGTGCAAAGGAGTGTATTCCAGCCATTTCTGAGGCTTGACGTTCAGAGTGAGAATAAGAGAAATCGTTTTTAACCATGCTTACGATACATACACAACGCGGCAAGCGCATAGAGATCATCTTGCAATCTGAACTTTGCGATCCAGTACACGTGGGTGAGTACGTGCGCGCCTACTGCCACCTGCATGGCAGCGATCACCAGCGCTCGCTCTCCATCAATAAAGCGAACGGCTGGGGGCATTGTTTTAATGCTGCATGTGATGTCACCGTGCTGGTCGCAGAATGGAATCGTGAAACCGCGCAGCGCCTGATACGCATGCACTATCAGGGATTATCTCCTGAGTCGTCAGAAACCTATCATCCTCCAAACGAAAATAAAAAGAAATTGCCGTTTGTCTACCAGCCTGTACTGCTGCACGCGCCCAGAACCGTGCCGAAGTGGCAGCGAGACGAACTGGCCTGGCTGCTTTCACTGGAACAACAGATGCGCGCGGCTTTAAAGCAATCAGCCAGGGCGCGGGCATATCTACGCGAACGGGGCATTCCACTGGAAGTAGCGATTGATACCGGCGTTTGCTATCTACCTGCCGAGATAATGAACAGGCCCGAACTGCGTGGGCAGCGCCGCATCCTCCAGCGCTGGACAGACCGCATGCTTTTTCCCCTGGTCTCTCCTTATGGCAAGGGGTTCATTGGGCGTTCCTTATGGCAGTGGAAGCCAGGAATGGATGAAAACGCGCATAAGGAGCTCCTGGATAAGCCTGGGAGACCACGCCGCTGGATCAAGACGAATCCGGCCGGCTGGTTTGGAACTGACCTGGAGCAGTTTCCGCGATCCATTGTACTCGTCGAGGGAGCTTTTGACCGCCTGGCGCTGATCGCGGCAGGTTTTCCTGCAAGAGATATTGTGGCATTGGCCGGAACCGCGGCACAGGTAGACTGGTTCCCATCGCAATTGTATATTGTGACGCTTGCGCTTGACAATGACGCTGGTGGTGAGGAAGCAACACGCCGCCTGGCTGAACAGTTTGAAGAGGCCAGTATCACAGTAAAAATATGCTCGCAGCAAGAAAATCCCGGCGGCAAGGATTGGAACGAACGCTGGCGTCAATCAGGATCGGCCTGCCTGACTCCACTTCTAGCCCTGTATGAGACTGAAAATGAAGAATACACTGTAATCCGTCCCTTTACCTATTTGCCTTCTCGAAAAGCATTCGAAATAGGCTCTCAATCTCCTCGTTCGGTAAATCAAGTGTAGCATCCCCCACAGTCAGCTCGAATTTTTGATAGGCAGGTAAGACCGCCGGAGTTAACCACTGAAAGAGCCTGACACGCGTCTCTTTTGCGATCTCAAGCGCGGCGGCCAGCAACTTCTCTTGTTCTCCACGCAGGAAAACGTGCATCATATTCGTATGCGGTGGGTTTGGCACAATCTCGATTTGTGGAAATCCGGCAAGCAGAGCCGCTATCTCCTTTGCCTTTGCGCAATAGACCTCCATCCGGCCCAACTTCTCCCTCAAGCCCTTCTGAGCCGAGAGAACATAGGGATAGAGGTGAATCAGGTTACCACCATGTCGTCGCTGCCAGACGCGCGCCTCAGCAATAACATCCGCAGGCCCGGCCAGCATCGACCCTGCAATGCCGCCAAGAATTTTGTAAAAAGAGACATAGACAGTATCGAACAGCCCGGCAATTTCAGCATATTCGCGCCTGTAGAATGGCTGTGTTTCCCAGAGCCGCGCCCCATCCAGGTGCGTGGGAATATGACGTTGAAGTGCCCAATCGATCACCTCGTTCAGCTCCTCCCAGGTCGGCAATTGACCACCTATTTCTCGCTGTGGCAATTCCAGTAACAAAGCTCCCACCGGCTCGGCAATCGCACTGAGGTCTTTGAGCGTAAGCAGCCTATCCGGAGAACCGGCCAGGATAGCGTGCAGTCCATGCAAACGCTCATACGCTTTCTGTTCATGTATTTCCAGGTGACTCGTAGGATGAAAAACAACCGTAGATGTCCCTCGTCGCTCGCACCAGATACGCAACGCAATCTGCTGGCACATGGTTCCACTGGGCATGAAAACGGCCGCCTCTTTCCCCAAAAGTGCCGCCACTTCTGCCTCAAATCGATTGATGATCTCGCCCTGTCCATAACGATCTACTTCGATGTCTGGGTCTGTCGTCTCCGCAAGTTCTCTCAAAACCTGCTGAGGTGTGCGAGGATAATGCTGGGTAAGAAAACGTGTGCATGCCTTATATACCTGCTGTGCTTCGTCTGTATGTGTCATGTCGGATCCTTAATAGTCGGCGTGGAAGAACAGGGTTATCACCCTGGAGACAAATTTTTCAACAACAAAATCGTATCACAAAAACTCACATTCGTAACGTTCACCGTTACGAATAGCAAAGCGCTACATTATCTGCTTCTAAAAGGTTCGACAATTAAAAATTCTATGGCACAAAACAAATACAAAAAGGAGTTATACCATGATCTACTACCGCGTTGCCTTACGCGTAAATGAAACCGCGAACTGGCAATGGAAATCAACCCTGTTAACATCTCCACAATCAGTCATGGGTTTAATCAAGATGTTTAGCTGTGTGCCGCAAGAGCGTATTCGCGTATTCTTCTCTGCCTCGCCTGAGAAATTGAATGAGATGCTGACCCGTGAAAACGAAGGCCTGACTTCCAATTCCATGACGGCAACACAATTTCTAAGTGGCCAAAGAATAAGCCGCGAAGATATAGTACGCCTTGAATCCGAGCCTTTAAATACCCATGAGAAGGAAGTTGCTATCCCGGCCGCGGTGACCGCAACAAAGGCTATCAACGAGCACCACAGTGACACGAACAGAGCAGGCATCAGCGTACTTGACATAAGAAGATTAGAGGTAGAACCTGGCACACCCGGCGATCATGATACACCTTACAGGTTCTCCTTGCCGGTCTCAATGCCGCAAACGCTGGCCTGGCTCACCCTCATGCTGAAAGTACAATCGGGCGAATTGGTACCGTAAAGGGGGAGATCTTTGCGGTATACTACTATTACAGGGTCTATAAGCCCTGGTGATTCTCGGTAGGAGCGCGAGGGATTCTTCGCTTCGCTCAGAATGACAGGCGTGCGCGCACGCCTGTCATTCTGAGCGAAGCGAAGAATCCCTCCCCCATCCTGAGCCTACCTGGGTTCACCTCGTCCTGGGGACCTCTGGGAAATCAGCGGGATAAGCCGGATTGTCAACCATAAAAAGCGTTATACATGCCTGAATATTATAAATATGATGCAATTGTAGTTGGGTCGGGACCCAATGGCCTGGCAGCCGCTATCACCATCGCGCGTACAGGCCGATCGGTAATTGTCTTCGAGGCGAAGGACACAATAGGGGGTGGCGCTCGCACGAAGGAATTGACGCTGCCGGGTTTCCTACACGATGTCTGTTCTGCTATACATCCACTTGCAGTAACCTCCCCATTCCTTCGTTCGCTGCCTCTTGCTTCACACGGCCTGGAATGGATACAACCCGATGCTCCCCTTGCTCACCCGCTCGATGATGGCACGGCCATGGTGCTTGAGCGTTCAGTAGAGCAAACGGCTGCGACCCTGGGCCGTGACGCGCTGGCATACGAGAAAATGGTGAATCCACTCGTCAGGCACTGGAACATCATCGAAAATGCATTCCTTGGCCCCCTGCGTATATCGCCCTTGCTGCATCCTTTCGTCCTGGTTCCCTTTGGACTGCGCGCCATTCGTTCGGCCAGCAGCGTCGCGGAAACAGAATTTAAAGGGGAGCGCGCTCGTGCCCTTTTCGCCGGCCTTGCCGCGCACTCCATGTTGCCCCTCAATCGCCCACCCAGCGCCGCCTTCGGCCTCATGGTTGGTCTTCCCGCGCATATTGTCGGATGGCCTTTTCCACGTGGTGGCGCCCAGAAAATCTCAGATGCCATGGCGGCATATTTACGTTCATTGGGCGGAGAAATTGTAACAAATTTCGAGATCAACTCTCTCGATGCATTGCCTGAAGCGCGGGCAACCCTTTTTGATGTGACGCCGCGCCAGTTATTGCGCATCGCCGGTGATCGCTTGAACGGTTTATACAAGCAGCAACTCAGGCACTATCGCTATGGTCCCGGCGTCTTCAAAGTTGATTTCGCATTGGATGGCCCGGTGCCATGGAAAGCGGAAGCATGCCTGCGCGCCGGAGCCGTCCATATCGGCGGCACCTTCCCGGAGATAGCCGCGTCTGAATCGGCCTGCTGGAAAGGGATACCCCCCGAAAAACCGTTCGTCATCACCGCCCAGCAGAGCCTCTTCGACCCTACACGCGCCCCCACTGGAAAGCAAACCCTCTGGGCCTATTGCCATGTACCCAATGGCTCGACCTTCGACATGACGGAGCGCATCGAAGCGCAGATCGAACGTTTCGCGCCCGGTTTTCGCGACCGCATTCTGGCCCGTCACACCATGTCACCCACCCAACTCCAACAATACAACGCCAATTATATCGGGGGCGACATCAATGGTGGCGTGCAGGATTTCCTGCAACTCTTCACGCGACCCGCCGTCCGCCTCGTGCCTTACGCCACCCCCGACAAGCATCTCTATATCTGTTCATCATCGACCCCACCCGGTGGCGGCGTGCATGGCATGTGCGGCTATTTCGCGGCCAGAGCAGCCTTAAAGAGGGCCTTTTGAAGGTCTGCATCTCCTGAGTGGTCAATGTCTCTCTGTACTCGTATCTACATCAAAGAGAATCTTTTTCACATCCTCAACCGTCTGAGCATGAATCAGTTTAAGGAAGACCGTTTGTAAAGTCTCAGGGTCTCTGATCTTATTTACCTGCTCCTCGGCCAGGATCAATGCCTCAGGGAAATCCTTCTGTATAAAGGTCAGCAACATCTTCCGTTGTCCCTGTAGCTCGCCCTGCTCAACTCCTTGTTCAATGCCCTGCTCAATGCCCTGCTCGATACCCTGAGCAACCCCTTGCTCAAAGTATTCTTGCGCGATCTCCTTGTAGACCCAGGATTCGCGCAGAATATCCTGGAACATGTGAAACCTCCTCTTGAACCATGCGCTTGCGTCGGTGCCTTCTTTGTACACCAGCCCACCCAACAAGCGGGTCAGTGCCAACAAGTCGTACTCCTGCGCCTGTGTCAATTTTTCTACCACCTGATTGACCGCGGCGGGTCGTTTGCCTCCCCGGGTCAGAATCACCAACGGTAGCAATCCTAACCAGCCATGCTGCAAGAAGAACTCGGCCGGTAGCTCCCATAATTGTATCATATGATAGTTGAAGCGATACTCCTCCCAGCCATCGCGATGCACACGAATATATGGCGGTTGGTCCACTTCTCCAACCTTGCGCAGGAAAATCACGAACGGAGAGACTTCCCAATGCTGGTTTTCCCGCGAGGCGATCACGCTGTACTCCGCCACTCGTCGCCCCATCTCAGGATCACGATACGATTGAAATTCGATCAGCAGCAGTCCAGGCTCGCCACCTTTGCTGATCTCGATCAGGGCATCGA
Organism: Ktedonobacteraceae bacterium; assembly: GCA_035653615.1. NCBI lineage: Bacteria > Bacillati > Chloroflexota > Ktedonobacteria > Ktedonobacterales > Ktedonobacteraceae > Ktedonobacteraceae bacterium. Next base: position 301,479 of record DASRBN010000035.1, on the reverse strand, counting down.
CATAGAGCTGCTGGCTCTGCAATTCCACATTTAAGGTGCGTACAAACGTGGCCTCCGCCATTAGCCAGTTAGTAAAGTGCGGCGCATAGGTTTTGACCAGCCGCTTCATAATACTATCCCATAAGCCTGCCATGCTGGACTAGACCCCCTCATCCATTTTATGGCCTGTAGTGTAGCATGCTGTAGAGGTTTTGTCGAGTGGGCAAGCCAGGGGCCAGGGGAGGGAAGGCACGAGGTGTTGTTCCTAACAGCATTTTAGCGAAGTTCATCAGAGCGAGATGGCTCCTCCTTCTTCTTCTGACAGATATGCAAAAACTTCTCAACTACCGCCTCCTGCTCAGCCGTCTCAATCGAACCTGGGCGTTTCATGCGTACCTGCTCAATCGCTTCCCTGGCGCTACAGCCCTGCGAGACCAGGTAGCATGCCAGGATGGTTCCGGTGCGGCCAAGGCCCGCTCGACAATGGACGGCAACCGGTAAGCCCTGCGCCAGAAAGTCGTCAATAATGTCTATGGCTCGCTTGACCTGCTCAAGAGTTGGAGCAGTAAAGTCGGTTACAGGCAAATGCTCCGCTCGAAGCTGATACTTGCTGAGCAGTTCAGCTGGCAATGACTCTTCCGATAGGGTGAGTAACGCCTGTACTCCTAGTTTGCTCAACAGAGCGATGGTATCCTCAGAGCGTGGATAGGAGACGCCAGCCAGCCTGTTCTCAATCATCCAGCCAAAGTTCGGAGCGATAAACTGTTGCTTTTCCTCTTCGGTGAGAGGATATGCTTGCAATACACGCAATGGCGAATCAATAAGCTCGTGGCGAAAGGCAGGGTCCGAGTACATACGTTCTTTGATTTGCTGAACAATTTCTTCGGACATGGTTTGCCTCGCTTTCGGCCTTCAGATGGTATTGGTTTGATATTATTTTGAACGCAGTTTGCCAATAACTCCGCCGATAGTTCCTCCAATGAGTCCAAGCAGGATTACTGGTATTATCTCAATACCATGAATGTAAAAGATTTGATATTGAATCCAAATGCTTAAAAAACCAATAAATTCTCCTATCAATGATGTATATATACCTGAAATGATCCCTGTTCTTATTTTTCTAGTTTTCTTCGAAGAACCTTGACCCGCAAACAGGCTGAAAAATATAAACAAAAGCAAAGAGAAAATGTTGAATCCTCCGACATCAAGATAAATGTTAGTATAAAAAAGAATAATAGATACAATACCAAGGATGCTTCCGAAAATAAGGCTGTGCCGCAAAATAGGATGGCCAATTGTTGTTGCCTTCTGAGGTGCAGGCTGTCCTGTATATGGTGTGCCTCTGAAAGCATTTTGCGTCGTAGATACGCCCGGAGTGTTTGGAGTAGAAAGCGATCCCTGGTTATAAAGCGCAACCGAGGGATTCCTGGCTGGTATCGTTGGTGCAAGAGGTGGATTGTATGGCGAAGATTGATGCAATTGCGTAGCTGGCTTCGAGACAGCTGCTTTGAAATCCACCAGTAATTTCCCCGCCGTCTCGTATCTCGCAGCCGGGTTTTTCGCCATTGCTTTCCCTATCACTGGCTCCAGGTTGGAAGGCAGGTCTGATCGCCTTGAACGTAAAGGAGGCGGCGGTTCAGTAAGGTGTTTGAGCATGATTGATTCGGGTGTTGTGCCGCGAAATGGTAGTTCGCCTGCCAGCATCTGGTAGAGCATCACGCCTAAAGCATAGATATCGCTGCGCTGCTGGGGCAGGCCTTGAAGATGCTCCGGCGCCATGTAATGTGGAGAGCCGAAACGCAGGCTCGAACCGCCCTCTACCGCGCCCTCTTTCATCAAATGGGCCAGTCCAAAATCTGAGAGTAAGAGGATGCCATCCTGGTGCAGCAGGTTGAGCGGTTTGAGGTCAAGGTGAACGACGTTTCTGGCATGGGCGTAGTCTAAAGCCGCGCAGATTTGTGTGAGATAGTTTTCGGTCTCTTGCAGGTTCAATTGACCGCGCTGCTTCAAAATATCGTGCAGCGTTCCTCCACTGATAAAGGGCATGACGAGAAAGGCGCGGTTGCCCTCTAGTTCAAAGTCGTAGACGGGCAGGATGTTGGGATGGCTCAGGCCAGCCAGCGTTTGTGCTTCGCGAATAAAACGCTGGCAGAAAGATACATCACTGAAATGTTTCTCCAGCAGAACTTTGATGGCCTGTGGCCGGTTGAGGTAGAGATTTTGTGCCTTGTAGACATCCCCAAATCCCCCACTGCCAAGCAGTTCGCCCAGGAGGTACTTGTTCCCCAATCTTTGACCAGAAAGCGGACCTTGAGAAGCCATCTGACTATCCCCTTCTCAATCACTCATGCAACGCTATTTAATAACTGAACGACTCATCTTGCCGTTGAGTTATTATAGCATAGCTGAGAGCGATTGAAAATGTGGGATAGTCAAGTTCTCCTTCTCAAGCCTGAAATCAGGACGACCCTTGCGGTCGTCCTGATGAATTTTTCCCATCGAATCGGGTAATGCTGTAGGGACAGTGGCTTGTCCCTGTCCTCGTGCCCCAGCCGGGACAGGGACAAGCCACTGTCCCTACAGGACGAGGCGATTCCTCTGTTCGGTTGACAAAGTTCATTAGAGGTAACTTTCAAATTTACTCCAGCGGTGACTTCTCGGTCGGCGAAATCTCTGTCGGAGCTGCCTCATTCTCCGTCGTTACCTCGGTCGGCGTTTCCATGCTTGATGCGGTTGATTCTCTCAGTGGAGGCACAAAGAAGGATTCCTCGTATTCCTCTGTGGGAACGTAACGGTTTTTGCCGATAGCGCCGCCAATTGCTCCACCGGCCAATCCAAGCAGCAACGCGACGATAATCACAATCACCAGCACAAACAACTCGATCTCAATGACCGTCTGGGATGTATAGACAGCCGGGTTCTGGTGAGTCTTTCTGGCCTGATCCTGGAAAGTCCCAATGATAGCGTTTATATTGACTAAGACGAGAACGAAAGAGACCAGAGAAGAGACCAGAGAACTGAATAGACCCGTCCATACACCGGCTGCCACGCCTGTCGTCGTCTTACCGGTTAGTTGTGAAGCTCGCAGACCGGCGATGAATCCGAATAGAATATAGAGTCCGTAAGCTATCAGCGTACCAATGCCAGCCAGGGCAGCCGCTTGACTTATAAAGCTAAACAGCACCTCGATAATGCCGAGAGCGATTCCAAAGATAAGCCCATTGCGCAAAGCTGGCCGGCTCGGGCTTGTTAAGAAACTCTGCATATTGTTCTCCTACTATATGACATAACAATCATTGCGATAACAAAAACCTTTTCCATGATACCTTAGTGTGCAGGAAGATACAAGTCATGCTCCCTTTAAATGCTTGATCTCATCTTCTAACCGGTCGCAGTAGGCGCTCCATCGCTGATTTTCAGTCTGCAGCGCCTCATTCTCCTTCAGCGCCTGTTGTAGCCTGTTGCGCATCGTCTGTTTCTCCTGCATCGCGTCGTTCAGGTTGACGCGTAAATGGTCGATCTCCCGTGTGGCATACTCCAGTTCCTCACTGCGCGAACTGTGTTCCTGGCGTACCTGCTCGAGATCTTCTTCAAGTTCCTGTACCTGAGCATTCAGTTCGAGAATTTTTTGTGTGAAATTCAATACATCTTGTTTGCGCTGCTGGCGCTCGTTTTCCAGATCGTGTTGAAGCAGCGCGATACGCGGACTGTTGCGCCATCCCAGCAAGATATCATACAACTCGCGCTCCGCGCTGCCCTCCCGGCTCGCATTGCGCATACTAAGTAATTCGTTAATATCCCAATGACCTCCTGCCAGCAAGCCGCCAAGGGCGCGCAGCGAGATAGCAAGACGGTCGGGTTGCAGGAGGCTAGAGCGACCGGTCGAACGTCCTGCCCATAAACCATATTCACCCAGCATACTCGCATATTCCCGGATATCCTGGTGTGGTGCGATAATGCCCAGCACTCCCGCAGCCTCAGCGCGCAGGCTGGTAGGCGCATCGGGATCATGCAGCATATCCAAAAGGCTCTCTTCCGCCTCCTCACCGAGCAGCAAGAATGCCTGGATGATGCGCTCCTGGTGGCTTGGATAGTCATACAGCGCTTGAACCATATGGGTCAGTACCATATTCGCGCCCAGGAGCAACAACAATGCCAGCACCCGCAGGCTCGCCTGCTCATCGCTATGTGTTTGCACATGTTCCAGCAGCGCCGGTATCATTTCATGCTCTGATCCTGGCTGCAAGGCCTCATCGTGAATGCGCTCCAACAACAATATCAGCGCCATAGAAACCTTATCCAGCTCACTGCTATTCAGTAGCTCGACAAGCTCATCCTTGATGACGACCGTGCGCATCTTGCGAAAGATGGTGCGGGCAGCTTCACGCCGTTCAGGATTGCTTGTATCGCTGCGCGCCGACCAGATGAAGGCAAAAGCCGGTACGCCCATCTCGCTCAATATATTTTGTGCTGTCTCCGCCACATGCGCCTCGGCATCGGTAATCAACCTGCCCACGCCGGGAACAGCTTTTTCGCCGATATCAACCAGTGTAAATGCCGCGCCATGACGCCTCGGCTCTATACGCAGGCTATCCAGCAGCGCATTCAGCGCTATTTCGCCGCTCCTGCCATCCTCCTGCACGATACGCACCAGTACCTCCGAAACATGGCCCACCAGGTGCGCATCTTCCAGCCCTTGTAGCAGCGTGGGAATGCTTATCTCGGCCAGGTCGTAGACCAGTACATGCACAAGCGTCTCGCGTGCGCGCTGCGGCAGCCCCAGGTTGAAGAGCTGCACAGCTTCATGAATCGCTTCAGGTATCTGGCGTACCAGCTCCACCACGATATGCCGCGAGCGCTCCTGCGCCAGATTATTCAAAGAATCCAGGCCTGGCACCAGCATCGGGAGTATCTCCGGGCCGAAGTTTGATAAGACCGCGAAGGCAGGATCGCCGCGTTCGGGATCGTCCAGCAAGGCGACCAGGGGGGGAACGGCTTCCTGAGGATGCCGCAGCAGGTATTCGGTTATTACTTCCCTCCAATGAGCCTCCGGTCGATGTAACTCGTCCAGCAGCGCCGGAACAATAATGCGCCCGCTCATCTCGCCTACCATCAGGCGCACGCAGTCCTGCACACGCCTGTTGGAGTGAAAGAGATTGGCGACCAGTACCTGCGCGGCTTCAGCCCCTTTTTCCAGGAATATATCAATGATCCGTTCTGCCTGCGCATCGCTGCCCCTTGCCAGGCTATTCAACAATTGCTCACCTGGGAAATGCGCCATGCCGAGAATCGCGCGCTGCACCCGCGCGATGAGTTCCGCGTCTTGATAAACCTCCAACGCCTCGATCAACTGGTCGAGCGCTACTTCCCCAAGCCGGCTGAGTGCATTGATCGCGCCTTCATGGAGCAATGGATTGGAATGCGCCAGTATAGCGAGCAAAGGTGGAACGGCTCGCGCATCGGCGAATTCGCCCAGCGCATGGATAACGGCCAGCAGCAGCGTCTGCCCCGCCTGCGCTGTTTGCAAAAGAGGAATAAGCGCCGGAAGCGCTCGTGGATCACGCACGCGCTCCAGGACATGGACCAGCAGGTGCGTGCGCTCGGGTTCCACAGGAGATAATGCCTGTATAACCGGATTGACGACATCCTCACCAATATCGCCCAATACCTGTTCTGCCCTGGTCGCAACGAACTCGCTATCGCCATGCAATACGACATCAATGAGACCGGCAATGCTTGCAGGAGCATAAGCGCGCAAAGCAAGCGCAACATATTGCTGCACCGTCATAGAAGGATCAGCCAGCAGCGTGAGAAGATAGGGCAATGCACGCTCATCGCGCACGTATCCGAACACCTCGACAATGCGTACACGCACCAGTTCCGGCGGCTGCTGGCGTAGTAGCCCTATCAGGCGCGAAGTCGCCGCCGGGCCGATATCTTCCAACGTCTTGAGCGCGCTGCGAGCCGTTCCCTCATCACTTGACGCGAGATTCTGTACCAGTAAGTCAATGGCCTTTTCCCCACTCTCGCTCTGACCCTGCTGCACAAGGATTTCTCGCGCCGCCTCCTGCACCTCTGCTGCATAATTCGCGGACAGCACCGCCAGGAGAAGATTAATGATGCTCTGATATTGTGTTTGATTGAGTCGCCTCGCAGGGCTTGATTCCCCAAGAAAGCGCTCTAAGATTTTGAGTGCTGCCAGCTGAATTTGTTTTCGCACCGCCGATGGCGTATGATTTGCCAATTCTTCTAGCAAAAGCAATAGCGCATGTTCAGGGCCAAGGCGAATTAACGCGCTGATGGCCCGATTCATCACGAATTGATCCTGATCGCCCAGACAGACAAGTAAAGGGGGTACCGCGCTCGATTCACCGGTCCCGCCAAGGATATTAATCGCCGCGGAGCGCAAACGCAGGCTTCTGCCGGCCCCGACCTGCGACAGTTCTGCCGCGCGAGGAACAGCTGTCGCCCCGCAATGCCCCAGAACGCGCACCAGCCGTTTGACCTGCTGATCGTAAGCCCCGTTATCTACAATCGCACACAGTTCTTTGAAAAGCAGATCGGGAACAATCAAGGGATCGAGAAGCGGTATAAACAGTTCAGCGCCATCAATCAACAATATTGGGAACAGCGATTGATAGATTTCCTCGCCCCCGCTCACAGCGCAGCGAGTAAAGAGATCTGCCAATTGTTGGCGCGAACTCGCATCACTCAAAACTGCCGCCGCAACTTTCTCCACTGTTGGCGGCATTCCTACCCGACCGGCATTCTCACCCTGCGATCCTGACCAGGCCGTACCAATACAGAGCATGCTAAATACCAGCGTTTCTATAGGAGCTTCCTGTGCCTGTGCAGTGATGCGTTCGGCCAGTGCTACTGCGTTATCTACCTGTCCGGCCCACATCACTATAGCTACAGCGTGGCATTCAACATCACTGAGTAAACGCTGTAGCATCGCCCCATTGTCTATCTGTCCTGCCTGGCCTGTTGCAGTAGATTCTCCCATTACAGTATTGAAATAGTAGCCAACCAGGTACGCGGCAATCAATTGATGGCGGAAGCGTATCGTACCACCAGGATTTTCTTCGATCAGAGTCGCGCGTCGTGCAAATTGCAGCAGTTGCTCCTTCTCATCCCGGCTAACTCCCTGATCTCCCCTCCGCTCCTCATGACTATCTATCTGGCCTGGTCCCCGTAGGGGCCGATTGATCGTGCCCACCGCCGATTTATCGGCCCCCCCCGCCCAGGCCAGTTCGCCAAGGAAGAACAATATCTCTTTCTCTTCTGGAACCTCCGAATGCTGATCTAACGTGCTTGACGCATGCCGCATCACGCACATCACAAATTCCTGTAAAAGGCGCCCGCGCGTATCAATGTGCCTGGCCTGTTCAACGCCAATCTTATCGATGATCTCAAGCAGCACGAAGAGCAACATAGGGTTAGAATATTGATGACGAACAGGACTATGCGTAATCACATCGATAATTTGCCCCGCGGTATGCCTCCGGTCGTTGCCTGAACGTGCAATGACCAGTGATGCCCCCGAATCGATGTATTGCTCGATGAAGCTGCGAATCTGCGCCATATCAAGCGGTAAAAACGTTGCCCGTGCCACCAGATTTTCGCTTGCCGCCCGCACCAGTTCTTGCTGCCGTCGGAAATGCGCTTCGCTGCCGGTGACTACCAGCCGGTTTTGCTGCTGGCTCATCAACTGCGCAACTTCTGTATTGACTACAGCCTGGTACTGCTCATCAACCTCGTCCAAACCATCGCATAAGAACACGATACGCCCCCGCGCCATTAATCTGTTCAGATACGGGCGCAGGTGGTGCAGACCCGGAAGGTCGCCACTAAGCAGAAAATCAAGTAACGTTCCATTTCCCATCGCCTCTGTTGAAGTCGTCTCCTTGAGTGCCTGGAGGAAGAGGCTGTACTGGCTCAAAGGAATATAGATGGGGATGTGGTCGCGACCAGACATCAACGCGGCCCATCGCTGCAAGCAGGTGTACTGGTACAGGCGCAGGAACGTCGTTTTGCCCATGCCCGCCGACCCCAGAACTAACAGGTGCGAATGCCGTTCCCGCGCGAGTTCACTCAACGACATGCTCTGGGATGGGGTCGAAATCGTGGGATCGGCAGTATCTTGATGATAAGCCAGATTCGTATTATATGCGACTTTCCAGGTCGTCAGCGGCGTATATAAAGTGCGATAGTCTTCTAGATTGCTCTGTATTTCTCGCAGGTAAGCGCGAATAGCAAGCGGTCTTTCGGATAGTAGCACCAGTCCACTGATAATTAGCAGTTCAAAGAGAGGAATGACTAGCAATAGCGGAGTGTGTACGAGCGTTGTCAGCAGGCTTGCAAGGCTATGTGGGGCATTTCTACCGAATAGATGGAATGGATTAAGTATCCAGAGAATCACCTCAATGCAAATAAGGACTAGCGCTATGCCAGGGCCAATCAGAAAATGGAGTAAGCGCGACCGCGTCTCACCTGATCTTACAGAAGACCCTATGCTCCTGTCGATCATCCTGGCTTGAGCTGCGGATTCTGTGGCGTACTGCTCTTTTGACATGCCGCGATCACTGCCTTTCATGTTTTGTCATGGCTAGCAGAGACAGTATATCGCAAATATCACTTATTGACTATAGCTCGCAGGCCTCGATTTGCCGGCCTGCATAGTCTCAATAGCACCTGATATTTAGTCAAAAGTGAAATCTCCGCCAAAAAAGGGGCCTGATTGCTCAATTTTGTGATAGAAATCACTGTATTCCGGTGAATATTGTGCTAGTATAGCGATTAGAATAGGAGAAATGTCGGTTTATGATTCAACTCATCCATTGTATCCGTTTCTTTTTAGGAAGTCACCTATGTTCTCTTTACCTTCAGAAATATCGACTTTGAAAGAGGTATCCTATGGAATCAGCCCAGAATCAGTTTCCCGGGACGCGCTATGGAACAGGTGAAGATGACGATACGGCAAAACACGTAATTGTGAAGGTGCCCGCAAATTTTACGCATATGGGGATAGCTGCCATAGGGAAAGAACCGGTCGAATCAAAAAGCCCTGCGCAAATGAATGGCAATGCCGAGAAGAAAGCCATCTCTAGCGTTGAGGCTATTGATACCCTCAAACTGCCAGACATGTTACCCGGTATTTCTGGAACGCGTACAGCAGTGGTATTGCCTGCCGCGGCAGGTCAATCGTATCAAAAAAAGGGAATGTCGCGCAGTAAGGTCTTCTTCTTGCTGGGCCTGCTTTTGATGCTGGTCATCAATACCACTATCGCCGGTTATGCGCAGATTACGGGACCCCAGGGGTGGGCTAATGTACTTGGCGGTTCATCGACCACCGCGAATAAAAACCTGATCCAGGTGATCAATAAAGGTCTTCGACAGTTAACGCCCCGAGCGACCGGACAGGCAACGCAAAAGTTGACGCCGCAGCAATATATCAATCTGATCCTGCAAAACATGACGTTGGACCAAAAACTGGGGCAGATGATGATTGTGCAGTTTACCGGGCCGACCTATGGACTCGATATCAGCGCTATGGTCAGCCAGTATAATGTAGGAGCCGTGCTAATTTTTACCGCTAACAATAACATTGTGAGTAAGACGCAGCTCAAAGGCTTGATCGCCCAGATGCAGAGCAACAGCACGATTCCCCTTGCCGTGGCAATCGACCAGGAGGGTGGGACGGTAGATCGATTAGTAAACCTGGACGGGCCTCGACCATCAGCAACAGAGATAGGGGCGACAAACGACCCGGCTAAAGCCGGGGCAGAGGGCATTCAGGATGCCGAAGACCTCTCATCCTACGGTTTTAACCTCAATCTTGCGCCTGTTGTGGATGTGAATAATACGTATAACCCGCAGCTGGTTGATCGGACATTCGGCAACAATCCCTCGCTCGTCACCGAAATGGCCCAGGCCTACCTGCAAGGGCTGCAACAGAGCGGCAAAGTACTCGGCACGCTGAAGCATTTCCCCGGATTAGGCGATGTCAGCACCGACCCACATATAGGAGTTCCTGTTTTAACCCGCTCAAAGAGCGAATTGGAAACTATCGACTGGGCGCCATATCGAGCGCTGATCCAGCAGGGCATTGTCCATGCCGTCATGGTAACGCATGAACTCGTGCAAGCGGTGGATAATACTATTCCATCTTCCCTCTCTTACAAAGTCGTCACCGGCATCCTGCGCGACGAATTAGGCTTTCAAGGCGTTATTATGACGGATAGTCTTACCATGGAAAGCATTACCTCCTACTATCCAGAAGGGCAGGCGGCGGCCTTAGCTGTTGAGGCCGGCGATGACCTGCTGATGGGTGCATCTACACCACAAGACGTTGCTACTATGATCGAAGGCATCAAGCAGGCTATAGCCTCGGGCGCCATTAGCCAGCAGCGTATCGACGACTCGGTACGCCGCATTTTAATGCTAAAATACGAAATGGGTTTGCTTCCTTTACCAAAGGAATAAAAGTAATCAGGATATTCCGGAATCGAAGGGTCAAAGATGTTGCGCGTAAGTATACCGGATGCAGAGAAAAATAAAAGATGGTCAATGTTGGTATTCGGGCTCATTGCACTTGAAACGATACTGGTAACATTGGCGCTGGTGCCCGCTCAATTGTGGACGCGCCTGCTGCCGAATTCTGAAACGGCGGCATTGGATGGACCATTCCCTCCCATTATCGCTATGATCATACCCGTGCTGTTGTACCTCCTCCCTACGGTAATCGGATTTCTCTGCCGCTCATGGCAGCGAGCGCTGCTTTTTGCCACATTGCCGGCATGGATAGGGCTTGGACTCTTCGTCATTGCTGCCACCTCCAAAGTTGGCGCATTCTACCTGGTTGCCCCCACCCAGGTTATGGCTAATGTCAGCCTGCTGGAACTTTTCGCCGCACTAGGAGGAATAGGTTGGTTAGCTCGACATCTCTTCGATTTGCGCTAGAATAAGGGTATGCAAAAACCATCATTGCGTCCGTTGAGATTGGTACATATCGATTCATTTCAACCGGAGGAAGATAATAACCTGGAAGCAGGGGATGAACAAGTGGAGAAGGCGAAGACAAAAGGGATAAAAGCAGCGCCTATTGAAAATAGTACACGTACAATTTCAGGAGTATTACCTTCTGTGCCCTCTTATGCTGCCGAAACAGATATACCTCTCGGAGAGGCGGGCGCGCAGCACCTCCTCAAGAGAACACCTGCCAATTATCTGCTCAACCAGGCCTATGGTCTCTGGGTTTATTTTTCTCTCTTCTTCCTGACGCTCATCATCACACACAAGGTATCGGTTGAGGAATACGGCATCTTCGCGGTTGCATCTGCCGCTTTCAATACCATCGCCTATATCGTCGCCTTCGGTCTGGAAGACGCTACAACAACCTTTGTGCCACGTGTCTTTGCCGAGCATGGTAAGGCATCGGCAGCGCTACTCGTCCGGCGCTTGATGGCCTTACGCATCGTGACGCTCATCATTAGCGTCATTATCATGTTATTCGGCTTGCAGGTACTCGCTGCTATCATTGCCGCCATTCCCATTTCCGGTTCAGCAGCCATGGCCGCGGGCCTGCGCGCCCCCAGCCTGCTCGGCCACATCGCTCCCATCGCTTTCTATATCCTCGGCAATGGCATTGCCAGCCTGCTTACCGCCGTCTACGCCTCCATTATGCGCATGCGAGTGGTCTTTATTGCCGGCAGCGTGGTGCAGTTGCTGATCCTGGTCTTCAGCTTTTTCCTGCTGCAAATCGGTTGGGGTATTGATAGTATTCTCTGGCTGGAAGCCATATGTACGCTGCTGAACGCCGCTGTGCTTGCCCTCTGGCAGGCTCCATTACTACTCGCGCGTGGGGCCGAATACAAACAGCCGATGTGGCCTGTAGTGCGGCTTGGCATTTCCGCCTGGCTGACGAATCTGGTTTCAGGCGCGCTACTCAAGCAAGTCTCGATCATCCTGCTGGGTTACTTTGCCATCTCGCTGGCACAGATCGCTTTCTTCAACCTCTCCTTTCAGCTGGCACATGCCGCCAGTATCCTGCTCGTCTCTGGCTTTGGTGGTGTTGGCGGTGCCGCGCTGGCGGCAGCTTTCGTCGGAAAAAACTATCATCGGCTTGGCCGTTCGTGGCAGACGCTCATCAAAATTGAAACATTGCTGGCCGCTCCTCTGCTCCTATTCTGCCTCTTCAACGCGCAAAATATCGCGGTAGCGCTTTACGGCTCAAATTTCGCCGCTGTAGGGCCGCTCCTGGCCATCTTTCTGTTCTTCAACATCATCGTGCGTGTCCTGGGCACGACAATTCACCAGTCCACGCTCTATGTCATGGGAAAGGCAAGACTGGTCGTGCTGGGCCAATGGGTTGGTCTGCTCGTGGTGGTCGTCATCGGAATAGCGTTAATACCCCGCTGGGGGCCTGCTGGAGCGCTTGTCGCCGATGGAATTTCGCAGATCGTCACAGGCAGTATGCTGCTCGCATTCCTCTGGCGCGACCTGCCGGAGAAGTATCCCCTGGGGTTCACGCTGCGCTTACTACTCGCGTTCACCATCGCCGCGCTGCCTGAACTTGTCTGGCATCCTGCCGGGCACGTCTTGTTGGGCGTTGCCGGTATAATCTTCCTGCTCCTGAGCCTTGGTCTTTTGCTCTTGATCCGCCCCCTCAGCATGACAGACCTGGAGATGATTCACAGCCTGAATCCGCTGGCAGCGAAGTATTTGAAAAGTTTCGCCAGGACAAAGTAGTGGTCAGTTCAGTTAGGTTTTAGGGAGGGAGCGGACCCGCCTCTCTTCTGTTGTCAGAACCATCTCCCAAAACCCAGGTACAATGATCGTCAAGCAGTTCCAAGTTTGACCGGCAAGGAAAGAAGGAGAGAGTGGGAGTGAAAAGCAGAAAGGTTTTTAGTAGCCAGCCGACCACTGAGCTTGACCCGACCTGAATCGAAAGCTCCATTGAGGAGGCAAAGCATGACTGACATCCCTATTCATGAGTTGGTCGCTCGTATCCGAGAAACCCCTGGCTGTACGGTAGCTGAGCCGATTGGACGACGAGACCTTCGCCTGCCGGTCGTGCATCCCGGACACGTCTTGCCAGAGGACTTACGCGAATTCTACGAGGTGTGCGGAGGGCTGACGCTCTTCAAGCAAAGTCCGTATACCACGATTCTTGTGCCTCCCATGGAGGTTGTCGTAGCCACGCCGTTCTTAGAGCCGGGGGCCTATCCTGATCAATTCACCTCTTCCCTGGACGATATTTCCTGGTCGTGGTATCTCATCGCTCGCGATGAAAACCGAGAGTATCTGACGATCGATCTGAGCAAGGAGCGGGCGGGGCGCTGTTATGATAGTTCGCTAGGATGTCATGCCAATCCCGGTTCTTGCGCGATCGTGGCCTTTTCCTTTACCGAACTCGTTAGACGGTTATACGAGGACCAGGGAGAGCATTGGCTTCCTGACCTGCTTGCCTTGGGCGACGCTTATCAAGGAATTGGCTCCCAGTGAAGGGATAGACCTAGCAGAGCCGCGGGTCATCCCTTTTGCCCTCTCGCTACAGACGGGCCTACTACTCGCCTCCTCCTAGAGAAGCAGCCCGTGCAGTCAGTTCACTTCGGCTTCTTTCACCGGATAGAGCCGCGAGAGCTTGACGCGCGCATCGCGCGAGGTGAACTGCCAGGAGATCCCTCGCCGCTGTTGGTTGCGTTCCGTTTCCACCGCCGAGACCTGGCGGCGGAGTGCTGCTTCGTCTGGCAAGCGTCGGGAGAGGGCATTGCGCTCCAGAATAGCGATCTCGATCTCGGCCATATTCAACCAACTGCCGTGCTTGGGGGTGTAGTGGAACTCGACACGTTGCAGAATGCGACGTGCTTCGGCGGGAGGGAAGGCTTCGTAGAGGGAGGCCGGGGTGTGTGTGTTCAGGTTGTCCTGCACCAGGCGAATGTACTCCACGTGCGGATAGACCTCATCCACCAACCAGCGCACCACCTTGGCGTAGTCCTGCATGGTCCGTTGTGCGGTGACTTCCACATGTCGCCAGCCTGCCAATGGCTCGACCATGACGAAGAGATTGCGCGTGCCGTTGCGTTCATACTCGTAATCCACGCGCACTGGCTGGCCTGGCTCCACAGGAAGGGACGGCTGGACATCGGCATGCAACACCACCGGCTTCTCATCCAGGCAGACCGTCGGGTACTGCGGATCATACGGTTCCTCGTAGAGGTCCAGCACGTCTTCCATCGCGGCGACAAACTCCCCTCCTACTGACGGGAGGCACCAATGTTCGTGTTGCCAGGGCTTCAGTTCGTTTTTTTGAGCAGCTCGTGGATGGTCGTGGGCGAAATGTTGGCCACAAATCCCAACTCGACCGCTTTCTGCGCCAGGAGTCGCACGGTCCAGTGGTCATGCCCATCGGGCGACGGGCTACACGCCACGGCAATCAGGTGAGCGGTCTGGAGACCCGAGAGGGCGCTGCGGCGGTGCTGCTGCACTTTGTCGTGCAAGACAACCTCCAGTCCTCCCTCGGCGAACCTCCGTCGCACATTCGTCACCGTTGCCTCACACACATCGAAGGCGGCAGCAAGCTCGGCGGTACTCCATCCCTCGGCGGATTTGAGCAGGATGCGCGCACGGGTGAGGGTGCGGGCGTTGGCTTTGCCGCGATGCACAAAGGTTTCCAGAGTTCGCTGCTCTTCCTCGGTTAAGGTCACTGCTGGTGGTCGTGGCATACTGATCCTCCGTTTTGGCTCAGCATACCACCTCCCTAAAACCTAACTGAACTGACCAGTAGAGAGTTTACGTATCATATTTTATCGGGATCAAAACCAAGTGAGCGCAGTTTTGCCGCCAGTGCTTCATCTTTAGTGAGACGCTGTTGCCAGTATATATCGAAGAGACGAAGGTACTGCTCGTCTGGCACTAAAAAAACTTTGCAGTTGTACACTCCATAAGTGTCCTTCTGGTTCTATTTTGTCCTGGTTGGCTTCTCAGGCTTGCTGGCCCAGAAGTAGCATAATTATCATAGCATACTTATGAAACCCCAACAAGTGGCTCACTTTTGATAAAGTATACAAATTTGGCGTCAAATGCTATACTCAGCATGAGTTTGAAGTACTTTATTAGCAATGGTAATACATCACGTTACCCGCATTGGAGAACACAATGGATACTCGATTTTATCAGGCGCAAGGACTTGACATCCAACGAATTGCCATCGATTTAGAGAATATGTTCCTTATGCAAGGCTACCAGGTGCAGCATTTTGGCGATAGAAATCATATGGTCGTTCAGTTCAAAAAGGGCGGCGACTTTGCCGCTATCATAGGTATGCAGGCCGCGTTGACATTGACCCTGCAAAACACGCCGGGCGGCGTCATGGCAGTCATTGGCCAACAAAAATGGGCGGACAAAGCAGCAGTGGGCGCTGTCGGACTACTTGTCTTATGGCCACTTGCATTCACAGCTGGCGCGGGCGCGATACGGCAATCGAACCTCACCGAACAACTCCTCAATGCCCTGGATGCAGTAGTACGCCAGCAGCAAGCCAATGTGCAGGTTGGCCCCGTTCCTTTTCACATGCTACCGCCACAGGTGCAGCAGCAAATGGCACCGCCGCCTCCACCATCCAATACACCACCTCCACCACCTGCTTACACGCCACCACCTCAATGGACCCCTGGCTCACCGTCTCCCTATCCTCCACAACAGGCCGTAGTGCCACCACCTCCACCCTTACAACAGCAGGTACGAGCAGTATCGCAATCACCTGCCTTTAAAAAAGTAGAATGCCCGCACTGCCATACACAAAACGACGCCGGCGATGTGTACTGCGCCCACTGCGGCCAACTATTAGTACCGCAAGAAATACACTGCCCTCAATGTGGAGCAAGCAATAAACCGGATGCCGCCTTTTGTACAAAGTGTGGTACTTCGTTCAAAGAAAAACGTGTGGCAGAACCAACGGTCGCAGTGGAGATGACCCCAAAAACAGAGGTGGTGATGCCCAATAAACCGGGCGGCAATGCCTGGGGCTACCTGCTTTTTGCGAATGAGAATCGGGTAGAACTGACCGGTTCGCGCTTAACTATCGGACGTGCCAACCCGGATACAGGCGATGTGAAACCAGACATCAATTTGTATGATGTCCCCGAATCCAATACCGTCTCGCGCATGCATGCCGTAATAGAGCGCACGCAGGATGGCTATACACTTACCGACCTGAAAAGTACAAACCTCACCCGCATAAATGGCCAGCAGCTTGCTCCAAATACTCCTACCTCCTTTGAGGACGGCAGTACGCTCGAATTTGGCAAAGTAGCCTGTACTTTCAAGCAAGCTTCATGATTTCCGAATATCTGATAAGCGTGTCGCGAAGCGCAGCCCAAGCCCATCTGGCCCCACAATGGTGAAATCGCGCAGGCCATAATAGCGGTCTTCAAGCGGCCGTAAGACCTGCGCGCCTAACTCCTGTGCCAGGCTCCAATAGTCATCGACGTTCGGCACCATGATACGAATATTGCCAACAGGAGACGACGGCGGAGGTGATGCAGCGGGTACCTCTTCAAGAAACAAAAGCGAATCTTCCCACTGCAATTCCACGAAATCGCCATCATCGCGCGCAAGCTGGAAGCCCAGCCGCTGGTAGAATTCGCACGATGCTCTCAGATCGCGCACATATAGCTCAACAATAAGCTGATTAGCCGGCGGAACGTATGGATTCATAAAAGCTGTTCTCCTTGCTACTATCCCTCTCTCATGGTACACTCAACAAGAACACCTGTACAACGTCAAGGAGAGCGGCATGGTAGTAATAGCAAAAAAAAACGCAACGCAGACACTCTATTGGGCACGTGTGCCTGGCCCGATAGGAGCCTGCGTCGTCATAGCCACAGAAAATGGTGTATGTTGGACCGGCACGCCCGGAACACCGGCAGATACAGGCTTCGCGTGGGCGAGGCGCAAAATGGAAATCGAGCGGGTGATCGAAGGCGAAAAGATCGGCCCCCTGCAAAAGGCGGTGGACGAACTCGCGCGCTACATGGCAGGAGAACCCCTGCAATTCACCTGCCCCCTGGACATGCAGGGTACGGCATTTCAGCTCGCCGTCTGGCAAGAACTGCTTCGTATCCCCTACGGTGAAACCCGCTCCTACCAGGAAATCGCGCAAGCCATTGGCCGGCCCGCAGCTGTGCGAGCAGTGGGAGCAGCCAACGGAGCCAATCCAATTGCTATCATCGTTCCTTGCCACCGCGTCATAGGTAGCAATGGCTCACTAACAGGCTATGGCGGTGGCATTCCCGCCAAACAATGGCTGCTCGCGCTGGAGAAAGCTGGCGTTCCTCAATCTTAGTAGTTCTCTGCCGGTGTCATGAATATTTTCAATAGCCCGCGAATTGCGATTGCCGCAATGCTGACATCAAGAATAATCAGTACAATCCACAGCCAGACGAGTGAGATATTGTTACTCACCGAGTTGGAAAGCAAGGGTATCAGAATAATCAGCGGTATCGCAAGCATGGCCAGGCAACAGAGGATTACAAAACCGGGCAGGATGATACGCCATAGACCTGAATCTCGCAGATTCTCGGTTTTTGCCGTACCATAAGCCTGCCTGCGCTCAGAAATCGGTATTTCCTGCGCAACATTCGGGCTGGTAAAGGATTCCTTCTCGGCGGTTGCCGCAGGACTTGTATCGAGGGCAGGTTTTTCTGCCTCCACATTCGGGCTGGTAGCAGCAAGTTTCTCTTCTGCTGCGCTGCTGCCAGCATTTGGCGCTCGTTTTTCTGGTGGTACATTTGAAGGGGAGCTCATCTGATCCATGATCATCTCCTGAATAATAATTGCTTTAACGTAAGTATATCACAGAAACACGCCAGTGCGGTCTGACAGCGACGATCATATCATGTTGCAATTACCCCCACCATGAACTATGCTACATGCTAATCAAACGTTCCAGGCGCAAAAACAGCAATCAACATCGGAGCCTATCCCATGCCGGACAATCTGGTACAGCATGAAAACGAAAAAGATTCATATGATAACTCGCCTATCTTATGGTGGAGCTGGCGGCCCGGCATTAAACCACGTAATGCCATACTTTTCGGTGGCCTGCTCGCTTTCCTCGGCCTGCTGCTTATAGGCAGCGGGCTATTTACGCTGCTAGTGGGAATAATCGATGCCAATTCGCCACCGCTACAAATTCCAGGAACCGTAACGGGGCATACGACGAATATAGTAGATACCCTCCCTCATCTCATCATTCGTTTGCATGACGGCAATTCTGCGGTCGTTCCCGCGGTCTCTCAATCTCTTGCTAAAAGCATACACAATGGCGACCCGGTACTGCTGGACTATTCACCGCACCTGCGTTTCCTCTACGCCCTGGATTATGCCGGCCAACGTTATCCCCTGCCGGGAACGAGCGCGAGCGGTGACCCATTCGGTTCTTTAGCACTGTTGCTCATCGGCCTGGTATTATTCCCTTATCCTTTCCTACTCGCGCGTTGGGGATGGCTCGATTGGCGTGCAAAGTATCGCGGTCGAGATAGAGGACAATACACTATGATAGCAAGCGTCGTTGCATTACGCTCGACAGGGCAAGCACGCCGCACCAATCGCCCTGGATTGACCCCGCGTTTTGCGGGTTCCTGGTATGGAGTAGCATTACAGCCCTTAGATTCGGACGAGATCAAAACCTTTAGCGTACCTGAACAAACATACAAACGTTTGCGTAAAGATACAATAGTAGAGATTATATTTTCTCCTCAACTGCATTATGTGTATTCAATTGAAGAAACAAACATTAAAAATCCATAAGAATACTGAAAACCTCTTCCAAATTTTCCCGTCTCATGGTATAATATCAACCAGGGGAAATTCCATATCAGGCCAAAATTTTTACATTGTCACAGTAGGCACTCGTCTTACGTCGTTGGAGTTTGTCCGCAAGCTCGCAAATCACAACCGAGTGTTGAGGGGGAACAATGGACTTCAACCATTTCTTAACCAATTCATAACCTTCCTTCCCTTCCGCCGCATTGCCAGAGGTTGAATAATTGAATTGGTTAAATGTTTCTCTGTTCGAGCAGTCGGACAACATTGATCTCTATTTTTGAAAGTGAGGTGTAGTTTTGCGCTTCTCTTCCCGCTCAAAGTTGAGCATCGCGCTCTCCCTGTTTGCTCTGGCAGCCATTGTCGCCGGGCTGTTCGCAACAGGAGCATTGCGCGGAACAGCTACCCATGCTGCATCGGCAAGCAATCCAGGGCTAAAACATGTGACGTACGGATGTGATGAGACCAGTGCTTTGCTATGCACGGAGATCTCCAATGCATACAATCCCTGGCCCTACTACGTCGGACATGACGAGCCATCGAATCTCTACTATTCCAATGTGCCTGGCTCTGGTAATCAGATGCAGTACGAGCTCACGCTGCCTAAAGATCCGCAGGGCACCAAGGAAGTCAAGGGGAAATCCTGGAACTTCCAGCTCACGCCAGCCTTCTGGTTCGGTATGGCGATGTGCGATACGCAGTCATTCCCCGAACAGGTGAAGAACTGCACGCCCGACAGCGACAAGAACATCGTCGACCCCGCCATCAGCCCCAAGCATCCTGGAACCGCATTCATGGAGATGCAGTTCTATCCTCCCGGTTGGGTGGAGTGGCCTGCTGGCAACAGCTGCGACCCCACCAAGTGGTGTGCCGCCCTTAACATCGACAGCTACTCTGCCAATCCTGTCACGGGACAGGCGCTCAACTCTACCTGTCAGGGAGAGATTGTCGGTGGCGTCGAGTACATCAACTTCGCGTTCATTACCTTGAACGGGAAACCGCAGCCGAATTCACCCCCCAATCCCCTTCATGCAACGCAAGATACCTTTACGCCCAATCCAAATTACGACCTGTTCATGAATTCGGGCGATGATGTCATCATTAGGATGCATGACACCGCTCATGGCCTGCAAATCGACCTCAACGACCAGACGACAGGGCAGAGCGGCTCCATGACAACGAGTGCCGCCAATGGGTTTGGCCAGATCAAGTTTGCGCCCAACGGAACCAGCTGCACGGAAATTAATTACGATTTCCATCCCATGTACAGCACCTCCTCTGAGGAGACCCGTGTGACGTGGGCCGCCCATACCTACAACATCGCCTACGATGTCGAAATCGGCCACTTTGACTACTGCAATGGCTCAAACGCGATTTCTCCTGGAGGCAACTGCCCCACGGGTAATACAGAGGGCATCATTAACGACCAGGAGCCAACCGACAGCGATGATACGGGCTGTTTCCCTGCCTCTTCATCTTCGCTAGTTCAGGTGAGTGGATGCATAGGCGAAAATGTCCCCGGCTTTGATGGAGTCCCCTACCAGCCCCTGTGGCCTGATGGCAATACTACCCTGCATCCAACGCCGATTCGCGTCACCAGTCCTCTAACCGGCCCAGATTACAATGTCAACTATAGTCGTACGGCGTTCGAGTCGGATATGCCGCGCATTGAGATTGACACTGGCCAGTGCAATCGCGATACCGGTCAGGGCTGCACAATTATCCCAGATACCGATGACGGGTATCCCGCCAACTTCTACCCGTTCTTCAGTACAGCTCAATTCCGTCAGGATTGTGTCTGGCAGTTCGGTAATCACATTCCGGGCAGCACCAATGACTTCAACGAGTACAACCAGTATGGTCAGTTGATTACTGTAACCTATACCAGTGTTGGTGGCAGCGCCGTTGCGCACTTTGAGGATTTCCGCCAGATACTGCCGAAGAATTATTGTCCGTCCAACAACTAATTCGCTCTTCTGAGCGAGAGAAGGAGGGCCACTTCATCGAAGTGGTTCTCCTTTTTTACTTTCATGGTAGAAGAGAACCTTCGCTGTTCATTGCATGTAAGGGAAGTTCGTACCTTCAAAGATTCTGATTTCCTCGAGGTATAAAAAATGAGCTTGAAAGCTCCTCAACAACAGGCCCAGACTCTTACGCAGCATTTCCTGGATATTGTCTTCCCTCCACGATGTGCCGGTTGTAAGCGCAATGGCTATATCCTCTGCCCATCCTGTATCGCTCGAATTCAACCTCTGCCTCCTACAATCTGCCAGCATTGTTGCGCTCCGCTTCCTCCTGATGGAATCTGTAAAGCCTGCTATTACCATCGCCTGACCTTGAGTGGTTTGCGGGCCATTGGCCCGTTCCAGGAACCATTGCGTGGATACATTCATGCGCTCAAGTACAGGGGAAATACCCGCCTGGCACAACCTCTTGGAGAACTGCTGGCCCAGGCTTATGTGAGATATGCTATTCAAGCCGACATGATTGTTCCGGTGCCCTTGCATAGCCAGCGCGAACGCCAGCGTGGCTATAACCACTCCTATTTGTTGGCCCGCACCTGTTCTACAAAACTCGGCATTCCGCTGCATACCGGCCTGCTCATCCGCACACGGGCAACGCTCGCTCAGGTAGACTTGCACCCCAGGGAGCGCCGCCAGAACGTCACCGGCGCCTTTATTTGTCCCCCTCCATTTACAACTGGCGCTCTTTTGAATCGCAGAATCCTTATCGTCGATGATGTATCTACCACCGGTTCCACGCTGGAGGCCTGCGCCGCTCCCCTCTTCTCAGCTGGTGCGCTGGCAGTCTGGGGCCTCGTTCTGGCCAGGCCAGCATTTTAAACGATTATATCCCGGTTCATGACAGGTAAAGTGTCCTCAATCTACAAGTTATGTGGAAGGGTGTGCTATAATAAGCCACAAAGAGTCAAGCATTGCATGTCAGGCAGCAAAAGGATAGGCTTATTGAGTGTCGGGGGCGTGCTGCCTGCCCGAGAGTAGAGAGGAATCCCAATGTCGAGCAGTGGGAAATGGCTAAGAACCAGCTTTATCTGGCTCATAATGTTGCTGGCCATTGTCCTGATCATCGTACTTTTCTTCCGTTCGCCATCTGATACAAAACAGGTCAACGTATCAACGATTTTGAGCGATATCAAAACCGACATGAGTAAGAATCAGCAGGATACGTTGGATGTCTCAAGCGATACCATCACATTGACTCGTGGCCAGGATGGAAGCAAAGAAGCAGCGAATATAAACAGTTCTTTTGATGTTACGCAGGTGCTCAAGGATAATGGCATCGATTATACGAATAGCCACTTGTTGGTACTTGAGTATGAAGCCCCCAGCGCATTAGGAGCCTGGCTGAGTATTCTCGGTGGTCTCATTCCTTTTATCCTGGTTGCCGGCCTGCTGATCTTCATGATGCGCCAGGCACAGGGAAGTAATAATCAGGCTATGTCGTTTGGCAAGAGCCGCGCCCGCATGTTTATGGGCAACAAACCCACCGTCACCTTCGCCGATGTTGCCGGCGTGGAAGAGGCAAAGCAGGAATTGCAGGAAATCGTCGAGTTTTTGAAATTTCCTGATAAGTTTGCCGCGCTTGGGGCCCGTATCCCTAAGGGCCTGTTGCTGGTAGGCCCACCAGGAACCGGCAAAACATTGATTTCACGCGCTGTCGCGGGCGAGGCCGGTGTCCCTTTCTTTAGCATCAGCGGCTCCGAATTTGTCGAAATGTTTGTCGGCGTCGGTGCCAGCCGCGTTCGTGACCTCTTCGACCAGGCCAAACGCAACAGCCCCTGTATCGTTTTCGTTGACGAGATCGATGCCGTCGGTCGGCAACGCGGCGCAGGTCTCGGTGGCTCCCACGATGAACGCGAACAAACACTCAATCAAATTCTCGTCGAGATGGATGGGTTCGATACCAATACCAATGTAATCGTGATAGCGGCGACAAACCGCCCCGATGTACTCGATCCCGCGCTGCTACGCCCCGGTCGTTTTGATCGCCAGGTCGTGCTTGATCGCCCCGACATTCGCGGGCGCATCTCCATCCTCCAGGTTCACGCCCGCGGCAAGCCATTAGAAACAAGCATCTCTCTGGAAACGCTCGCCAAACAAACACCCGGCTTCTCCGGCGCTGATCTTGCCAATCTGCTCAACGAGGCCGCTATCCTGGCCGCCCGGCGCAATAAGCGCAAAATTGGCATGAGCGAGCTCGAGGAGGCGATTGATCGCGTTGTTGCCGGCCCGGCGCGTAAAAGCCGCATCATCAGCGAGCGTGAAAAGGCGATCACCGCGTATCATGAAGTCGGCCACGCCATGGTAGCTCGTATGCTGCCCAACACCGACCCCGTGCATAAGGTCTCCATTGTAGCGCGCGGCCAGGCAGGCGGCTTTACGATGTTGCTGCCTACAGAGGATCGGTACCTCTGGAGCAAACCACAATTTGAGGATATGCTTGCATACGCCCTTGGCGGACACGTCGCCGAGTTGATCATCTTTGGCGAGGTCACAACCGGCGCTTCGAATGATATAGAACGCGTGACAAAGATTGCCCGCTCAATGGTGACCGAATATGGCATGAGCAACGTTATTGGGCCAGTAGCGCTGGGGCACAAAGATGAGCTTGTTTTCCTGGGCCGCGACTTCGGCGAGCAGCGCAACTACAGCGAACAGACCGCCCGCGAGATAGATGAAGAGGTACGCCGCATCATCCAGGAGGCTTTTGATAAGGCCTATAACGTACTCCTCCAGAACAAAACACGCCTGATTATGATCAGCGAACGCCTCATAAAAGAAGAGACCCTCGAGGGGCCGGTGTTTGAAGCCCTCTTCAACCAGCCCATCGACGATGGGCAATACGAATCACCCTCCATTCTCGCAGGCATGCCCCATCTCAATCCTGCGGGTAGCAACGGCGGGCAACTTCGCATCCCAGAACACGGTTCATCTTATCCTCTGCCCCCAATGTTGCAGCCACCGTATGCACCCGAAGCTGGCGCCTGATACTACTCGCTCGCAAGCACAGGAGTTGCGCTCAGGCCGACGTGACGCTGGATCAGACCAAGCGTATGCAGATGTACAATAAGGCCGAGCAGCAGTTGGTCAACGATGTGGCCTGGCTGCCTATGGATCAGCGCTTCGGCACTCACCTGCTGAAGCCCTATGTCATTGGCCGCGTCTTCAACGCACAGGACCTCGTCCCGCCTGATGACTGGGCCAATGTGTACATCGCCGCGCATTAATCGGCAAAGGATGCCTTCGCCGCAGGTCTGGTAGCTGCGCTTACAGATGCAGTGAAAAAAAGAGCGAGGAACGGTACTTCCGAGAGTACCAATCCTCGCTCTTTTTCGCCAATAAAAAGGGTGACCGATGGGGCTTGAACCCACAACCGCTGGAGCCACAATCCAGAGCTCTGCCGATTGAGCTACGGTCACCATAGCAACACGTCTTGAACGTATCGCTAGTATAGACGAGCGCTTGCGAATTGTCAAGCAGAAAATTGCCTTTTTTCGTGCGTTAGTGCCCGTGTTATGCTATCACACCATCATGCCATGATTTTCCAATGTCTGCGGCGCCCTGAGATACAAAGCCCAGTACCCCTGGTATTCGCCATAACGATCCAGCAATACCTGCATCTCGGACGGGGCAAGCATTTGTCCCTGGTTGTAAATCCTGGCCGCCGCCTTAGCAAGTTCCTGGTCAACCGCCGGTACTCGCTCCATCCGTCCCAGGCCACGTACCATGATGAAGTGCGCAGACCACTCGCCGATACCTCGGACGCCACGAATTGCCGCCGCAACTTCATCGTAGTCACCATATCGCAAAAATTGCTCGTCCACCTCATTGAAGAACTGGATAACCGCCCGTAGATACTCTACCTTACGCTCGTTGCGCACCACACTTGCCAGCTCAGCATTATCAACGGCGGCCATCTGCGCCGGTTCCGGGAATCCCCAATAGCTTCCCTCCGGTAAGGTAATAGTGCTTCCCCAGCGCTCCACCATAGCCATCTTTATTTTGTGAGCGACACGCCAGGGAATGCGCTGCCCTAAGATCGCCCAGCAGGCAATCTCGAACGGCGTCAGAAACTTCGGCTGGTGCAATCCATAGAAACGCTCGACCATAGGAGCAAAGGCATCGTCTTCCCGCCCAATCTCGTAGAAAGGTCGCAGATCATCGTCCAGGCTGAGAAAGAAGCGCATGCGGTCAGTCATGGTAGCACATTCCGCCTCGCTCAATGGCTGTTCCGAATAGAGGGTATAGGCAAGTTCAGGTTCCTCGATTGTGCCGGTACTATGTAGCTCAAAGGCTACCGCGTGCCCATTTAGCGTGACCGCTTTGGTTAGCGAATCAGGAGCAAGCGCCTGTTCTCCCACCGTCGGTCCGAAGCCATTGAGAAAGCCCAATGTCTTGAAGAAGTCAAAAGGTGGGCATGGTTTCAGTGCCCCAGAGAGTACATTTAGATCAGTGGATGTTGACATAAGTACATTACCTCCTGCTTTCCTGGCGTGTTGAGTAACTGTAAGCATCAAAAGATTCCCTCCAAATCCTCTTAATCGAGGATGAATCAGAAAATTCCTTCAGGTCTGCTTACAGTATAATTGGTGCTGATGACAACAGTATGTCAGCAGCAAACTTACTCTTGACAATAACTCTTTCCTGCCCTACACTCCAAACAGAACAGAAGATAACTTTGACCAGCATACTAACCAGAAGGTAGATCAATGGAAAGGGATCGCAAGTAGCATGTCGCAAAGTATTCCAGACGAAACCAGGAACCAGGCATTACCTAATCACAATGAAGCGGACCTTTCGCATCTACCTCAGGTTCCTCCCGGCATCTTAATTCCCGTTCCTGGCACGACGCCGCGTCGTAGAACGCGCTGGCCGGACGCCATTGACGTCATCTTCGAGAAAGACCCCGCGTGTCGCAACATCTTCGAAGCCTTGCTCTACCAGGGGCTGTGGGCGCTTTTCTATCATCGTATTGCACATGCCCTCTACAAAGCGCACATTCCCTTTATTCCCAGGCTGATCTCGCAATTCGCGCGTTTCATCACTGGCGGTATCGAGATCCATCCCGGCGCGAAGATCGGCAAACGTTTCTTCATCGACCATGGTGCTGGCGTCGTAATCGGTGAAACGGCAGAGATCGGCAATAACGTCATGCTTTATCACCAGGTCACACTCGGCGCAACCGGCTGGTGGCGACCCAGCCCCGGTCGTCGCCAGAAACGTCACCCCACCATAGAAGATGACGTGACCATCGGAGTCGGAGCAGCTATCCTGGGACCGATCACCATCGGTAGGGGCAGCAAAATTGGCGGCATGACCCTGGTGCTCGAATCCGTTCCCCCCAATTCCGTCGTTGCTTCCAAGCCTGCTGAACTGCTGGTAAAGGGCGGCGAAACGCTCAAAAAGCACCAGGAACTCACTCAAGGCTGGAACGGTGAGATGGACTACCAGATTTAGACTGTATATGGATGCGGCTGGCCTTTTCTCTAAATTTCTTCTGCAAGAAGATCCTCAATCTTGAACAGGGAGTCTTCCCGAAGGCGGTGTAGGTGGCCTCCATCCATGACCAATATAGAGCCTGGCCTGTTCGTGCCTGGAAAATCCTGGCAGCGAGTCATCATGACGTGCCGATGAGTCGTAAAGCGAAGGATGGTTGCGCGGTGATCTGAAATTTTCTTCGTCGTATCCTGAGATCAGGAAGCGAAAAAGCCAGCGGCCAAAGCGAACGATTGATTTCAACATTTTGCTCCTTACTCGCTTGCATCAAAACTCTTCTGCTCCAAATCTTCCACCAGTATATCCCGCATCGAAGATAATAACAAGTAAGTACAGGTTCCCATCTAATACGTCAGGATCGTGCTGATAACCATGTCCCAGAACCGATTCACCTCCAGGGCATAACCGACGCGTGCATTGGGTGCTTTGCCGCGTGTGTCGTAGACATCGCACACCGTCCGCCCGCTTGTCCATTCACCCGTCGTTTCGATCTCAACATGCATATCATGGGCTTTCAGGATGGTGGGATCAACTACGGCAGCAACAGCGCACGGGTCATGTACCGGAGCAGCTGGAAAGCCAAACTTATCCCGATACCTGCCGGCAAAGAAATCCAGCAGGTCTGCCGCGAAAGTCGCAACCGGTCGATGTGCTTCGCGCAAGCAGCTTAAGATTTCCTCGGTAGCCAGCGCCTGGTGCGTCACTTCCAGCGTACTCATCGTAATCGGTCGTCCACACGAGAAGACAATAGCCGCCGCTTCAGGGTCGGTATGGATATTAAACTCGGCAGCAGGCGTGACATTGCCCAGGCCGATGGCACCGCCCATCAGCGAAATACCGGCAATTTTGGGTAGAATGGCAGGCTCGCGGCGCATAGCGGCCGCGATATTTGTCAAAGGGCCGGTAGGAACAAGCGTAATATCTCCATCCGAATTCAGGAGCAGTTCGATCAGCAGTTCGACTCCGTGCTGGGGTGCCAGCTCGATATCCGGTTCTGGAATATGTGGTCCATCCAATCCCGATTCGCCATGAATATCCGGCGCGTGCTTTGCCGGGCGCACAAGCGGTCGATCCATCCCCCTTGCCACAGGCACATCTCGGATGTCCGCCAGCGAACACACCTTCAGCGCATTCAGCGTCGTCTTCTCAACCGATTGATTGCCCGCGACCGTAGTAATGGCCAGCAGTTCAATGTCAGGATGGTGAGCCGCCAGCAGTATAGCAATCGCGTCGTCATGGCCGGGATCGCAATCGAGAATGATCTTGTGCTTCATAATATATCTTCACCCTTGAAATTGTTGGACGTAGCAAGCAGCGTTGTTTAATAGTAACATGTGGGTGAGGGGATTTTCAAGCAAAAGCTATTTCATTAGCGATGTTTGTGTATTACCTTACTATGCCCCGACCACTGCCCCATATGCAATAGGCAAAACCTCGACCGCTAAAGACGAGCCATTCAAGCAAAGATACCCTTTCGCTCGCTCAAACTCATCAAGAAGTCCTATCCCATAAAATTGACCCGTGACGCAGGCGCTGCTCGTCGTTATCCCTATAATTTTTCCAGCATCATCATATATCGTTGGTTCTAGATACTTCAGGCTCGCCGCGCCTGTTTCCGCTCGTAGTCGTACCAATCTTCGTGTGGCCTTGCAAGAGAGCATCTGCTGCCTGCCCACGAAAAACGGCTTATGCAATTTGATAGCGCTGCCAAAACCCGCCTCCATAGGATTGACCGAATACGGGCCGGCCAGCTCCTTCTCATAAAGGGGCAAGCCGGCCTCTATTCTGAGACTTTCTGTCGCGAGCAGCCCCACCGAGCTTAAGTGATGAGCAGCACCCGCGTCCATCAATGTATTCCACAGGGATACAGCTTGCGACTGTGGCACAAAGATTTCATATCCCACAGGCTCACCGCTATATCCCCTGCGCCCAATCCACGCAGTTCTACCCGCAAACGTAAGCTCAGCAATGTGTCCTTTTTTCAAATTATGCAACACATGGTGACCCTTATTCTCTGCCAACAGGGATTGCAGAATAGCGGTAGATGCTGGCCCTTGTAATGCAAGGATGGTCAATGCGTCAGGAGTGGTTGTGAGATTGGTAATATTACAGGTTCTATCCACCTCAATAGCCGGTCTTGCCAGGTCTATCATTACCTCGTGGGCGGCAGCAGTGCGTAACCAGCTTTCTACCATCCCGGCGTGAAGAGGCTCTAATTCCATCATGAAGTAATCAGTTGCAAGGCGGTACACGATACAATCGCTGAGAACCGTACCATCAGGACTCAGAATGCAGGTTCGACAACTTGCCTCCTTATTCAGTGATGGAATATGTTCTGTCAATACCAGGTCTAAAAATCTTTCTGCCCCCCATCCTTCAAAGCCCAATAAAACCTTGTAAGAAAGATCGAACAGCCCGGCATGCTGGCGCACCGATTGATGTTCATGGTGGTGAGAAGTGAAATAGAGAGGCACCTGTTGACCGCCGAAATCGGCGAACCTGGCCCCCAATGCTTTATGGCAATCATGCAATGGCGAAGGCCCGGCCAGCAACCTGGAAGAATTTCTCTCTTCAAAAGCAAATCTTTGTTTATTCACATTGGACGCCGGAAGTGTTGTTTGCCCCATAAAATACGGTTTGCTGTAGTCGATTAACCCTTCTTCCTCTCGTTTGCTGCCATTGTGAGAACGAGTAAGCCCCTGAGCCACGTGATCAATTTCGGGTTGTACTTCATTGAGAAATCGCCGGTCAGCTCGCCGAATCACCACCGGCCCATCGATGGTAATAAAAGGATCGTTGCTCTCGACTACAATATGGCCATCTGAAAGCATGCGCAGCCAATCGTGAAGACCAGGCTCAGCATCGTTTGCATAGATCAACAGGTATCGTGGGTATGGTCGGCTCTCTAGAGCGCAAATATACACATCGAGCCGCTTTTCGCCATTCGCATACAGTATCAGCGCGGGAGTCAGTTCCCCTATTTTCAAGCTATAGACATCTCTGGTGACAATCGATTGCAGAAATCCTGTGGCCCGCTCTCCTGTCACCATCAAGGCTTCTAACCACTTTGTCGCGGTTCGTATCTCCAGGTGCCTGCGTGCTGGAAATGTTTCAAAATGCTCATTGCGATGCTTTAAAATTTCCTTGACTCGCAGGCTGGCGGACCGCAGCAACTCGGCCTCGATTTTGCCTCCCGGCGTTTCCCTGCGCGAACCGTAAAAACGA
This sequence comes from Ktedonobacteraceae bacterium, assembly GCA_035653615.1. Classification (NCBI taxonomy): domain Bacteria; kingdom Bacillati; phylum Chloroflexota; class Ktedonobacteria; order Ktedonobacterales; family Ktedonobacteraceae; species Ktedonobacteraceae bacterium. The sequence goes on along the minus strand of DASRBN010000035.1, from coordinate 271,930 downwards.
TATGATCGAATGCCTTTACAGATATCGGCGATAATGGATGCAATCTCGCGCACTTCGGTCTCACCATAACCCAGTTGTGAAATCCAGGTCGTTCCCAGGCGCACGCCAGAGGCCAGGGCGGCATGGGTATCACCCGGAATCATGTTGCTATTGCAGCTGATACCCGCTCGCTCTAAGATGCGCGTCACAACGTCACCGGTTAATCGTTGCCCGGTCATAACAGGAACTTTCCCAACATCCGCGACCACAATATGCGTATTGGTGCCACCAAAGGCTACCGGTATCTCCATCTCGGTGAGATAGTGATGCAAAAGGCGAGCGTTCCCCGCAATGGTGTGCTGCAACTGCCGGAATGCTTGCGTCCCCGCGATTTCAAAAGCCACTGCCAGGGCCACGATCTGCTGGAATACCGGCGCGCTTTGCAAGCCGGGGAACACTGCTCTATCGATGGATTCCGCTATCGCAGAATCCGTGCTGAGGATAGCCGCTCCCCGCGGGCCGCACAATGTCTTGTAGGTGGTAAACGTCACCACATCCGCGTAGCCGATTGGATTAGGAATAAGGCCGGCGCTCACCAGCCCTGCCGGGTGCGAGATATCGGCCAGAATAAATGGTCCTGACTCGATTTCTTCAGCAATCTCCCGCAATCTTTGCCAGTCGATTGCCCACGGGTAAGAACTGGCTCCGCCAACAATTAATTTGGGACGATAGCATAGGGCGAGGTCTCGAATCGAATCGTAGTCCAGCTGTTGCGTCACCGGATCGACGCCATAGTGTACTATCCTGTATGTCTTGCCAGATCGGTGTAAAGGACTTCCATGCGTCAGGTGGCCGCCGTCTACGAGATTCATGCTTAAAACAACATCTCCAGGTTTCAAAAGGGCCTCGAATACTGCCGTGTTTGCTAATGAGCCGGTGGGACATTGCAGGTTCACATGGATATCCGCGGCGTCAACTGAAAGATTACTATTGTTCGCCCACCGCGTCGAGAAAACGGCAGCTGCCCGTCTCTGAGCCACCACTTCAACGACGTTCGCCAGCTCGGTTCCCTTATTGTAGCGCGAATCCCCGAAGCGTCCATAATGCGCCACCTGCTCGTCCACATCGAGTAGATGCTCCCAGGAAACCGAATGCATGCGTCTTGGTGGATATCCCTCGGCGTCAATGTTGGAGAAGACAGAGGCCTGCGCTTCTTTCACAGCGCGCGGGCATAAACTCGAAGCAGCTCCCAGGCAAATTTGTGAGAATTGCCGCTCTTCTTCCCGTTCTAGAACCGTAGCCAACCACGGGTCAGCTTCAGGGATAGAGCGTTGCCAGAATTGCTCAATGGCAGTAGGGTTCATAGAATAATAGCTCCCATATTAATGCCTGTGATGATTGTTCTTGCCTTTTTCATGTTGGAAGTCTTTAGCGGATTGGCCGTTCTGCTCCAGAACGGATAGTGCAGGCACTCGATAGGCTTCGCGGGCGATTGATTTCAGCGGCGGTTTATTCGCCTGCATGCTCGCCGCCTGGCTTTCTTGCAGCAATTGCGCCAGTTGAGCAACCGTGGGTTCTTCGAGAAAACTGTATATAGGTACCTCTGTTGAAAGGGCAGCACGTAACCGCGACAAAACCTGCATCGCTAACAGCGAATCCCCACCTAACGCAAAGAAGTTGTCGTGAATACCTACCTGCTCGATTTCCAGCACCTCGGACCAGGTGGCTGCAATCGTTTCTTCCAACGGAGTGCGTGGCCTGTTGTTGATCGATTGGATTTCGGGACGCGATAGATCAGGCGCCGGCAATGCATGGCGGTCTAACTTACCGTTCGCATTCAAAGGCATGGCATCCAGTTGCACATATATAGTTGGAATCATGTATTCTGGAAGCTTCATTCGCAGCCAGTCACGCAACTCTTCATTGGAAGGTGACACTTCCGTGGCCAGAACTATGTATGCCACCAGGTGCCTGGCCTCATCACCAGATTCCCAGGCGAGAACGACGCTCTCATGTATGGCAGGGTGACGTTCCAGCACGCTTTCTATTTCGCTCGGCTCGATACGCAAACCCCGAATCTTGATGAGATTGTCGCTTCTTCCAAGAAACTGAATCGAACCATCGGGCAGATAGCGCGCCCTATCGCGTGTTTTATATAATCGCTTTCCAGGTTCCCGCGAAAATGGATCGGGAAGAAACACCTCGGCGGTTCTCTCCGCATTATTGATATATCCGCGCCCGACACCTATGCCACCTATATACAATTCGCCGACCTCTCCCTCTGGAACCGGCATCAATTGCTCATCAAGGATATGGGCATCTATATTGTGAATAGGCCAGCCTATGGGCATAATTGGTAGCGGATAGTCCTCCGCCGGCGGTTCGTAGATCGCATAGTGACAATTGTCATCGGAACACTCGGTCGAACCGCAGTTGTTGAGCATTGGAATAGCAGGATAGAGGCGCAGCCATTGCCGGCACAGTTCTGGCGATAAAGCATCACCTGTTGGCACAATCCAGCGCAGATTCCTTAGCCTGGGACGCTCATCACCCAGCATCATCGCTTCCTTTACCATGGCTCGTAGCATTGATGGTACCACCTGCAAGACCGTAATTTTTTGCTGATCTGTTTGCCACAGCAGTTGTAGTGGATCATTTGCGATCTCATCCTTGACGATGTGGACGCAGCCTCCTACCACTAATGCCGCCAGGCATTGCCATACAACAATATCGAAGCTTGGCGGACTATTCTGGGCAACTCTATCCGCCATACCTATATCCATATCCGCTAATTTGGCATAGGTATGGTTGACCATTCCGGCCTGCTCAACCATCACACCCTTTGGTAATCCCGTTGAACCAGAAGTATACATAACATATGCCAGATTTGCCGGTTTACTATACGATGGGAGATTTTCGTGGGCCTCTTTCTCCTGCATAAGAGCCTCAAAATGGAGAACCTGCGGCCCCTTTCCTGCATCGAACGGTGCGAGTGCATCTGATAAGAGCGTTTCGTAATGGTGTGTTGTAAGTACATAGGGACAACGACTCTGTTCAAGTATCTCGAAATGCCGCCGAACTGGATACTGTGGATCGAGCGGAAGGAAAGCGCCACCAGCCTTAAATAGAGCCAGAATTGCCGTTACAAAATCAATACTGCGTTCGACAAGCATTGCCACCGTCGTCTCCGGCACCACTCCTCTGGTGCGTAAATGGCGCGCTAATTGATTGGCCCGCTGATTCAAATCCTGGTAGGTGATCTGTTGATGCCCATGAACTATAGCCACTGCCAGGGGAGTTCGTACTACCTGGTCTTCGAATAGCTCATGCAAGCACCGGGTATGTAGATGAGCCTTCGAAGACGTCCATTCCACCATTGGCTGTTCTCCTTCGGTCTTGCCTGCGTCATTCACTATCACTGTAGTTTCCGGGTGTATGTGCCTTACACCTGCGCCACGTGCAGTCGACGAATACTTGCGGAAGTAAACTCCTCATCGCTCCCACCGGAAACGAATAGAGATACAATCTTTCTAAGAGCCTAACAAAGGCGGGAGCATTGGACAATATAGAAAGTACGAAAGTTTTCAGCGGGTATTTCTCTATATCATTACTAAGTAGTTAAACTATAGCGCTTAGTTGCTAACACGATAAAATTAGTGAAGAAATTACTACCCAGATGAGCAATGCTTACCCCGCAACTTTTTCTACACGTAAATATGAGCTAAATGGGTAAATTTACGTACCGGCTTTTCGGGTTACTGCTGCATCAGTCCTATTTAATAGAGTTTTAATGAACGCAATTTCATACAAACCGGCACATTCATAACATGAAAGATGCTTTCGCAACCAGGTCTTAACCTGATTGTCATTACTTCTCAAGAGGAACATGATATATTTCTGGGAAATAACCGGTAATAATCTAATAATCTCTTCTATCGGTTAGAGCAAGGTTTCATTATGATGCGGAATGATTCGGGCCTTCACTCGCAAATGTTCATATAAGAGATGGTGCATGAGGTACAAAACAGGGTAAAATATTTTACCTGCTAGATGCTATGGTGGATGTAATAGAATGCCAGAGAGAACCGAACTTTCAGAGGTCAAGCGCGCACTGTTAGCCCAATATTTGCTCAGTGACCGCCCACAGGCTACAGCCAGAAATGGTATTCCCCGGCGCTCGCCAGGAGAGATAGCACCGCTTTCTTTTGGACAACAACAAATATGGCTGCTTTCGCAACTGCAACCCGATATTCCTGTATATAATGAGCGCGTCACCGTTCACTTGCCTGGATCATTGGATGTTGATGCGCTTACAAAAAGCCTGAATGAAATCATCCGTCGGCATGAAGCATGGCGTACCATCTTTCCCCTGGTAGACGGACAGCCTGTACAGGTGATTCAACCGGCTCTCCATCTCAAACTGCCCGTTGTGGATCTGCGCCCTCTCCCAGAAGCACAGCGAGAGGCACAGGCCGTGCGCCTGGCATCTTCGGATGCCAGACGCCCTTTTGATCTTTCAAGAGGTCCATTGCTGCGCGCCTTGTTGATACAGATGGGGGACGAGGAACACAGGCTATTTTTGACGCTACACCACATCATCTTCGACGGCATCACGATATACCAGGTGTTCCTACCTGAACTGTCCGCGCTCTATGCAGCTTTCTCGGCAGGACAACCGTCGCCACTCCCCGACCTGCCTATCCAGTATGCCGATTTCGCGGCCTGGCAGCGAGAGGAGATGCAAGAGCAGGCTATGGCCCCTGGCATTGCCTATTGGAAGCAGCAGCTTGCGGGCGCCCCCGCCGCGCTTGAACTGCCCACTGATCGCCCTCGACCTGCCGTTCCTACCTATCGTGGGTTTGTACAGCCATTCACGCTGTCAGCTTCCCTCAGCGCTCGTTTGCGCGCGTTGTGCCGCCAGGAACAGGTAACGATGTACATGTTGCTGCTGGCAGCTTTCACTACCCTGCTTTATCGCTATACAGAGCAAGAGGATATCCTCATCGGTACCGCAACAGGAGGGCGTGTGCGCTCGGAACTCGAGCAGCTAATGGGGTTGTTTATGAATACGGTCGTGATGCGCTCAAAGCTATCAGGAAATCTTCGCTTCCTCGACCTCCTCAAGCAGGTTCGTGAGACCACGTTCGAGGCTCAGGCCCACGCGGATGTCCCTTTTGAATACGTGGTGAAGGAATTACAACCGCAGCGCAGTCTAAGTTACAATCCTCTCTTCCAGGTCCTGTTTGTATTCGAACCACAACACCCTGTCCTACCCTCCGGTTGGACCCTGTCCCACATGGATGCGCAAACGGGCATCTCCAAATTCGATCTCACTTTGATTGCCGAAGATCGAACCGAAGGCATCATTGGCCGCTTCGAGTATAGCACCGACCTCTTCGACGACACGACTATTCAGCGTATGATAAGTCACTGGCAAACACTGCTGGAGAGCATCGCGCAGCATCCCGATCACAAGCTATCGGAATTAGCTCTTCTAACAGAAAACGAGCGTCAACGCCTGCTGGTAGAATGGAACGCTACTACTACAGCATTTCCAGAAGAGAGGCCTGTCCACCGGCTGATTGAGGAGCAGGTCGAGCGCACACCTGATGCTGTGGCCCTGGCTTATGGCGTTGAACAGTTAACCTATCGAGCATTGAATGCGCGTGCCAACCGGCTTGCGCGCTACTTGCGACAATCAGGAGTAGGGCCGGAGGTGATAGTTGGTCTCCTGCTACCCAATAGCCTGGAAATGATAGTGGGAATGCTCGGTGTGCTCAAAGCAGGAGGCGCTTACGTGCCCTTCGATCCGGCGACGCCCTCCGACCGGCTGGCCTTTATGTTGCAGGACGCCCGCGTCTCCTTCGTCCTCACAAACAGGAACATGATGCCCGCGAGTGGGGATGTCATCACCCCATCCTCGCCGCTCTACCTGGCTATCGATGAGATTCCGGACGATAATTCGGATGACAACCCGAAAAGCCATGTACAGGGTCAGCATCTCGCATATATCATGTACACCTCTGGCTCAACCGGTCGCCCCAAAGGAGTAGCCATTACACACCAGAATCTCTGGCACTCTACCCTGGCGCGCATAGCATATTATCGCGAGCCGGTACGCAAGTACTTACTGCTCTCCGCGCTGACATTCGATAGTTCGGTCGCCGGTATTTATTGGACGTTGTGCCAGGGAGGAACGCTATTGCTGCCTGAAGAGGGAGTAGTGCGCGATCCATTCCTGCTCAGCGACCTTATCGCAAAGCAGGAGCCTTCTCACACCTTGTGCGTGCCATCATTATATAGCTTGTTGCTCGAGCAGGCATCAACGCGCCCGTTAGACTCATTGCGGACCGTCATCGTTGCCGGCGAGCGTTGTCCGAAGGCCCTGGTGGAGCGCCACTTCACCTGCCTGCCCAATAGTGCCCTTTACAACGAGTATGGGCCGACCGAGGCGACCGTCTGGTGTACCGTCTATCGCTGCCAACCGGGGGAAAAGAGAGAATCGGTGCCTATTGGTCGCCCCATTGCCAATACGCAGGTCTACGTCCTGGATTCACATCTTCAACCGGTGCCCGTTGGAGTTGCCGGGGAATTGTATGTTGGCGGAGCAGGAATAGCACGCGGTTATGTACAGCGCCCAGAAGCGACGGCCGAGCGTTTCATCCCCAATCCTTTTGTAGGAACCAGGTTTACCGCGTCCCAGGAAGGTGCCCGGCTTTATAAAACAGGGGATCGCGTGCGCTATCTGCCCGATGGCAATATTGAGTTCCTTGAGCGCACTGATCACCAGGTCAAACTGCGTGGCTATCGCATCGAGTTAGGAGAAATCGAAGAGATACTGCGCCGGCATCCAGGAGTGAGGGATGTGGCCGTGATTGCGCGGGAGGATGCCCCTGGAGATACGCGCCTGGTCGCTTATGTCGTGCCGCAAGACAACGCTGTCCTGACCATCGACGACTTACATTCTTTTATATCACTATATGTACCTGTATATATGTTTCCATCGGCTTATATACTGCTGCCGGCCCTACCATTGCTGCCGAATGGCAAGTTGGATCGTAAAGCTCTGCCTGTGCCCGGGCCAGATCAACTTCGTCTGAGTTCAAATCATGATGCATATGTTCCTCCTCGCACACACATCGAAGAGGTCGTGGCCGCTACGTGGTCTCAGGTTCTTGGCATCGAGCAGATTGGAATCTACGACGATTTCTTCACGCTGGGCGGGCATTCCCTGCTTGCTATGTACGTAGTTTCACGCCTTCATGCGACCTTAGCAGTGGAACTTCCCTTGCGCAGCTTCTTTGAAACTCCAACAATTGCCGGATTAGCCGATAAAATAATGCGAATGAAATCTAACGATACCGGGCAACAATTGCCACCAATACGGTCAGTCTCTCGCGAGCATTACCGTATGAAATTGACTTCAAATTCATTATCACTGGGTAGGAGTAGTTTGCGAGATGAATAAAAATGGCGTCATGGCTACATCTTCAAGCCATACTTCAATGGAAGAAGATGTCTATCTATTTCCAACTTCCTTCACCCAGCAAAGCCTCTGGTTCCTTCACCAGCTGGAGCCTCAAAGCGCTGCGTACAATATGCCGTCCGCCATTCGTCTAAGCTTCGCTGTGAATGAGGAGGCACTCGAGCGAAGCCTCAATGCACTAGTACAGCGTCATGAAGTCCTGCGCACCACATTTAGCATGCAGAATGGGCAGCCTGTGCAGGTCGTTAAGCCTGCCTGGAGCATCCCATTATCTATTGTTGATCTGCGGGCTTTCCCCCGATCCGAGCGAGAGAGTAAGGCGCGGAATCTTGCAGTGCAAGAAGCCATGAAACCCTTTCATCTCGCACTAGGTCCGCTTATCCGAGCAACTTTAGTCCAATTGGACGAAGAGGAGTTTGTGTTGCTGGTCAACATGCATCATAGTATTTCGGATGGCTGGTCCTTTGGTATTTTCCTGCAAGAACTGGCGCAGCTCTACGATGCCTTCGCACATGGTCGTCCATCCCCGTTGTCAGACTTGCCCATTCAATATGCCGATTTCGCGGTCTGGCAGCGCGAGCGGCTGCAGGAAGGGCATTTTGAGGAGCAAATGCATTACTGGAGGCAACAACTCAAGGATGCTCCCGCCATCCTCGAGTTGCCAGCAGATCATGTGCGCCCGTCTGTTCCCACGTTCAGGGGATCGATGCACTTATTCACATTCTCGAAAGATCTGACCGGAGACCTCAAGGCTTTGAGCCGCCAGGAAGGGGTCACGTTGCACATGCTGCTGGTCGCGGCTTTCCAGACCCTGCTTTACCGCTACTCGGGGCAGGAAGATATCGTCGTTGGCTCGCCTGTCGTTGGGCGCGCGCAATCCGAAACCGCGAGCTTAATCGGCGCCTTCGTCAATACACTGGCCTTGCGAACCGATGTATCCGGCAATCCTACTTTCAAGGAACTGCTCAGGCGCGTGCGCAAGATGACTCTGGAAGCGCAGGCGAATGCCGATGTGCCTTTCGAATACATCGTACAGCAATTGCATCCCGAGCGTGACTTGAATCAGCATCCATTCTTCCAGGTGCTGCTGTCCCTCGACCCGCCGGCGCCCGATCTTCCCCCAGGATGGACGCTCACTTACACCGACATCGATACAGAGACATCGAAGTTTGATCTATCGATCATCGCCGAAGATCGACCGGACGGCCTGACCGGCCGCTTCGAATATCGCACCACATTGTTCGATGCGACAACCATTCAACGCATGCTTGGCCACTGGCAGACACTCCTGGAAGGGGTGGTCGCCAATCCTGAACAGCATATCGTGCAATTGCCACTGCTAACCGGTGCTGAACGACAGCAGATTCTGGTAGAGTGGAACAATACCACTGCGCCCTATCATGGGGAACGCTGCGTTCATCACCTTTTCGAAGCGCAAGTGGAGCGCAATCCCGATGGGGTGGCGCTCCTTTATGGTGATGAGCGAATGATATATAAAGAGCTGAACGCACGGGCCAATCAGCTGGCACACCACTTGCAAAAACTGGGAGTCGGGCCGGAAGTGCTAGTAGGTATCTGTATGGATCGCTCCTTCGAGATGATTATAAGTCTGCTTGGCATCCTAAAAGCCGGTGGCGCCTATCTCCCGCTCGATCCGGCATATCCCAAAGAGCGGCTTGCTTTCATGCTTGCGGATGCGCAGTCCCACATCCTCCTCACGCAACAGCAATTGGCTGGAGAACTGCCAACAGATGGCCTGCACGTGATTGTTCTGGATACAGAATGGGAAAAGGTCGCTCGCGAAAGCACTGATAATCCTACCAGTGATGTCACTTCCGATAACCTTGCTTATGTCATGTATACTTCAGGTTCCACTGGCAAACCCAAGGGCGTAGAAATATGCCATCGCAGCATCAACCGCCTGGTTATCGGCGCCAATTACGCGCAGCTGGATGCCTCACAAACAATTCTGCATATGGCCCCCATTTCATTCGACGCCTCGACGTTGGAGGTATGGGGCGCTTTGTTGCATGGGGCTCGCTGCGTACTTTTCTCCGAGCAAATTCCTACTCCCAAAAGTATTGGCGCGGTCATACACAAACACAAGGTGACGACTGCCTGGCTGACCGCTTCCCTGTTCAATGCGGTGATCGACGAAGCGCCTGAAGCGCTGCTCGGCCTTCAGCAAGTCCTTACCGGCGGAGAAGCTCTCTCAGTCACTCATATTCGTCGTGCTTTAGAGTCATTGCCGCAGGCGCGGCTCATTAATGGCTACGGGCCGCATGAAACGACTACCTTCGCCTGCTGCTACACTATTCCCAGGCCATTGCCCGAAGGCATCCGCTCTATCCCTATCGGCACGCCTATCAGCAATACGCAAATATATATCCTCGACCGTTATAATAACCCTGTACCCATTGGTATTGCGGGCGAATTGCATATTGGCGGTCCAGGTCTGGCGCGTGGTTACCTGCGCCGTCCCGAACTTACCAACGAGAAGTTCATCACCCATCCGTTCAGCGAAGAGCCGGGAGCCCGCCTGTACAAGACAGGAGATATAGTGCGTTTTCTGCCGGATGGCACGATTGAGTACCTCGGGCGCAAGGACCAGCAGGTTAAACTACGCGGTTTCCGCATCGAATTAGGCGAGATCGAAGCAATACTGGGCCGGCATCCCGCCATTCGGGAAGCCGCGGTCATTGTCCACCAGAACGAACGCAGTGAAAAACGGCTGGTCGCTTACGTTGTGACGCAAAGGAAGCAGAAACTTCCAATCAGCGAACTGCGCAGCTTCCTGGGTGAAAAGCTGCCGGAGTATATGATACCGTCCGATTTTATCTTCCTGGATGCTCTCCCTCTGACACCGAATGGCAAACTGGATACACGCAGCCTGCCGGCGCCGGAATCAACCCGGCGTATGGTAGAGGATACCTACGTCGCCCCGACCCAGATGGTGCATTATCAACTGATCGAGATCTGGGAGGAACTGCTAGATGTGCGCCCTATCGGCATCCGCGATAACTTCTTTTACCTGGGAGGCCATTCTTTACTCGCCGCTCGCCTGATCGATAAAATAGAAAAGGTCTTTAAGAAGCAGCTTTCTCTTGCTACGCTTTTTAGCGGCCCGACCATTGAGCAACTCGCCAATGCTCTCAAGCGCCCTGCGGAGAGCGATTCGCGCTCTCCTGTGGTCACGATTCAGGCCGGTGGAAACCAGATCCCGTTTTTCTATTTGCCAGGAGACTGGAACAGCGGCGCATTCTATTCTTACAGGTTAGCGCAAGCTCTGGGGCCAGAACAGCCATTTTACGTGCTGGAGCGCTATAGATTTGATGGCCTGCGCATTCCGCCCACTTTCGAGGCCATCGCCGCGGAACATATCAAATCGATGCGGGCTATTCAACCCGAAGGTCCATACCGCTTAGGTGGCTTTTGCAATGGCGGGCTTGAGGCGTATGAAATAGCCAGGCAGTTAACCGCGGCAGGGCAAACCGTAGACCTGCTTGTAATGATAGACCCGGCTACTCCTGGCCCTCATGCGGCTATGCGTAATATGCTTAACCGGGTCGGCAGCCTTTTACGACTAGGGCAGGATAAACAGTTAGATATATTCCTGCTTGCCCGCCACATGCGCAAATACCTACGCCATCGCTATAGATATTTGCGCGACGAACACTATCGTAAAATGCTGCAAGGCGTGGAGCAATTTGGAACCGTCGAAAAATTCGAACTCGGTCGCGATATGTACGCTATGGGTTTCGAAATACCCCGCGTCGAAGCGTTCATTCCCAAAACCGAATACCTGCGTGATGACTGGCCCAGTGTCTATCTCTGGGTTGCCTCAGGCTATTTGCCATATCACTATCCCGGAAAGATTACATTCTTCTGGTCAGAAAAAGAGTTTCCTCATCGAGAGGAATGGTACAAGCAGGTCGAAGCGGAAAACGGGGAGGTGCATATTATTCCCGGCACGCACATGACCTGCAGAACCGATAACCTCCCCATCCTGGCCCAACACCTGCGCGAGTGCATCAGCAAGTTACAATCCTGATTGTGCAGGCCGATCAATCGCGCCCACTGCCGATTGACCGGCCTGCTATGCTTACCGGGCTAACCTGCTGGAGTGCATAACTTATGGCTTACCTCAGACCAGAAGCGACAGTGAAAGTCGCCTCGTGGCAATTTGTTTTGCCCTTTCCACATTGCTTCTTTTTATCAGGTGCGCTGGCGATCTCGAATATAGGAAATGCTGCGCCGCCGGCGAAACTGGTAGCAATATAATCACCTACCATCCATCCCTGATTCGTGTTCGCGAGCCAGGATAGGGATATTGGCCCTGCGATATTACTGGTAGGCGTCCACGTAGTCCCCCCGTCTGTTGAAGACGTATAGCCTATTTCAAGCTGGCATGTGGAAAAATTGCAATTCGCCTGCGGATAGTAGTAATAGGCTAGCACCAGATGCGCTGTGTTTCCAGAGGTAAGTGGATCAATACCAAGCCCGGGAAGAAAATGATCTATGCCGCTGCCTACCAGGTCGGCAGGAATCAATTGTACAGGAGACCAGTTGATCCCATCGCTGGAAGTCGTCATCACAAAATCATTGGCCGAGCAAGATTCCTCAAAACGGCAGTCTTGCCATACGACATACACCGTTCCTGAGCCATCGATAGCCGCTGAGATAAGCGGAGTATCGCGCAGGTTTCCGGCCACAGTATGAGCTGTTATCGAAGCCACCGTAACTGTGTTGCTCCAGCTCGCACCTCCATTCATAGAGGTGAAAGACAAGACTGCATTTGCATCCACATTATCGATAGGAACAATAACGGTTCCATCCGGCTGTACGAGGGGCTGTCCGCCTACACCAGAAGCATTATCCTGGGTACTTAATGGTTGTCCCCAGCTTAATCCACCATCATTGGACGCACTCAGTTGAATGAGGGAGTTAGGAGTGGCGTCCCATTGATCGTAACAGTTTCCATAGTAAGGACTGCTGGGGGAATTATCACAAACGATCCAATCCTTATCGAGATTTCCTTGACTGCTATCGACAACAACAGGATTTTCCCAGGTATAACCACCATCGGTTGACCTGCTTACAATCACTGCCAGGAAATGCAGTTTGTTCCTATTTTTGGTAATAGCTAGTGAAGAGATCAACCATACATTATGTTTCGCGTCATAGGCGACTGCGGGATCGGTGACATTATCATAAGGATTCTTCGGGTTCACAATCCTGGTGATGCCCGGCAGAAAGCCGTTTTGCCAGGTGATACCATTGTCGCTAGAGGTTGCCCAACCGATATTGTCGCTCCCGCCGCGATTGAACCGCCCAACCTGGAAGGTGGCCACTATAGTCGAGCCAAAGGCAAAGATATCAGGCTCAACTTCGGTCTGGTGTTCAGCTGCCTTATTTTGATAAGGGTCAGTACTCAACTGAACGCTAGCAACGCTGCCAGGTGCATGGCCATGCGCGGCAAGTGAAAAGGAATGTGAGACGAGCAAGAGCATACAACCGCTAATGAGAGCTATCGCAAGTCCAATGTACGTCAGGAAACGCGATAGTGGGGGGGACATAAACCGCATGAGTAGTAAAGATCCTTCCTTTTTGTGAATGAACTGTAGGGGCGTACCGTGTGCTGGATGAATCCACGCTCTACGGTCGCCCGTGTCTGCCTGACAAGAACAATGTTTGGCCATTTAAGGGTAGCATTTAGCAGAGGCCAGATAGGGTGAGAAAAAGTGAATATTGGATGTCTGGCGTACAATGCATGTTGAGATTACTTAACTTGCGCTTTGAGAGCAAAATGCGCAGCCAAAAAGAAGATGCCCTCGTCTCAAAGGATCAAGGGCATCTTTAATAAATGCTTAGCTGCTCGGTGTGAAGGCATACAGGCAACCGTCATTATTCCCTATGTAAAGCACGCCATTGGAAATTGTGGCCGGCCCTAAAAAAGTAGCATGACCGGGAGCGAGATGATAATCGAAAAGTATACTGCCGTCGGCAGTGCTAATCACAAGCATATCGGTACCTGCACCTATAACTATCAGACCGGGCACGGCCATAACAGGGTCCTGTACATTCGCCTTGATACAATCTTGCCAGATATAAGAACCATTGGCAGGGTTAACAGCCCTGATGCTTCCAGCACAAGTTGTCCCATTAATTGTAGTCTTGTTTCCGGCAATATACAGGTTTGTGCCATCCCAGGCGCTGGATGAGATATTATCTCCCGCGCTTGAAATCTGATCCTGCCATAGAGGACCGGCCGCAATATTTGTACGATCGAAGGCATAATAGGTACGATTCTTGTTGATAAGCCCGACCATATGGGTCAAGGTGCCATTAATAGTGGCATCGAACAGGGTAGGCGTGCTGCCGAAGTCGTTATCACCTTTCAAATTCGGCACTCTCCAGGAAGCCACTAACGAGAGGTCCAAAGCATTTAATTCTACCAGTGAAAGAGCCAGGGTCTCATGCTTACAGGCGCCGGCATTTCCGGTGCCAAAGTAAAGCATGCCTGTTGATTCATCGATAGCCACCGAACCCCAAACGGTAGCTCCTGTGCAACCATCCGGTACTGTTTTAAAGACATTCAGAATGGCCCCGGTTGCCGCATCCATCTGCACAATCTGTCCCTGTACCAGTGGACAATCGCCGAAAGAAGCAACACCCTCATAGATATCGCCATTATAGAAAGCCGGTGAACTCCAGAGGAAAGTGGCCGGCGGCAGGCCCAGCTTCGTATGCCAGATAATGCTACCGTTTGAAGCATTGAGGGCATAGAATATAGCATCTCCCCCTCCTACAAAGACAACCTGCGTATTCTGTCCATTGATCGATACAGTGGCAACAGTAGCAGTGCTCGCAACACCCGCGGCAGTGGGATGGCACCCCGCGTTTTTATCTACAGTAATTCCAAGATTCTTTGACCAGAGGCCTTTTTGATTCTTGAGATTTGTCGCCCGTTCGTGACCATCCCAGGAACCCCAGTAAAGTACGCCATTAGAGACGATAGGCTGAGCCGTGATCGTACCATTCGTCATATGTGTCCAGGATAGTGTGAGATTTGGGGCAGTGCTCGGGTTAATCACAGTCTCATTGGCGTTGAAGCTGGTACGTGCGTTACTGCCGAGAAAAGTTGTCCAGTCGCCCGTATCGGCATGTGCATTGGTCTTAGGCATCATCGCCGAAACAATCACTGTAGCGAGCACAATGGCAAGCCCGATAAAAAATATCAGAAAACTGCGCAATTTCCATGGTTGCTTTCCACTAAAGAAATGCTTCATATATTCTCTTATGAACCTCCTCGGGGGGTAGGGGTCAGATTCATAACGTCCTGGTGCAGAGTCGCTCGGGGGTAGGGGCCAGAGTATGGGATTTTAACAAAATACTGTGATAATCGACGTGCGGGGCCGATTTATCGGCCCCTGGTGGGAATCCCGCCATCATTTGTTAAACCGCATACTCTGGCCCCTACCCCCGAAGGATGGATACCCTCGCACCCGTTCATGCCTATCAACGTTTATTTGGAGCGAGCTGAGCCACCTGGCGCGAAAGCATAAAGGTCTCCGTGGGCATCTCCTATATAAAGGACACCATTCGAGATCGTTGCTGAACCCTGGAAGACCGCTCCTGGCCGCGTAGCAGTGTAGCTGTACAGGATAGTTCCATTTGTGGCATCAGCTACGTTGAACGTATTGCCATCGCCGAAGACGACCAGGCCCGGTACACCCATCGTCCACAAGGCCGGACCCTGGTTAAGGCAATCTTGCCACAGGTACGAGCCATCTGCCGGGTTGATCGCGCTCACGCTGGATGCGCACTGCGTTCCATTTATCGTCGTGGCATCCGCGGCCACATAGAGGGTCGTCCCATCCCAGGTACTTGCCTCGGTGTTGACTTTATAGCTGCCTTTCTGCGGCGCTGCCAACTGATCTTGCCACAACGGGCCGGCACTAAGATTCGTGCGATCAAGAGCATAGTAGGTTCCGTTGTTACTGAGTGCGCCTACCATCTGATACAAAGTGCCGTTGATTGTTGCCGAGAAGAGCGTCGGGGTGCTTCTGAAGTCAAGCCCGCTCTTGGTCGATGGTATCTGCCAGGAATTGACATAGGACAGGTCCGTCGTATTCAATTCTACAATTGCATTCGCATAAGGCTCTGCTTGCGAGCAGGTGCCGGGTGCTCCGGTAGCGAAGTACAGCATACCTGTCTGCTCATCGATTGCCGCGGAACCCCAGATAGGCGCACCGGTGCAACCGCTGGGCACAGTGCTGAAGGTGTTTAAAATTTGTCCTGTCGCCGCATCCAACTGATAGAATTTCGATTGTGCGCTCACGCAACTGCCCTGGACACCCGTGCCGATGTACAGGTCGCCGTTATAGAACGCTACCGAACCCCAGATGAAGTGCAGTGGGCCACCCAGTGGGGTACGCCAGATTTGTTTACCCGTCATAGCATCCAGCGCATAGAAATTGGAGAGCGCCCCACCTTCGAAGTCCACCGATGTCGGTTGCCCATTGATTGTAACGGTGGCAACGGTCGAGGTACCCACTACACCTACCTTAGGTGGTTCGCAGCTCTTCCTGGACGAAAGGCCGAGATCATGTGTCCAGATATTGTTGCCGTTATTCAGCTTTGTCGCCTGCACGCGGCCAGACCAGAGGCCCCAGTAGAGCAGGTTATTCGCCACCACCGGTTGCGACGTGATGGGCGCCTCGCAACATGTCGATTTCTCCCAGACAAGCTGCAAGCTTGAGGCAGTTGATGGATTGATGATGGTCTCCGAACTATTGAAATTGCTTCGACCATTATCCCCCAGATAAGTCGTCGGCCAGCCTGGATTGTCAGCATGTGCATGCTGCAACCGTGGCAGCACCACAGAGAGTGTGATTGTGAATACTATTACCAGTAATAGCAGGCATCGCAGCCAGATAGGCGTGAAGAGCCGCTTTACGCCATTGAACACAGCATTCATTGTTCTTTCCCTTCCTTTTGCACCTATACACCTTGCATATGGTTCCTTGATAGGGTAGAGGAAACAGGTGAAGACTGTGTAAATAACGGGTAGAGAAGTGGTTAAAATAACTCTTCAAGCATTCAAATGTTACCGGATTGGCCGCTGGAAAACCTCGTACAAGAGAATACGCTTGCTCACTTCAGGTTATAAAACCTTAACCTGAAGTTGCTAATAATTACCATATCTTAATTGGGCTTCTGTAAGACAACGATAGTAAGCATGATACAGTATGAAGGAGCCGTAAACATCCTAAAATGTTCCGATAGTAAACCTGTAGGGGCGAACCCTGGTGGTCGCCCGCTCCACGCGCCAGACCACGTTTGACAAAGTAACAGGTATCGATGTGCCAGGACATCAAAGCACGATCAAGAGGTAAAAGGCAGTAATATTGCATGGTGAACCAACTTGAACAATTACCGAAAGATCAATCACACAGGCACCTTCACCGGCTGCGTCTTCAACCGCTAGCAGAGCTTGAGGACGATGATATAACGCTGAAAGTGCCGAGAATTGGTAGATTGAGGCGGTCCGAGAACATAATCACCCCGCCACTGTCTGACTTTCTCACCCCATCACTGCCTGACCTTGAGCCATGGGAGGTGGAGCAACTTCAATTCATACCTGAAGAGACTAAAGTAGAGGATCAGACCTTCGACGCGGATGACCCTGATCTTGAGAAGCTTGCTACGATTCCGATGATGGTGCTCGATGGCATCTCGAAGCAGCAAGGTACGGCGACGCCGGTAATGGCTTCAGAGATCACAGGCGCGGCGAGTAATGCCAGTATTGTGGGCCTCGGCAATATCGCCGGTTACGTCTTCAAGTATGCCAACAATCTACTGATCCAACGTGGGCTGCACGCCAGCTTCTTTGGCCTCTATTCGCTCAGTATGTCGGTCGTCACGCTGGTCTCATCCATATTCGATCTTGGTATGGACAATGCCATGATTCGTTACATGGCCATCTATCGTGGCAAAAAGCAGACACATTTGTTGCGCACGCTGACAATCTTTTGCACCACCCTGGTTAGCATCACCGGCATATTGGGCGGATTGTTAGTTCTCTTTTTCGCCACTCCTCTAGCCACGCTGCAAAATAAACCCGATATCGCGCCATTTTTACAATACATGGCCCCATTAGTTCCATTGTTATGCTTGCAGACCGTCTGGCTGGGCGGTTTACAGGGACTGAAAGAATTCAAGCAGCGTGTCTTGATACAGCGGTTCGTGATACCTTTGAGTACGTTTCTCCTCATGCTCATCGCTATCTTATTCTTCCGCAACATCACCGGCATTGTCATCGTGACCTTCCTCGGTGTGCTGCTTACCGATGTCATCAACCTGTATTTTCTCTTTCGCGCGGTTTCTCGTCTCACAAAAGCCGGAATGGTCGAAAACGAAACCTACCAGGCGCGAGAGTGGATGGGATTCGCCGTACCTAATTTTTTGACGACGATTATCAGCACCGTCCTGGACTCCGTTGATACCTTGCTGCTCGCCTTCTATGTACCAGCGGCGGCCATTGGGCAATATGCTGCCGGTCTCAAAATAACCGGTTTTATCTCGATGCCTCTCAGCACCATCAATGTCATTTTCACGCCTACGATAGCCGAACTCTACGCGAAAAAAGAGATGCAGAAGCTGTCCGCCATGTTCAAAATTATGACAAAGTGGTCCGTTGTGCTCTGCCTGCCGATTTTTGGCATAAGTGTCATCTTCGCTGCCCCTTTGCTTGAAATATCGGGCCGCGATTTCGTATCAGGAGCGGGAATCCTGATCGTACTGGCAATCGGTGATATATTGACCGTTGCCGGCGGTTCCGGTGGCTACATGCTTCTTATGACGGGCCACCAGAAGGTTTCGGTCTTCAATTCCCTGGCCGTGGTTATTCTCAATGTCGTTCTCGGTATCATCCTGACCCAGCACTATGGCGCATTTGGCACCGCAATCAGTACCAGCGCAGCGCTGATCGCGATCAATGCCGCGCGGGTCGTCGAAATTCAACTTTTGCTCAAAATGCATCCCTATCGCCTGGACATGTTGAAACCCCTGGGAGCAGGACTGATCAGCGGACTGTTCACGGCTATTCTCCTCTTCCTGCTTGATAAGGTCATTGCCTCCAACTCCTTCTTGAGTACGCAATTCCCGATCCAGCTCATACTGGTGCCGGTATTCCTGACCGCTTACGTCGCATTGCTGGTGCTGTTCAAAATCGACCCCGAAGACCGCATCATCGTGGATAGGCTGTTCAAAAAGGTTCCTTTTGGGAAAGGCAAGCGGGCTGATTAAAGGAATTCCCCAACTTCTCCTGACACACGAAAGCGAAAAGGTCATTGTATAGGCTGCCAGTCCCGCGGACGCCAATTGCACCACCCGATGGTTGCATGCAACACATGCAATTTAATCGCAACCATACCCTCAGCCGGCACATTGTAAATCGAGCCATCAAAACGAATACCCACTGCGATTGGCGCATTCGTGACACGCACCTTATATGCATTCGATACCGCGTTACCTTTCTGTAAGAGTACAAGAGGCTTTTCGTCATATTGAGCAAACTTTAAGCGGTTCTCCTTAGGGGTGCCATCAGTGATCATGGCAAATGTCAATTCGTTACCGAATCTCTTCAGCAATTCCATGTATTCAGGTATCGCCTCATTACAAGGGCCACAGTTCGCAGAGGAGAAGATGAGGACCACCCCTTTTCTCGTCGCCTCGTTCTTATCGTCGATACTTTCCTCATTTGGTAGCAGATCTTTGAGAGTATAGGTCTTGCTGGTGAAGATGTCAGGAAGCTCAAAGTCGGGAGCATCTTCATCTTCTTCTAGTCCATGGAACTCCTCCTCAACAAGAGCAACACCATACTCTTCCCATGACTCAAGCCGCTTCAGCAAGTGCTTTACTTGTACTTTCATCTGCACCAGAACCCAGATTTCAAAAGAGATAAACCCGATCAGGATCATTGCCGCGATCAGCCCAAAATTCTCGAAAGCCGGAAGTGTGGAAAGTCCGGTGACTATACCTCTACCAAGACCACTGATTACTATTCCCACTCCGGCAAGCACAATCAGGATTCCATTGCGGATCAAGGAGAGTTTTTTCTGCCGAATCTTCTTTTCTACTAGTTGATCATGCTCGGCCGCCAGTCGTGCTTGCTCATCCAGCCTGGGTTTATCCTCTATCTGGTGAAGCGTCTCAATGGCTTCGGTGAGTTCAGCCACAGTTGGAAACTCGAAGATGGTACGTAGTGATACCTTCAATTGGAGGGTATCGCTTATACGATAGGCGATTTGAGTAGCTAATAAGGAGTGTCCCCCTAATTCGAAGAAGTTGTCATGAATCCCCACCTGATCCAGCTTGAGTACCTCACTCCAGATTCTTGCCACAAGTTTCTCAACGGGAGTGCGAGGGGCTGCGTAGTCATTGTCCATGAGGGAGCGGCTGTTCTCAGGCATAGGCAAAGCATGGTGATCCACCTTGCCATTAGGAGTGAGTGGCAGGGTCTCCAACAACACAAAAGCCGACGGGAGCATGTAGGCAGGCAATCGTTTTGCAAGAAAGCGACGTAAATCAACCTGTGTTGGAAGCTCTTGTTGCTGTCGCGCAACGACATAGGCCACCAGTTGTGTGTCTCCAAACGCCTCCCCGCGTTGCTGCTCTTTCCCTGGTGTGCGGGCAATAACCACGGCCTCACTCACAGCCGGGTGTTTCGCCAGGACAGCTTCGATTTCGCCCAACTCAATGCGATAGCCATGGATTTTGACCTGTGTATCAGTACGTCCCAGGTATTCAATCTGACCATCCGGTAGATAACGCGCCAGGTCCCCCGTCTTATAGAGCCGTTCTCCCAGCTCGCTGCTAAAGGGATTGGGGAGGAAGCGTTCAGCCGTTAACTCGGGCCGCCCTAAGTAGCCGCGAGCCAGGCATATCCCCGCAATATAAAGTTCTCCTGCTACCCCAATAGGAACGGGTTGCAAGTGCGCATCCAGCAGGTAAATCGACACATGTGGAATTGGCCGCCCAATCAGCACCTCGCGCTCCTGCTTTGTCTGCTGTGAATCCCCTTGCAGTTCAGCCATCGTCACCGCTATCGTTGCCTCAGTTGGACCATATGTATTAAAGAATCGCACCTGTTGGTCTACCTTCTTCCGCCATATCGCCAACTGTTCCGGCAATGCGCGCTCCCCACCAATAATTACCCTGCGTATAGTTGGAGGAAGCGATACTGCATCCCTTTCCAGGCTGCGTGTCAGTTCGTGCCAGTAAGCCGTCGGCAGGTTCAACGTCGTGATGGACCAGGCCTGGCACTGTTGCAGAAACGTAGCCACTGAGTTGAGCATGATGTCGGTTCGTAAATAGAGGGTTGCTCCACTGATGAGGCAAGGATAGATCTCCTCGGCACTGGCATCGAAACTGATCGATGCAAACTGCAGCACATGATCATCGGGTAGCAGCCCAAACCTCTCCCGCGCATACTCAATATAGTTGGTCAAGGCATGATGGAGTATCATCACCCCCTTGGGTTGCCCGGTTGAGCCTGATGTATATATTACATAGGCCAGGTGCGCTGGCTGGACGCCGCTGGCTACATTCGTCGTACTTTCCTGAGCAATAAGAGGCCAGTCCGAGTCCAGATAGACTGATCTGGCTGTATGAGTTGGAAGGGCATGAGCTAGCCTTTGTTGTGTGAGCAGGATGGCTATCTGGGAATCCTCGAGCAGAAAGGCGAGCCGCTCCTTCGGGTAGGTCGGATCAATAGGCACATAAGCGCTCCCCGCCTTAAGAATACCCAGAAGTCCAACGATCATGCCTACAGAACGATCCAGGCAGATCCCCACCAGCACTTCTGGTCCTGCTCCAGCTTTCTGTAAATAGCGTGCTAGTTGATTGGCACGCGCATTGAGCTCGCTATAGGTCAGCTGCTCATCCTCGAATACTAACGCGATGGCATCAGGGGTACGCTCAACCTGCTCCTCAAACAGTTCGTGGATGCATTTGTCATGCGGATAGGTTTTCGCTGTATGGTTCCACTCGATAAGTAGCTGCTGCCGCTCGGATGCACTCAGTAACGGGAGTAACCAGATGGATTGTTCAGGATCAGCTACCATGCCTTCCAACAGCGTTTGCAGGTGAGTCGCCATACGTGCAATCGTCTCGGCCTCGAACAGGTCAATATTGTACTCCAATACACCCCTCAGTCCGGTTTCGCTCTCCTCCATGGTTAGCGTCAAATCAAACCTGGCCGTATGGGTCTCGATCTCCAGAGGTTCCGAAGTCAGGTTGCTTAGTTCTAGAGTGCGTTGTGGCGCATCCTGCAGGACGAACATGACCTGGAATAATGGATTGCGGCTCAGGTCGCGTTTGGGCTGGAGAGCTTCCACAATCTGCTCAAAAGGCAGATCCTGGTGAGCGTAAGTATCCAGTACCATTTTGCGCACCTGCTGCAATAACTCCCGTACTGTAGGTTCGCCGCTCAAACGTGTGCGTAAGACCAGCGTGTTGACAAAGCAGCCGATAAGCGGCTCAATTTCGGCACGAGTGCGATTGGGGATGAGGCTACCAACCACAATATCATTCTCACCGCTATAACGGACCAGCAGCAGTTGGAAAGCCGCTAGCAAGGTCATGAACAGGGTAACGTCCTCGCGCTGGCTCAATGCCCGTACAGCCAGCTTGAGCGGCTCAGGCAGTTGGAAGACGTAGCGTCCTCCCCGAAAGCGTTGAACATCTGGGCGAGGATAATCGGTGGGTAAGCGTAAAGGATCAGGGAGGTCCCGCAATTGCTCTCGCCAGTAGGCGAGTTGCGTGTCAAGAACCTCACCCTGCAACCACTGGCGTTGCCAGAAGGCGAAGTCGGCGTATTGGATGCTCAGAGGAGGCAAAGACAAGGGCTGTTGCTGGATGAAAGCCTGGTAGAAGGAGGTCAATTCATGCATGAAGACGCCCATGGACCAGCTATCACAGATGATGGAATGGAAAGTAAGCAACAGGATGTGTTCGTTGGGATTCAAGCGCAGCAGGGTGGCGCGTAAAAGCTGCTTGCTGGCCAGGTCAATAGGCTTCTCTAACTCTTGTAGCATGAGCTGCTGGGTCTGGACTTCGCGCTCAGAGGGTGCCATTTGTGACAAATCGACCAGGGGTACTGGCAAATCTAAGCTGGGGGCAATGATCTGCCGGGGTTCACCATTCATCGTAAGGATGGAGGTACGCAGCGTTTCATGGCGTTGCACAATAGCTTGCAGACTACGTTGTAAGGCTTCCATATCCAGAGGGCCAGAGAGGCGTATGGCCAGGGGCAAAAGATAGGTGATGCTACCGGGTTCCAGTTGATCGAGCAACCAGAACCGTTGCTGTGCAAAGGAAAGTGGCAATGGGCCTTCCCTTGGAACTGGTTGCAAGGTGGCCATCGGCAGGCTCCCCGCATTACTGCCGCTTTCCCTCTGCGGATGAATGGTATCAGGGTTCTCAGTCGTTAGCATCTTATGACCTCCTCTTAACCAGAGTTCATCATTCCAGGCGATATAGAAGCGTTGTAGGAACCTCAGGATGCCCCGAGCAAAGACCACATAGCTATACAGCAGGCATCCATAACAGTGAGGCTTACCTCAAATCGAGAAAGGCAAGAGTTGTCTTCGTCACGACGAGGGGCTTGTCGTGATAGAAGAAATCAAAAACAGCTTCTTTATCAGCTCCTCCCCAGAAGCAGAAAAGGGCTTGAGAAAACTAGAACCTATCAATAATCTAGCGTACCTCATTATAGCTCAAAAGTAAAGGATTTTAGAAGCACAAACCAGATAGCTTCTTTAAATAAGTATAATTACCTACTGGATGACAACAGGTAATCATACTTATATTTGATATATGATGGTTTTTCCTGAATGATAGATCTGAAACATGATTCCAAAATCTACCGGGTTGTGCAACGAGACAAACTCAAGTCTAGAAATGGCCCCACCCATTGTAGGTCGTTGTATCCAGGACAGCGAACCAATCGAAATCGGTGAAGCTTTGGGTGTTGAGTGGTTCATAGCTCCTGTTCTTTTGACTGCCAGAGCGAATCGGCAGTGTCGCCATTTCCTCGGCAGGAAGCCCTTGCCCTTGATGGGTGGGAATGAACCGCACCGGCCCAGGAGCGGCTGTGAACCGTGCCTCAAGCGTCCCGGCTTCCGGCTGGCCTATCCCATTGGCTACTGATTCGCCTATGGCTGAGCCGATGACGGCATAGCGGCGACCGAACCGTTCATGTAGATGAGATCCAACGGGCCACAAGTTCATCGTCTCATTCCCCCAGTGCCATTGCATCTTTCCACGCTTGAGATGGCTATTGTGGGCAAAAACCAGGACCTTGCCTCGCCCCTGTTCGCGGGAGACGATATATTCCAGATTCTCTGCCATCATAGCGTCGCGTGTATTGAACAGTCTCTCCTGGCGTTTCTCCGACGCTTGCGCTAACGCCGCATGATAGTGTAAGAGCTGTCGTGCCACCACAGCATAGTGCATAGCTTCTCGATAGCGGCTCCCATCGCTTTTGGCGACCAGTTCGGGATGGCGCACGCGCAGTTCTGCAATTAGCTCCTCGGTCTCGATCCGCAATGCGGTTGCCTCCGGTGATCGACCGATCGCTTGCGTCGGGTCAAACGCGGCAGCCGGATTCTCCCAGGCAGCGTCCTCTCCGAGCAGCGGATCGATACGCTGGCGATACTCCTGGCCGAGGACCTCATCAACTGAACTGAGGTAATCAAGCGCGACATACAGAGTCTGGCGGGGACTATCTGCAATGATATCGGTCGGGCTATCAAATCCATAGAACTGGAGTTTTGTCGGGTGAGCTGGATTAGCATTGTAGCGTCTCATCCACTCGATCAGCTCGCGATTCGCTTCGAATGTTCCGAACCCGTGGCTCCATCCAGTCTCCTGCACTGCCTCATAGGATGCCGGACCGCGTCCAAGCACGTAGTCGTTGGTGACAGACCCCCGAGGAAAACTGCTCTCAACGGCAATGGCGCTATAGCCATGGGCTTCGACAAGGCGTTGGAAGACCTGGTTGCGCAGGACAAGCAACTCTTCCCCTCCATGGAGTGCCTCTCCAAAGCCAAGCAATGCCACCTCATCGCCAGGTGAGTCGACCACCGTATCAACGGCGGCGTTGAAGTCCGGGCGAGAATCGAGCGAGCATCGAATCATCTCGTGCGCTATCCAGCCGTCAAGTGTCGAATATACTTCTGCTGTGTTTGTCATGAGACTACCTTTCATTGTTTTCACTGTACCATTTATCCAATGAGAAATCTTCTCCTCCTCCGGACTATTTTGTTAAAATTCGTCATACATCTCCGATCCAGCCTGGCCGGGCTTTTTCTGGATCACATGCCTAATCTACAACACAGATGCAATATTGGAGGGTTAGCAAGCGGAATATTCTTATGCCATGTGGTATAAAGAGACATGTATGGAAGAGAAGTCTCTATAACGTTCTTGAGAGTTTTACATGGAACTTCGTCATGCTTTGCGTCCTATTGATCTGGCCAGAGCTGCAGGCATCAGCGTTCAGCAGGTGCGCAACTATGAGAGCCTGGGCCTGTTGCCGGCAGCTTCACGGAGCAAGAGCGGCTACCGTCTCTACACCCGGCGCCATCTTGCCGCGCTCAAGACCGCTCGTGCCCTGATTGGTGGCTATGGCTGGCCGCGCGTGCCGAAGATCATGCAGGCCCTTCATCAGGATGACCTTTCAGCTGCACTTGCACTGATCGACTCGCGCCATGCCGAGCTTGCCAGCAAGCGCCGGGAATGCGAGCAGACGCTCAGCGCCCTGCATGCCCTGGCCGCGCAACCCGAGCCCCGGCAAAGTGGCCGCCCTCCTCAATCGTTGCGGGTGGGAGAGGCGGCCAGACAGGTTGGTGTGCGCGTCTCAGCCCTGCATTTCTGGGAGCAGCAGGGCCTTTTGCATCCGTTGCGCGACCGGAGCAGCCACTATCGCCTCTACGACGAGCAACAGATGCGGCGCCTGCGCCTAGTGGTTCTCCTCAGAGAGGCCGGCTACAACTTCTCCGTCATTCGGTCTGTCCTGGACGAGATGGCGGCAGGCCGGCCAGAACAGGCAATTGTGGCGGTAGAGAAGAGGCGCGAGGAACTGACGTTGACAAGCTGGAAGTGCATCGAAGCCCTGGCCTGCTTCCATCGCTATGTGCAGGAGTTTTGTGGAGAGCTTCTCGCCAGAGACTCCCTCCTGGAGAGTATCCAATTATGCCTTTGTTGCTCTATGACACAGTGCGCGAAACGCTGATAGCATTAATTGTTGTATTGCCTATCGCGTTATTAAGGTGGTGGTCTGAAACAGGCTTTACGCGTGGTGTAAATGGGCAAGGAATCTTACTCTGTCTGCTGCCACTTCTATTCATTGTCGGACCAACATTACTGTCCTTGCGAGGTATCACTAGAGCGCCAACCTTGCTGCTGGTTACTGGCATTACCCTTTCATTGTTGGTCGGATTTGCTGAGGAAGGAATGTTTCGTGGTGTGATCATGCGCTGCCTGCTTCCTAAAGGTATCTGGCCAGCAGTACTCTTTTCTACCTTCTGTTTTGCAGGCGTTCATCTGACCCATCTACTCAGCGGTGCCTCCTGGGGCTATACTGCTGACCAGGTCATTTTAGCTCTGGGCGCGGGCGTTCTCCTGGCGTCGCTGCGAATACGTACTGCTCCACGCCGGCCTCGATGTTATCGGAGTGATCTATCAGGATATGTATCCAGCATCCGTTTTATCTGCTCCATCAATTGCTGCCCATACGCTCAATATGCTTCTCTGCCTGATCTATTTTTCC
The DNA here is from genome assembly GCA_035653615.1 of Ktedonobacteraceae bacterium. NCBI lineage: Bacteria > Bacillati > Chloroflexota > Ktedonobacteria > Ktedonobacterales > Ktedonobacteraceae > Ktedonobacteraceae bacterium. The sequence goes on along the minus strand of DASRBN010000035.1, from coordinate 245,627 downwards.
ATTGCCCTGGTTCTCCTGCGTCCTGGGCAGATTGCAGCATTTGACAGCAAAACCGGTAGACAAGCCTGGATTTCGGTGGATGGTAGTGGAAATTCGATTGGCTTCTAGAGCAGCTGGAAGATGTTGGGAGACAGCAATAGATGAGGTAGTGCCGGTGGAGGGAAGCGGCCCGGGCCGTCCGCCCCCGTCTTTCCCGGCCCGCCCCGTGCTCGCTTTCCCCGGCCCGCGTCCGTTTTTGGATGCCTTTGTTCATAGAGAGTCGTTGCCGTTGCCGTAAGAATTGTCGTAAGGTTCTGACAACTTACTGTGCCGCCTTCCCTCGTCTAGTGCCACTACGCTAGCACGTAGCGGCGTGCTGCTCGCTGGCCAGTGCCTTTTAACCTTCCTCGTTCTACCAACTTTTCCAAATCCCTATGAGCTGTTCTATCAGTTACACCCGTCAATTGCCTGTAGATCCCATTCGTGATAAACCCATGTTCCTGGACATAATGCAATGCCTGTATCAATCTCTTTTCCACCTGCTCAGCACGGCGATCCTGCACCACTACCTCGGGAAAGGAATCCTCATGCTCTTCCCAAAGTGTTCCTCCTTGATGCTGCAATGGCGGCTCTGGAGTACGTAAAGCTGGCGCTTTCTGGAATGTCACAATAAACTCACTCATCTCTCGAAATTGCGGAGCAGGAAGTTCCATCCGCTTCGTTTCATCTAACATAAATCTGACACCGCTGCCAATTTGCTCTATGTATCCAGGAATATCGCTCAATAAACCCGCAAGTACAGGATTACGGAGCTTGGATTGCACCTCACCGCGCTGCATCTGCTCAACGGTGATTCCAGGCAGTAATAAACCGGGACTATGCACCTCGACCCGATCAGGATAATAAAAGACGCGAACTCTTTCACCGCGCCTGCTATAATCCCGATGTACTACCGCATTAATGACAGCCTCACGTAACACCTCAATGGAATACTCAGGGATGTCAATCCGCTTCCAGCCTTCAACACGCGCTCCTACAGCGATGTACCGATTAAGAAACGCCTCGGTGCCATCTACCAAATCCTGGAGCGTTCCCGTCACGATTTTACGGTCAGCATACCGGCTGGCTCCAACCGTTTCTCGAAACAACACACATACCACCTCACTTTGAGGGATATGGTCCTGCGGACTATGTCCGAAGAAGAGTATGCCAGCATTCGTAGGAACGATTGTCCCGCTGCTCACCTCTATTGCGCACCGCATACCAATCAGTGACCGATCGATATTCTTGAAACGACCCGACTGCCGAGCGGAGGCTGAACGACGTGCAATGAAAGCTCTCACCTTTTCCAAATCGATATCTTCCATTGTTGCGTTGTACGTAGGTTCAAGCTCCCAATCACGTAGACCTCGATCGTAGATCATTTCTGATAATTCTGTCATAGTTAATGCTCTGGTTTGGGTTCCCTGCCGTACCCAAAAAATGCCCCCGGCTTGATACACTGGACCATCTGTTGGCGGTATGGTAACAACGAGCAGCCTTTTCCCGGCGAGCACATAGACTTCTGGCTCGGGTGGGTCTAGCACGAGTTCTGGCTTGATCACCTGCCTGGCAGCCCGTAGAACGACATCCATTGTTTCTCCAATACGTTCATCAGGCACTCCCACCACCTTATGGGTAGAGTCTTCAACCCCAATAATCACGATTCCACCTCTCGCATTAGCCATTCCACAGAGCCTCTCTGCTAAATCAACTGCTCGCGGTGCAGCTAATTTCAGCTCGACCGTATTTGTCTCTCCACCTTTAATAAGTGCCTTCAGTTCTGTCTCGCTCAGCTTACCCATACTATCTCCATTAACTCTGTCATTGTTTAAGACAGTCCAATTTTAGCATAAGCAGCGGGTTTCTCCTAGAGGATGTCCGAAGAAATGTCTGAAGAAATGTCTGAAGAAATGTCTGAAAGGGTCTAAATATCGATGAGCTTGTTACTTGAACAGCGATAGCAAGCGACTTTTGCGACACAACTAAGGAATCCCTCAGGGAAAATGGCGGATAGATGGCGCAAATGACAGCTCTGAAAAGCATACATTAAGGGCTTCCAGTGGCCACTTGAAACCATGATGATAATTTTGCCTGACCTTCAGGCATTGTGTGCTCTTTTTCAAGGATGGCGGATATGTTCTCCTTAATTACTATCCACCATACCCTTTCGCCACTTCCACCATCTATTCCCAATAATGCTGTACTACAGGAAGGTACTCAGCTTCTTCAGTTCCATCTCAGTTAGTTTCACCATAGCAGCCTCTTTACATTCTTCTCATCATCTGAAGTGCTCTTCATTTTAGCATAAGTCACTGGCTTCTCATAGGGAATGGCGGATAGATGGCGGATAGTTGGAAGAAACAACGGAATTAACAAGACTATGGTTCTGCGGGTAACCGTGCTAGAATTTGCTGAGCGATAAATTTCAAATCGGCAATCTCTTCTCGTGTTTCCTGCATCTCAGTCTGAAGTCTTTTCATATTTCCATCCAGGTCGATGGCCTGGCTCTGGAGGCCGATAATCTGGTCCTGGAGGTGTGTCATGATCAGCAAAAAATATGAGTGAGCCTGGTTTGTCTTTATAACAGGCCTTGGAAGCGCACCTACACCTGGTTCATTTTGTAGCATTTGACAGCAAAACCGGTAGACAAGCCTGGATTTCGGTGGATGGTAGTGGAAATTCGATTGGCTTCTAGAGGGGCTGGAAGATGTTGGGAGACAGCAATAGATGAGGTAGTGCCGGTGGAGGGATTCGAACCCTCAACCCCGTAAGGGGACTTGTTTTTGAGACAAGCGCGTATACCGTTCCGCCACGCCGGCCAGTCGGACAGGCTGTATGATAACGCATCAAAAGCCCAAAGTCAATATCATTTTTGGCTTTATTTTGAAATCTTCATCATCTCACGACACCCTACCGTACTCCCCAATCAACCGGTACTTTTGATAGCGCATCTCCAGCAGATCATCGATGGGAATCTTTTTCAACTCGGCCAGATTTTTCAGCAGGGCCGCCTTCAGGTTATCCGCCGTGAGCTGGTGATTGTGATGCGCACCACCCAGCGGCTCAGGAATCAACTCATCTACCAGGTGAATTTCCTTCAGTTCGCGGGCGCTGACTCGCATAGCCTCCGCTGCCTGGGGCGCGTAGACCTTGTCGCGCCAGAGTATTGACGCCGCCGATTCGGGTGGCGCAACGCTGTAGACCGCATATTCCAGCATCAGCAGGCGGTCGGTCACGCTAATGGCAAGGGCGCCTCCGCTACCGCCCTCACCGGTTACAACACCAATCGAGGGAACACGCAGGCGCGCCATCAAATACAGATTCGAAGCGATGGCCTCTGCCTGCCCGCGCTCCTCATCCTCCAGACCGGGAAATGCTGCCGGCGTATCGATCAGGCAAATAATCGGAAAACCGAATTTTTCTGCCTGTAGCATCAATCGACCCGCTTTACGATACCCCTCGGGGTGTGGCATGCCGAAGTTACGAAACTGATTCTCTTTTATATCGCGACCCTTTTGATGACAGACCAGCATCACCGTCTCGCCATCCAGTTTCGCGGTGCCTGCCACAATGGCATGATCGTCGTTGAACGCGCGGTCACCATGCAGTTCGAAGAAGTCCTCGCACATCAGATGAATATAATCCAGGGCATGTGGGCGGTCCTTGTGACGGGCCACCTGCACCGTCTCCCAGGCAGTGAGATTGCGGTAAATCTCCTCCGTGCGATGGCGTAGTTCGCGTTCAGCCTCCTGCAACTGCCGGTGCTCGTTCGGCTTCAGGTGGTCGCCCTTGCGCTGCAAACTCGTGATCTTTCTCTCGAGCTCGGCAAGCGGCTTCTCAAATTCCAGGTCGTAGGCCATCGCTTTCCCCTCTTCTATCTGCTGAATTCGGCTCCATTTTTATAGTAGTGGGTAGAAGATTTTCAGCCTGGCGAGCTGCATTGGGTGTATATAAGCGTAAGAGGCGAGCAAACGTTGACCGCAGGTCGCGCCTGTGTACTATCGCATCGATCATGCCGTGCTGGAGAACAAATTCTGAGGTGACTGCCCCCTCAGGCAGCTTCATATGCATGTTTTGCTCGATGACGCGCGGACCGGCGAAACAGATCAGCGCCCCGGGCTCGGCAATCGTCACGTCGCCCAGCATCGCGAAGCTGGCCGTCACGCCGCCCGTCGTAGGGTCCGTAAGCAAGCTGAAGTATGGCAGTTTCGCCTCGCCCAGTTTTGCCAGCGCCGCAGATGCTTTGGCCATCTGCATCAGCGAATAAAGACCCTCTTGCATACGGGCGCCTCCCGACGCGGAGCAGATCAGTACCGCTATGTTTTTCTCGATGCCCAGTTCTATCGCGCGCGTAATCTTCTCGCCAACTACGGAACCCATACTGCCGCCGATAAAACGAAAATCCATCACGGCAAGCGCAAGCGGCAGCGCCTCGATAGTAGCATAGCCACTCACCACTGCCTCATTCAGGCCCACCTTCTGACGCTCTTCTTCGAGCTTTTTCGCGTAGAACTGCACCTCATCTTTGGTGCGGGTGACGAATTTGAGGGGGTCAACAGAAACCATATCACCGTCTGTTTCGACAAAGCTGCCCGGGTCTACCAGCAGTTCAATACGCTCGAATGCTGACAGCTTGAAATGAAAGTTGCACCGAGAGCACACTTTCAAGTTCTTCTCCCACTCGCGCGCCAGCAAGATTTCGCGGCACTTGGGGCATTTCACCACCAGGTTACCCGCGGGCGCGCCCGGTCTCTCATCCTTTCCGGTAGAGGATTGCCCGGTAGGTGGAATGGCAGCTTCCTTGACCATGTGGTTCCCTCCTCGTCAGTCTTGCGCGAAAAGCGCCGCCACAAAACTCTGTGGATCAAAAGGAGCTAAATCCCCGACTTTTTCTCCCGTACCGACAAACTTAATCGGTACCCCCAGGTCGTCGGCGACGGCAAATGCAAAGCCACCCTTGGCGGTACTATCTAATTTGGTAATGATCACTCCCGTCAAACCGATATCTTCCGCGAATTTGCGGGCCGCCAACAGCGCGTTCTGGCCCGTAGTTGCGTCAATGACCATCAAAAGCTCGTGAGGGCCATCCGGTAGCAGTTTCTGTATAACCTTGTTGATCTTCTTCAACTCTTCCATCAGGTTATACTTCGTATGCAAACGCCCGGCAGTATCCACGATCAACACATCGCTGCCGCGTGTTCCTGCCGCCTGGATTGCATCATAAACTACCGCGCCTGGATCCGACCCCGGGCTCTGGCTGATTACCGGCACATTGACCCGCTCACCCCACACTTTGAGCTGGTCGATAGCCGCGGCACGAAAAGTATCTGCCGCCGCCAGGATTACTTTATGCCCCTCTCTTGTGAGCTGGTAGGCCATCTTGGCTATGCTGGTTGTCTTACCTGAGCCATTCACGCCGATAACCAGGATCACAGTAAGGGGGGATTGTTTGGCAAAATACAGCGGAGCAGGCTTCCCAAGCAACTTGACGAGTTCCTGACGCAGTGCGTGCTGTACCTGGTTGGCTGTGTGCATCTGTTCTTCCGTCGCTCGCTGGCGCAATCGGTTCATCAGCCACATCGTCGTACTGGGTCCAACGTCCGCACTAATCAACGCCTCCTCCAACTCATCCCACAGATCGTCCGTAATATCATTTTGACGGAAAGATTCACTAACCCGGCCAAAAAGTCTACGTGTCCGGCTTAAGCTGTTTTTAAAAGGATTAAGATTTTGTTCAGACGTGGAGTCCCCACCTGCGCGCTCTGGAGCAGCTGTTGGTTGGTTTTGGAGTGCTTGTTGCTGTTGCGGCTGTTCTTCCCGTTGCTGCTGTTGCTGTTCTTCCTGTTGCTGCTTTTGTTGTCGCCCAAAAAATCGATTGAGCACGTCAGCAATGACTCCTCTTCGCTGTAGATAAAAAGAAAAGGCAAAAGGAAAAGGTTTTGCCTTTTGCCTTTCAACTCACATTCACTGACCGCGGCACCTCAATAATTACGTGCGGCTGCCGCGATACGAGTGAAGTGACCCATCACTGATGGGTTCATTAATGATGATATCGCCGTTACGGATCTTGATATTGTACAGGCACGACGGGTTGGTGCAAACCCAGGCCTTGTACTCAATGGAAGCTCCCTGGCTACCGAAATCCGAAAGCGGAACCAGATCACCTTCACCACATTTGCGACACCGGGGAAATGCGTTTTCCACGAAATCGCCTCCTTCCTTACTCGCTGAAGGGTACAATTCGCCAACCTCACTAGTAAAACTGAACGATGCCTGGCGAAGAAGTAAGCCGAGGGGGAGCCTCCGCCTCGGCATCCGCGTCCCCACAGCAGTCATACATCATCCATACCACCGCTATCATACCATACTTTCTTACTTCTGTCAGCATTCTTGTGAAGAATTCTTCATCTTACTTGTGTATTGCCCAGATAAGATACTCTCTCTTCGCTAGAAAGCTGCTTTTCAGCATTTTGACAATGTACGTCTGCTTCTAGTGCTAGCATAGCAGGTGTCACAACTTCCGTCAAGTTCTATTTAAATACATGGATACATAGGCCAACTGTGTAATTTTCCCCATACATGGAAATCTGTTCATTTTTCACACGCTCCCATCCCATCGAAGCAGATTTTTCTGCCCATCGTACCCCTTCAGAAGAAAGCCAGCGCGCCGATAAAGATATACCTGAACACGATGAATTGCATTGATCAACTTTGATACAAATCGCCGCTTACGCTCTTTGGCACAAATATTGCACTAAAGCAGTGTAGGAGAGCATATCTGAACAATTTACGACTTCCTCCCCCAATACAAGGAAGTCCCCAACCTCATATTTTGTCGTGTTTGAACAGCTGAAAGAGAGTACTGACAATGGTCGCAAATCTATCAAGGCCGTACAGCGCCAATCGTATACGTAACGAAGTTCCTACCATGCCCATGAGAAAAAGCCCCACGAGAAAAAATAGCGCCTGCGCAGTGGTTGAGGCATACCGCGAGCCTGACCTGCAGGATGATTTCTTTGATGAGCGAGAAGAGGCTTTTGACATTGACGAAGAAGAGGATGCGCGTGGTATTACTGATGACGCGGTAAAACAATACCTCAAAGAAATCGGAACCTATCCCTTGTTAAACGCCGAGCAAGAGTTGATGCTGGCCGAACGCATCGCGCATGGTGATCAATCCGCCCTGCACAGCTTAATCGAAGCAAATCTCCGCCTCGTCGTCAGTATTGCCAAGCGCTATTCAAACCAGGGTCTTCCCCTGCTGGACATCGTCCAGGAGGGCAACATTGGACTGATGCGGGCCGCGGAGAAGTTCGACTACCGGCGCGGTTACCGTTTCAGCACCTATGCCACCTGGTGGATTCGCCAGGCTATCAGCCGTGCCATCGCCGAGCATTCACGCACTATCCATATTCCCGTGCATGTCGTAGAGATTATTTATAAGATCAAACGTGTCGCGCGCCGTTTGTACCAGGAATATGGCATCGAGCCGCTGCCGGAGCAACTGGCCGCTGAGCTAGGATTGCCAAAAGATCGCGTCATCGAATTATTGAGCGTCTGCGACCAGCCAGTTTCCCTCGATGCCCCTGTAGCCGAGGATGAGCAATACCACCTCGCCGATACTCTGGAAGATACCAATACCGGCAGCGCCGCGGATCAGGTATCCTACCAGCTCTTGCGCAACAGCATCGAGCAGGCCATGGATGTCCTCGACCCCCGCGAGCGCACGATCATCTCCATGCGCTATGGCTTGCAAGACGGCAAGACGCACACACTCGACGAGGTCAGCGTGGAATTCAAACTCACCCGCGAGCGTATTCGCCAGATTGAGGTCAAAGCCCTGCGCAAACTGCGCTATCCCGACCGCTACGTCGATGCGGGATTGCGCGAGTACGTCCATGCTTGATTGAGCAGTGTTCAAGATACAAAAATGCAGCGGTGAACAGCCCTGTGGCGTTATTCAACGCTGCATTTTTTGTGTCTCCTATACCTCCAGTTCGACCCCCCCTGCCTTTGCTTGCAGGTAAGCATAGATGAACGGGTCAACGTCGCCGTTCAAGTAGCCCTCGGTATCGCTCGTCTCGTAATTGGTGCGATGGTCTTTGACGATATTGTATGGGTGGACGGTGACGGTGCGAATCTGCGTCCCGAAATCGGCCTGTACAAATTCACCTTTGAGTTTGGCCGCCTCCTCTTCGCGCTTCTTCACCTCGCGTTCGTACAGGCGCGCCCTCAAAATGCGCATCGCCACTTCACGGTTCTGAATTTGCGAGCGTTCGTTCTGACAGGTCACGACGATGCCCGTAGGAATATGCCGGATACGTACCGCGGAATCCGTCTTGTTCACATGCTGTCCGCCGGCTCCTGTCGAGCGGTAGGTATCCACCTCGATATCTTCGGGTCGAATGGTAATTTCAATGGTGTCCTCGATATCGGGCATGACTTCGACTTTGGCAAATGAGGTATGGCGGCGGTGCGCGGCATCGAAAGGCGAAAGACGTATCAATCGATGCGTACCAATCTCCGAGCGCAGGTAGCCGTAGGCGTAGCGCCCGCGAATTTCAATGGTAACGCTCTTCACACCCGCTTCCTCACCCTCATTATATTCGTAGATTTCAGTGCGGAATTTGTGACCCTCGGCCCAGCGCAGGTACATACGTAGCAGCATCTCGGCCCAATCCTGCGCATCCACGCCGCCGCTGCCCGCGTGAATACTCATGATCGCGTCGCGTGTATCATGTTCGCCGTTGAGCATCAACGCGAATTGCAGCTTCTCAACCTCCTGCTCGATATCCGCCAGTGACTGCGCAACCTCTGCCTGCATGCCTTCATCTGGCTCCTCCTCAAGCAATTCGGCTAATCCATGCAGGTCATTCAGTTGCTCATCGATGGCTTCCCAGGTCGAAACCTCCTCGCGCAGCGCGTTCAATTGCTGCATCTGGCCCTGGGCCTTGCGATTATCGGCCCAGAAATCCTCGGCCATGCTCTCTGCTTCCAGGTCCTGAATTTGTTCTTTCTTTGTTGCCAGGTCAAAGACGCACCATAGTTTCATGGACGCGCCCTTGCAGGCGTTCGATTTGATTGGTAAGTTCACTCATAGCTGGCATTGTAACATGTTTTGGACACCTTTGCACGTTTGAACCCTATCCTATCCTACCCTACTTTTCAAGGCCACCTTTGTGGTAGCATTACTACAGGGTGTATCTTCTCCCTGCGTGCCGGCTCTTCATGGCTACACTTGCCGGTGAAGTCAGGTCTGAGATTCTGAAAAGGGAAGGAGTCCGTATGCAGCCAAATATACTTGCTTCCACGACGCCTGTCCGTTGGGGCGTACTCAGTGCCGCGAATATTGCGATCAAGTATGTGATACCCGCCATTATGGCCTCACAAAGCGAAATGCTGCTCGCGCTCGCCAGTCGTAATCCGCAGCGGGCGCGAGAATTGATGGCCCACCTGCCCGATGTGCGCATTTACGGCGAGTACGAAAGCCTGCTCGAAGACCCCGAAATCGAGGCCATCTATAACCCCTTGCCCAATAGCCTGCACGCGGAATGGACGATACGAGCATTAGAAGCCAAAAAACATGTCCTGTGCGAGAAGCCCCTGGCCGTCACCGCGGACCAGGGAGCGGCAATGATTGAGGCCGCGCGCGCTAACGGAGTTCTCCTGATGGAGGCCTTCATGTATCGTTTCCATCCACAGACCATCTGGGCGCTTGAGCAGGTACAGGCGGGGCGCATCGGGGAGGTCAAACTCGTCCATTCCTCGTTTTCTTTCAATATATTGCATCCCCCCCGCAGACAGGATATCCGTTTGCAGGCTGCGCTCGCCGGCGGCTCGCTCATGGATGTCGGCTGCTACCCTATCAATTTCTGTCGCGCAGTCTATGGTCATCCGCCGGTAGCCGTGGCCGCTCGCGTCTACCTGCAGGATGACAGCGAAGTGGAACTCTCGGCCAATGCTGTCCTCGATTTTGGCAATGGATGCTTTGGCCTGATCGACTCCAGTTTTGAACTGCCCTCACGTCAGCGCTCTGAAATCATCGGCGATACGGGAACAATTATTATTCCCACCCCATTCACGCCTGGCAACGCGGAGACCGAAGTCATCCTCGCTCTGGAAGGGCAAACAATCCACCAGCGTGTCTCCGCCGTCGATCAGTATCGCCTGGAGGTCGAACACTTCGGAGCTTGCGTGCGCTCTGGCACCGCGCCCTCGCTCAACCTGGAAGAGTCTCTAGAGAACCTTGCCACAATAGAAGCCATCTATTCCTCAGCCGGCTATCCCTGGCCTCCTGCACCTACCGGTCCATAAGACTCGATAACCGCGAAGGAGGAGACGACGCTATGCCACCCATCGATTTTGGACTGATGCTCAGGCCATCTAATCCCGGCGAGACGCTGGATGAGGTCATGGCCTATAACCGGCAGTGTATCGAGGCCATGAAAGCCGGCTTCACAACAGTCTGGCTTGAAGACCACCTGCAAAATGGGCAAACCGGCCAGCTCGAATGTTTCAGCACCCTCAGTTTTCTGGCCGCCCAGTATCCCGAGTTCCACTTCGGAACCCTCGTCCTCGACCAGTCCTATCGCAATCCGGCGCTGCTGGCAAAGATGGCGGCTAACCTGCAATTTCTCACGGGTGGAAGACTCATAATCGGCCTGGGCGCGGGCTGGAAAGAAGATGAATACATCGCCTATGGCTATCCGTTTCCAGGCACCAGGACGCGCCTGGAGGAATTGGAAGAGGCCGCGATTATCCTGCGTGCCATGTGGACTTCTCAGGCTGCTACGTATACCGGCAAGCACTATCGCATTGCTAACGCCTGGTGCGAGCCGCAGCCATCGCCCGCGATCCCCTTGTTGATCGGTGGTGGCGGCGAACGGCATACGCTTGCCATCGTAGCACGTTACGCCGATTGGTGGAACTACAATTCCGTCCCCGTAGAAGAATACGCGCGCAAGCTGGCTATCCTGAAAAAGCACTGCGAAGCCGTAGGGCGCAACATGGCGGAAATTCGTTTGACCTACCTGGCCACTTTGAGTGTATCCGAAGACCCCTCGCAAGTCATACGCCATCCGCAAAAGCATTACGTCGCCGGCAATGCGGCCCAGGCCACGCGCGAACTACAGCAATTTTGCGAGCTTGGCGTCACCCATTTCATGTTTCGCATCCCGAATATTGCTACACTCGAATACTTTATAACCGCCGTCACGCCATATTTTAACGGCTAACCATGCTAATGACGAACTTTACCAAATTCATCCGGCAATAGATAGATGAATCGGCCCCCACGGCTCTGCCGTAGGGGCCGATTCATCGTGCCCAGCGCCGATTCATCGGCCCGCTCCCGTTCTCAATTTCCCCATTCGCGCAAGCAGCTCCCTACCCTCATCGCATCTCACCCCTGGCACAAGCTCAAGAGGACCACGCGTCAAGAGATCGTTGATCGTCCGGCAGGTGACGCCGCGCACCATCATCTCCTCTTCGTTTGCATCCTCGCACAGGGCCGAATAGACCACGCGCCTGATGCCAACAAACGAAATTGCCAGAATGCACATCAGGCAAGGTTCAAGCGTTCACCTTTCAAACCAGCTTCTTCGATAAGACCACACCCGTATTCAGCCCTACCGTGTGCAGCCCTCCGAAAAAACGCGCGTGTTCGATCTTCATACAGCGATCCTGCACCACGATCAATCCGGCAGCGCGGGCTTTCTGCGCTGCCTCCTCGTTGCGAATGCCAAGTTGCAGCCATAACACCTTCGCACCTATCGCGATAGCCTCGTCCGCGACAGGTGGCACATCCTCCGCCTTACGGAAAACATCCACCATCTCAATCGTTTCCCCAGCCTCTTTCGCCTCCGTCAGCGTGGCGTAGACTCGCTTGCCCAGGATAGTTTGCCCGGCATAGTTAGGGTTGACGAGGACGATATCATAGCCTTCGGCCTGCAAGTAGATGGCGACAAAATGGCTCGGACGATACTGGTCGGCGGAAATGCCGACGATAGCCACATGCTTGTATTGCTGCAAGAACTGTAATCGATCATACATGTCAGGTGTTTCGTTCTTCATATAGCCATCCTATAATGTGATGCTGGTTGAGTCTTGTTATTTAGCCGGCGGCTTTTCTCAGCGCCTGGTCGAGGTCCCAAAGAATATCCTCTACATTCTCAAGACCGACCGAGAGACGAATCAAATCGGGTGTCACTCCCCCGGCCAGTTGATCCTCTTCTGAAAGCTGCTGGTGAGTTGTGCTGGCCGGGTGAATAATCAAACTGCGTGCATCGCCCACATTTGCCAGGTGCGAGAGCATGCGCACGCCGTTGATAACCGCCTTTCCGGCTTCGTAGCCCCCCTTTACGCCAAACGTGAAGATAGAGCCTGCCCCGCGCGGGAGATAGCGCCTGGCCAGTTCATATGAAGGATCATTCGGCAGTCCGGGATAATGCACCCAGCTCACCGCGGGATGCTCGTCCAGGAACTGCGCGACACGCAGGGCGTTCTGGCAGTGGCGCTCCATACGCAACGATAGCGTCTCCAATCCTTGCAGGAGCAGGAACGAGTTGAAAGGGCTGATGGCGGGACCCGTATCGCGTACCGTCTCCACACGTGCCTTCATCGCGAAAGCAAAATCACCGAACGTCTCATAAAAGCGCACGCCGTGATAGCCAGGCGAGGGATCCACGATATGCGCGAATTTGCCATTATCCCAGGGAAATTTGCCCGATTCGATCAGCACTCCGGCAATGGATGTGCCATGCCCGCCGATGAACTTTGTCGCCGAATGCATGATAATGTCCGCGCCATACTCGAAAGGGCGGCAGAGATAAGGCGTGGCAAAGGTATTATCGATTACCAGCGGGATACCCGCTTCGTGGGCGATGGCTGAAACAGCCGCGATATCCAGCACATCGCCGCGTGGATTGCCAATTGTTTCTCCATAAAGCGCGCGTGTGCGTGGAGTGAGCGCGCGGCGATAATTTTCAGGGTCGGTGCTATCAATAAAAATAGTATTGATGCCCCAGGTTCGCAGCGTCAGGTCGAACTGCGTGTGCGTTCCCCCGTAAAGGCTGCTCGAGGAGACAATCTCATCGCCCGGGCGCAGCAGCGTCATCATCGTCACCATCTGCGCTGCCATACCCGACGCGGTCGCGACCGCACCGGTACCCCCTTCGAGGGCCGCGATGCGTTCTTCAAACGCGGCCGTGGTTGGATTCATGATGCGCGTATAGATATTGCCGAAACGCTGCAAGGCAAAAAGATGCGCAGCATGATCGGTATCATCAAAAACAAAGGACGTGGTCTGATAGATAGGGACGGCGCGCGCTCCCGTCGCGGGATCAGGACGTTGCCCGGCATGGATGGACAGCGTGTCGAAACCAAAGACATGATCGCTATCGATTTCTGGCATAGTACTTGCTCCTCTGCTCAGTGTTTTTCCTTCCTTTATCCTATCACAATCCAGTCATGGGCATAGTTGCTGTCCTCCCATTACAGTTTTTCTCTTTCTACCATAAAAATTCTTACATGCGATGAAAAACCTTTCATTCATATGAATTCTTCTCATATATTATTGAATATGTAAAATATACTTTGTTTCTCTCACCACTATCAGTTGTCAGCCTTTTACGATTTAAATTCAAAACAAAGAACATTAAAACTTTGTAATAATATCCATTTCTAATCAAAAAGTTATTGACATGAAAGCTTGCTTGTGTTATAGTTCTTCCGGCTACATCAAGGGGTGAGAATAGGCCATAAATTTCTATTCTTTTTGAAGAATAGAAATGTGCTTGTTTTTCAAATCGAATCCATGATTGCGTCCCTGTTATTTCCACCAAGGAGGATTTTCATGTCACGTTATTTCCGTATGCGGAACGTCTGGTTCTTCGTAGGGCCGGTCGCTGTAGTAGTGCTATTGTTCGCGGGCATTCTGGCTTTCAGAGTACCCAACGGTGCGCACGCATCACCCCAGCCCACGCTCTACGTCGGTTCATTTATTGGAGACAATTCTAGCTGTCAATCGCCGGGATTCACTTCCGTTCAGACAGCTGTCGATGCTGCCAACCCGGGTGCTACCGTCTACCTCTGTGGTACGACCCCCTTTATCGAACAGGTGATTATCACGAAGGCTATTACGCTGACCGGAGACCCCGGCGCGGGTATTCAAGCACCGAATCCTTTCCCTCAGACCGATCCTTCGCGCCTGCCGCCGCAGTTTAGCCAGGATAACTTGTTCGTGCCACAGGCCATCGTGTTCATCTGGGGTTCAACTGCCAATGTCAATATCAAAGGTCTGATCATCAGCGGCCCGCTGGGCAATGGTAGTTGCGCAAACAACGAATTCGGTGTGTTGGTAATCGATAATGGCGCGGCCACCCTCAGCGGTGACCAGGTCAATAATATCGAGGATATGAACCCCGGCCTGTATGGTTGCCAGTTCGGTGTCGGCGTCCAGGTCGGTCGTGAATACTGGCCAACCTCGGACTTTAACGGTGATGTCCAGGAGAACTTCGTCGGTACGGCTACCATTAGCACTACCTCCATATCCAACTATCAGAAAAACGGTATTACCGTCGATGGTACAGGATCAAAGGCTACCATAACAAGCAGCACGATCACCGGCTTTGGGCCGACGCCTGACATCGCCCAGAATGGTATTCAGGTCTCGCGCGGCGCAACGGGTACCGTATCCAAAAATACGATCTCTGGAAACTCTTACACCGGCCAGGGTGGAGCGTCCTCTACCGGGGTTCTCGTGTATGGCGGCTCCTGCTATGAAGGAACATCCACACCGCTGACCACCGGCGTGAAAGTTCAGAACAATACCTTGCAGGGTAACGATCTCGGGATTGCTTTCTCTAACCTCAACGAAACAAACAACCAGCTCGGTTTCTGCTCGCTGCCGATTACCCCGACCAGCGATCTCGCCACCGGCAATCGTATCTCGGATGATGCCGTAAACAACGTATCGGGATATAATCTGTTTGGCTATCCTGGAGGTTACCAGGCTGGTATCTCAGAAGAAGGATACGCCGACAAGATGCAGAAGAATCAGATTTGCGGCATCGGCTACACGCCTGTAAGCCCTCCGCCCTACCTGTCGCAGATCGATGTCGCTGGAACCAATCCGATCCTGAGCGGCAACAAGACATGCCATGGCACATCTCAAACCGATATTGGGGCGAGCACCCAGTATGTCAAAAAGGGCCATATCCGCAATGTGACGAAACCGTTCAAGTAGCGCTTATCACCCTGCTCTATAAAATCCCGCTCTAGTCTTGAGTCCGGGCAAAGGAAAAGTTCCTCTGCCCGGGCTTATTTTTCTGTTCCTGACATCCAGGCTGAATATGTGCTACACTTTCAGTGGTGCCTGTGGTTCCCAGCACCATGAACTTTCACTAGTAAGACATGTTGGAGCATTATTTTATGGCACAAACAATTGACACAACTGGCCAGAGTTCCGCGGTCGGTAAGCGCACGCGGCGCAAGGATGCAGCCGATAAAGTTCGAGGCCTTACGCGTTACGCCGGTGATATGCCGGTAGCCGGACTGCTGCACGCACGGCTTGTACTCAGCCCATATGCCCATGCACGGATCGTCAATATCAACACCTCCGCTGCGGAGGCTATTCCGGGTGTAGTGGCCGTATATACCAGCGAGACACTGGGCATGGCCCATCGCAACAGCGGTTCGCGCTCTCAATCCCCCCTGGCGCAAAAAGAGGTCTTCTGGTGTGGCCACCCGGTTGCCATCGTGCTGGCGGAGACCGAGGCGGCAGCCGAGGATGGAGCTGCCGCTGTCGATGTCGATTACGAGCAGCTGCCCGTCGTCATGGATCCCATCGCCGCTATGCAGCCAGGCGCTCCTCGCGCGCGCCTGCAAGAAAACGATACCACGTCTGAAATTGCAGGTGGCGGCGCTCATGCCTCTGTTACCGAGGACGAGGTAGCCGATACGGACGAAGAACTCTCACAGAATGTCAGCGATAAGGCTCACTATCATGAGGGAAATATAGAGGCCGCATGGAACGAGGCTGAGGTAGTGGTGGAACGCACCTATAGGACGAGCTTTGTTCACCAATCATACATTGAGCCGCAGTCGATCACCGTCGTTCCCAGTACTACCGGCCAGCAGATGACGATTTGGGCCAGTTCACAGGGCATGTTTAGCGTACGCTCGGACGTATCCGAAGCGCTCAATGTTCCTGAACGCCAGATACGAGTCGAGTCCGTGCCTATAGGCGGCGCATTTGGCGGCAAATTTGGCCTGGTTGAGCCGCTCGCCGCCGCCGCTGCTTTTGCCGCTCACCGTCCGGTGCGCCTCGTCTATACGCGCTCGGAGGACCTGCTGGCCGGCAATCCTGCCCCTCAATCGATCATCACCATCAAACTCGGCGCGAAACGCGATGGAACCCTGGTCGCTATGCAGGCAAAAGTCATTTTCGATACCGGCGCCTACGCGGGAGCCGGAGCCGGACTGGGTGGCTACATCCTTGGCAGCACCTACCGCTGTCCCAACCTGGATATTCGCTGCTACGAAGTGCTGACCAATAAAGTTGGTGTCGGCGCCTATCGTGCCCCTACCGCACCGCAGGCCACTTATGCCCTCGAATCGGCGGTTGATGAGCTATGTGAACAATTGCAGGTGGACCCGGTTGCTTTTCGCCTGAAAAATGGGTTGAAAGAAGGCGATCCCACGCTTGATAAGAGTAGCCCACACTGGCCGCGTATCGGCTTACTCGAAAGCATAGAGAAGGTGCAGGAGCATCCTTTATGGGCAAAGCGTGCCGAACAGAAAAATCCACCCCCAGACTTACAGGGATGGAAGGTCGGGACGGGTATAGCGGTTGGCGGCTGGCCCGGTGGCACACAACCAAGCGCAGCTGCTTGCCGCCTGGAGTCCGATGGCACCGTTACGGTCGTTGTAGGCACGGTAGACCTCACCGGCTCCGATACCTCGCTGGCGCTCATTGCCGCACAGGGACTGGGTATGCCGGTCGACACAGTAAACGTGGCACATGGTAATACCGATACTATGCCTTTCACCGGTGGAACCGGGGGCAGCAAAACGACCTATTCCGTAGGTCCGGCAGTCCTGGCGGCAGCGCAGGATGCCCGCAATCAGATACTGACAATCGCCGCCGATATGCTGGAGGCCGCTTCTACCGACCTCGAAATCGAGGGCGACAAAGTAGTGGTGCGTGGTTCGCCGGGCAAAAGTGTTGCCCTGAAGGATATTGCCTCGGCATCCATGCAGTTCGCGGGCAAATATGAGCCTATCTATGGGCGCGGTCGCTCAGCAATTCGACATAGTTCACCCATGTTCGGAGCCCATGTGGCGCGCGTCGCCGTTGACCCCGAAACCGGGCATGTGCGTGTATTGGATTACCTGGTGGCCCAGGATGTCGGACTTGCCATCAACCCGGCAGAAGTCGAGGGACAAATCTTCGGCGGTGTCATGCAGGGCATCGGCTGGGCGCTTCTAGAGGGGATGGTTTACGATGAAAACGGCCAGTTGCTCACCTCCACCTTGATGGATTACGCGCTGCCTCATATCCAGGACATGCCACACTTCGAAACCATCATGATCGAGATCCCTTCTACCCTCGGTCCTTTCGGCGCCAAAGGCGTTGGAGAGCCTCCCGTAGTGCCCGTGGGCGCGGCAATCGCCAACGCGATCTACGATGCCGTCGGCATTCGCATGACGCAGTTGCCTATAACACCAGAGCGTCTATACTCTGCTCTGCATTGAAAATGGTGGTTTGAAAAAAAGCCTGAAACGAAGCCTTCCTCAACATTTGAGGAAGGCTTTTTAGCGTGATCTGGCGAAACCTGTCTGGTACTAATGGGCGTGTTATAATATGAATAGACTTTCCACCACATCACGCGTAGCTCTTGTGGCGGTCTCCGTAGTGTCCTGGTTGCATATTTAAAACACTAATGGCCACTGATTGCGTTCAACGTCTCTCCTTGTACAAAAACGCAATCTCTGACCCTCAAAAGGAGCGTAAATGATGTCAACTTCAGATTCTTCCTCTCAAACTTCTCGAACAAATGCCGCAACCAATTATGGTACCGCTCCGGTGAATCCAGTACAGGCTGATGTCGAGCCGCCAGTAGGTATCACTCCGCCGCAGATACTGGCGCGCGACGCTGCTGCCGGAAGGCGCGGAGCTGCATGGCGACTCATGCACTGGATCATGGAAGATGACCCGCGGGCAGTACTGGCCGTCTCATCTTGTGAGGATGATCGCCTGGCCCAGAACCTGCTCGAATTTATCGCCCTGGGCACATGGGCGGGGAAACCTTTTGTCGTGCCGAGAGCAATACGCACTCCACATGCTCGCACACGCCTGCGCACGCTCTTTTTGCCTGGTTCGGGCATGGAGCCGGCGCGAGCGGAGCAGGTTCTTTTTGCCGGCGCGCGTGATAAGCGTCCGGCCATGCGCGAGGCCGCTATACATATCCTGGGCATCTTTGGCTCGCCCGAAGCTACTCCAATTGTAATCGAGGCATTACATGACCCTGTTCCCGCTGTCCGCCTGCAGGCTGCGAAGGCGCTGGGACGCATTGGCGATGCCTCGGCGGTGCAGCCCTTGCTTGATGCATTGCAGGGCGCCGATGAGCAACTCGGCAGCCAGATTTTCTCCTCCCTGGTCAAACTTGGCCGCGTCGCGGTCCCGGCACTGATCGAAAGAAGCAAAAGCAGTTCTCCCTGGGTGCGCTGGCAATGCATACGCACACTAGGGGAGATAGGCGACCGACGCGCCGTGCCGGTGCTGGTAGATGCCATGCGCGATCCAGATCATGCTGTGGCCTGGATGGCCGCCAAAGCCCTTGCCAGCTTTGGCATACCAAGCGTAGAGGCAGTGCTGAAAATGCTCGAAACGGCCGATATGACTCCCTGGTTGGTAGAGACGGCCTCCTATGTCCTGCGCAACCAGAGCTACCGCCATCCTAAACTGAGGCCTTACCTGGAACCCGTCGTGCAACATATGCACGACGTAGCTTTTAGAGTAGGCACGTCGCGAGCAGCATTCAGAGCGCTCTCACAAATGCGCGAAGATGGTCTGCTGTAATTTCACATATCACGGAGGCGGGGCGCTTGCATCCCTGCCTCAACTCTTCGCCTGCTTGTATGGATAGTGCATCGTCTTATCGCCCTCCCAATTCTCGCGCAGGCCGGGCTTCGACAGATCCCAATCGGGCCGGATCTTGCGTGTGACTTCGCGCAAATCCTGCCACAGGTCCTGTGTTGAGGGCCGTCCCCAAAACCAGTAACCATTATAAATCTTGTAAATGACCAGCCCTGGCTCCAGTATGAAGGTGTGAGGGATCATAGGATTGTGGAACGGATCGGTGTACTCCTGGATATCCAGGTCCTGCTGAATTTTGCGTCCAGAATCCGAGAGAAATGTCCACTGAGCGCCCACGGCAGAACGGAACTCATTCAACTCGAGAATGTTGTCGGTCGCGATGGTAACGATTTGCGTGTAGGCAACGGCGATTTTTGGATAAAAAGCGGCAAGCTCAAGATGCTGTTGGGCGTCCTTGGGACAGTAGTGCCCCCGCGAGAGGATGAGAATCATGGGATCGTTGCCCTGTAGCTCGCTCAACTTGCGCCGGTTTCTGGCATGATCGGTCAACTCATAATCGGGGAAGCGAGCACCGGGGACGATATCTGAACGCATGTTAGTTCTCCTTTTAAGAAAATAGCGGATACCCACGCAAGGCATCCCTTGTTTGCAACCAATGTTTCTAGCCTGCAATCCAATCGGATTACGCTATTAGCAACAAAAACCTGGCAACATGCATTCCTTGCTTCCTGGTTGAAACAAAAACTATCCCATTCCTCGAAGCGGCAAAGTGATCAGGAGCGCCGCGTAAATGAATTTACCCCAGCACCCCTGATGGATAACGCGGGCTAATCTCCATTCCCCGCGTAAATCGGTCAAAGGCAAAGTGTACCATATCCTTCGGTTTCTCACCGGTCAGAATATATTGAGCCATCCATTGTCCAACGACCGGAGATAATTTGAAACCGTGCCCGCTGAATCCGGCAGCGCAATACAATCCTTCGTATGCTGGAAGGCGGTCCAGAATGGGATGGAAATCGGGCGTATCGTCGTAAATACCGGCCCATCCACCGCGAGGGACCGCGCGCGCAAGGGCAGGAATGCTTCCGGCTCCCTGGGCGCGAAAATAGGCGATCTCTTCTTCTGCCAGCCCCTGCGCATAATTGTCGGGATCGCTCGACGTAAAAACATTCTCAGTTGAACCAACCAGCGTTATACCCCCAATATCGGGACGCAGGTAAATATCGCGTGTCAGGTCGAGACCCACCGCGTGCAGGACCTGTCGCCCGCCAAAATCATTGGGACGGCGCAGCGCGACCATCGGGTGGCGCGTTGCGATAATCGGTAGATCAATGCCAATCGTCTTTGCCAGGGCAACGCTCCAGACATTCGCCGCCAGCACCACTACCGGCGCGTACACTTCGCCCTGCGTCGTGCGCACTCCCTGCACGCGGCCATGCTCTGTAAGGATACCCGTTACAGGCTCTCCCTCGCGTATAACAGCGCCATAGTCGCGCGCGCGGGAGGCAAAGCACGATGTCGTAGCCATTGGGTCTGCGACGCCGGTTTCAGGCTCGTAACATGCCAGGGCCACTCCTTTGCTGCTATAACCCGCTGCCATCTCGCTGATCTCCTCCGGCTCAAGCAGCATAGTATTCACACCCTGCTCCTGCTGCATCTGCACATTGGCCTGTAGCGCCTGCACGCCCTGTTCATCCGCCAGCACAACCATACCGGTAGTAAGGAAGCCCGCATCTCCTCCCACCACCTCATCAAAATGCTGGAAAACTGCCAGGCTTTCCTTCGCCATACGAATCGTAAAATCATTGGAGTAATGCTGCCTCACGATGGCCCCGGAACGCCCGGTCGTGCCGTTACAAATCGCCTGCCTTTCTAACAGCGTCACCCGTCGTTCCCCTGACTTTGCCAGGTGATAGGCAATACTGGTTCCCATTACACCACCACCGATGATTATGATATCTGCTGTCTCGGTCATAGCCTGTCCTTCCCTGCTAAAATTCTGCACCTTTCAAGTCAGCTTATCAGGCCATGCCAAAATTTGCAATATAAATTGCCGGTGATTGCCTGGAAGTCGAGTAGAGATGCTTCGCTGCACTCAGCATGACAGGCCCCGGAGACATCTGACTGTCTCCGGGGCCTGTCATGCTGAGTGCAGCGAAGCATCTCGCGCTCCTCAGACAACGTGGGTTCACCTCATCCCGGAGTGGGGCTTCTGAGTAATCACTAGAAATTGGTGACAACAAAAGTGGCTAATGGACCATACTGTCTCGGATTGGAATCAGACCCCGCTCAGTTCTGAGGTGACTATAATTTCCTCACGCAATGAGTGGCAAGCCCAGCACAAAAAAGATCATAAATACCGCCAGCAGTGGCGCGAAAAGCGCGACCACCAGGGAATGACGCGCCGGATGCTTACCAGTATTGCTCCATAAGGCGAGCAGCATGAACGCAGGAAACACTACAAGATAGTAGCGGCTGATGCTGTTGATGCTCGCAGTCGAAAGCGGCATGATGACCATCACAAGCGTATAGAGGCTATAAATCACCGGTAATCTACGCAATGACCAGAGACAAAAGCCAAGAAAAACAAAGATTACTATGATATTGAGCAGCCAGAAATTCCAGTTCATTGGATTGGGAGCCTGTGGATGTCGCAGCGCATGGGCAAGCACCTGCCAGGGAAGTTCAAATTGCCTCCCCCATTCGTGATGATTATGAATGGTCGCCAGAAAATCCCCTGTTTGGATATACGAGTAAATTAAAAAAGGTATCATGCCAAAAGGAATAAGAACAATAGCCAGCGCATTAAACCAGTTGCGCAGCGATTCTGAGGCCAGGGCCAGACCCAGGCAGCGCGAGTGTAACCAGGCATGTGCTTTTTGCGAAAATGTCATTCCGGCCATATCAGGTAGAGGAGAGTAAAAGTCGCTCAATACCTGCCAGTATTCCCATGCAACCGGCACAATCAGCAGAAATCCCTGAATGCGTGCAAGTGAAGCTAATGCGCCGCAAATACCCGCTAACCACCAGCGATGCAGGCGCGCGTAGTAGATGCAAGCCAC
Source organism: Ktedonobacteraceae bacterium (assembly GCA_035653615.1). NCBI lineage: Bacteria > Bacillati > Chloroflexota > Ktedonobacteria > Ktedonobacterales > Ktedonobacteraceae > Ktedonobacteraceae bacterium. The sequence goes on along the minus strand of DASRBN010000035.1, from coordinate 223,445 downwards.
AGCACAGGCCAGGAAAAGTGACTCTGGATAAATTGCTGAGAGATAGAAGCTGGTGGGAAAGAGCGCCAGGTAGAACACGGTGCGTGAGGCCGTATGTGAGTCAAATTCGTGGCGCACAAGCAGGAACAGGTATAGTACTGCTACCAACCCGGCAGCATTCGAGACCACAATGCCTGCTACATTAAAAGCCGCGAGATTTCCGCCGAAAAGAAGCCCTAGCGGTCGCATGAGCATGGGAAAAAGTGGTAGAAATATCCAGTCCGACATCTGGTGCAATGTACTGGCGGGCCAGTAGCCATCCTGAGCGATACCTACGTAGAAGCCTGCATCAAAGTGATTCCACATCAACCAGAGCGCGTCAGGAAAATGCGTGTTCTGCGCAACGGGCGATATATATGATCCAACTTTGAGCAAAGGCAAAATATAGAAATCGGCCAATAACCCTACAAAAACGAGTACAATGCGCGTCCCAAAATAAGGAAGTAGCGCTTCCTGCCAGGTAGAGGTTTTCAGGCCGTCATGATGACTGATCGAAGTCGCTCGTTGATAACTATCTTTTGCCTGTTCTTGCGCAATCATGTACTTACCCCCTGATTCCTGTCTGTGCTCTCATATCTTACTTGTAAGGAACGGCTTATCTATTTGCCTGTAACACATAATTGTTACAATAAGTATTAATACTGGCATATTAAGTATAAATACTTAGGATTGTTTTGATAACAAAAGTAAACTATTAATCGTGAGAATAATGATTTATTCCCGGCCATGCTAGAGCTAGCGGCAACATGGGAATATTTGTCCCTCTCCCCCTGTTATCTCCTTTGAATATGCTGACAATTTATTAGCTCCAACCAAAACACAGCAATCCTTGACAAACAACAAATGTGCTGGTAATCTTTGTTTAGAGCTAAATAAGAGTAAGTTGATTAATTTAGTCAACATCACTGCATTGAGAGGTGACTTGATATGGGTGAGGCATCCCGCGAAATTATGCGGCAAGCTCGCAAACAAGTGCCGGAGTGGACTCCAGCTCAGGTGCGTGAGTACCTGGGCCAGCAGCAAGACGCTGCGCCGGACGACCAGGAAATTGTTCTCGTAGACGTGCGTGAGAAGATTGAATGGAACGAGGGGCATATCCCCGGCGCCATTCATGTACCGCGCGGCTATCTCGAACTACAGATCGAAGAAGCTGTTCCCGATAAGTCAAAGACGGTCGTGCTCTATTGTGCGGGCGGCGTGCGCTCGCTCATGGCCGGTGCCACGCTGAAGCAGATGGGCTACGACAACGCCATCTCCATGTCGGGCGGCTTTGGGCAGTGGAAGGCCAGCGGTTTTCCATTCGTGCAGCCTCGCACAATGACCGAAGCCCAGGCCAAACGCTATAGCCGTCATCTGCTGATCCCCGAAGTCGGCGAGCAGGGCCAGTTCAAACTGCTTGATTCGAAGGTCCTCTTGCTCGGCGCCGGTGGTCTTGGTTCCCCCGCGGCCTATTACCTGGCTGCAGCCGGAGTCGGTACAATTGGCATTATCGACGACGACGTGGTAGAAGAGAGCAACCTGCAGCGACAAATAATCCACAACACCAAACGTGTAGGACAGTATAAGGCCGAGTCCGCGCGTGAAACCATAGAAGCGTTGAACCCCGATGTAAAGATCATCACCTACATTGAACGCCTCGACGAGACCAATGTAGCCCGCATCATCGCCGATTATGATGTAGTCATCGATGGCACCGACAATTTCCCGACCCGCTATTTGCTCAATGATGCAGCGATCATTGCCAATAAGCCGGTTGTGCATGGCAGCGTGTTCCGCTTCGAAGGTCAATTGACCGTTTTCAAACCATATGAGGGACCTTGCTATCGCTGTCTCTACCCCGAGCCGCCGCCTCCCGCGCTGGCCCCCAGTTGCGCGGAGGCAGGCGTCCTGGGAGTGCTTCCCGGCATTATCGGCCTGCTGCAGGCAACCGAGACCATCAAACTGCTGCTTGGTATCGGTGATCCCCTGGTCGGTCGCCTGATGACCTACGACGCGCTGGCCGGCGAGTTCAGCGAACTGCGCCTCTTCCGCGACCCCAATTGTCCAGCCTGCGGCGAGCATGCGCACCCAGAAGACCTGCCGACATACGCCGATGTCTGCGCGGTTCCGGCAAGGTAATCGAAAGATAGTAAGTAAATGAGTAAGGGTGCAATGCCTGCACCCTTACATTTTCGATAGATGGATAAAAGGAGATAAGCATGGCAACCGTTCGTCTTGCGCCCGTCCTGCGCGCCTCTGTAGGTGGGTCGAAGCAGGTAAGCGCTGAGGGAAACACTCTCACCGAAGTTTTGAACGATCTATACAGGCGCTTTCCCGCGTTGAAAGAACAGATTCAGCCGGAAGACCAGCTGAGCCGCTATATTAATATCTATGTCAATGACCAGGATGTACGCTTTTTGCAGGGCGGATTAGAGACTTCCGTTGGTCCGAATGACACAGTTATCCTGTTGCCCGCCATGGCAGGTGGGATGTCGTAGAGGCGCACCTTTGTGGTCGCCCGCCCGTGGTGGGATGTCGTAGGGGCAACCCTTGTGGTCGTCCGCGTTCGATTGGGTGCCAGTTTCAAAAAGAGGGGGAACAAAAATATGCTCTACAGCAATATACTAGATACGATTGGAAATACGCCGCTTGTTGAGCTAAAAAGCTTCAGCCCACGCCCCGGAGTACAACTTTTTGCCAAACTTGAGGGCGCGAATCCCACCGGCAGTATCAAGGACCGCATCGCCAAAAAAATGATCGAAGAGGCCGAGGCGAGTGGCAAACTTACCCCCGGTTCCATCTTGCTGGAGCCAACCAGTGGCAATACCGGCATCGCGCTGGCCATGATTGCTCGCGTCAAGGGCTATGGTTTTACAGCAGTCATGCCGGACAACGTGACGCAGGAGCGCCGCCAGATGCTCGAACTCTACGGCGCGAAGATCATTTATTCCGATGGCTCGTTGGGCAGCAATGGCGCGGTACGCCTGGCACAGGAATTGGCCCGCGATGATCGCTACGTAATGCTCTACCAGTATGGCAACGATGCCAACCCCGGCGCTCATTACGAGGGCACGGCGGTTGAAATCATTCGTGATCTGCCGGACCTCGATGTCTTTGTGGCCGGTCTCGGTACCGGTGGCACCCTTACCGGCAATGCTCGTCGCCTGAAAGAATATAATCCTGCTATCAAGGTCGTCGCGGCTGAGCCATTGCAAGGCGATGGCGTACAGGGATTGCGCAGCCTGGAAGATGGTTTTGTGCCGCCCGTACTCGATCAATCGCTGCTCGACGCCAAAATTCTGGTAACCAGCTCAGACGCTGTACGCCGCACCCGCCAGTTGAAAGATCAAGAAGGTATCTTCGCCGGCCCATCATGCGGGGCCGCCCTGCACGCTGCGCTGCGCGTCGCTAACAGCATGGAGCAGGGTAAAATCGTCGTCATCCTCGCCGATGGCGGTTGGAAATACCTCAGCGAAGACCTGTGGACGCGTGACCTGGATCAACTTGAGGACGATCTGGAAGCGAAATTATTATGGTAGGTTATGGAAGTTAAAGAAGGTTTTATCGTTCGTATTCCGCGAGCGATCTACGATGAAATGGTGGCGCATATTGTCGCGGGCTATCCCAACGAGGCCTGCGGCGCGCTTGGTACTAAAGACGGTCAGGTCGTCCGGCACTATCCCACCGCGAATGCCGCCGAACATCCCGATGATTTCTCCATTATCGGCGAGGCCGACCTGCTGCGTATCTTCGAGGATATCGACGAGTATGATGGTGAAATGATCTATTATCATTCCCATCCCAAATCCGAGGCCTATCCATCCCGGCGCGATAAAGATTGGGCCAAACGCAACAAACTGTTCTACGTCATTTTCTCCCATCGTTTCTATCCTGAGCCACCCTATGTTCGCGTTTTCTGGGTGCAGGATGACGATTCGGTAATCGAGGGGAAGGTTGAAGTAATTTAACCCTCCCCTTATTTATTTCCTCTCTCTCCCGTCTCCAACAATGTCATCTATCTCTTGCCGAAAACTAAATAAATACACGTTTAATGGAAAGGGGACGGAAATCCGGCCAAATTTTTGTGCCTGGAAAGTATTTTTCAGGCCAGGATTTCTTCCACGCGCTTTCTTGCATAACCCAGGTGGCTTGTCGTGTATTTGTATTTAGATTTGAGGTGTCTGTTGCAAGAATTGCAAACTACGCTTCCGGCAGGGAGTATTTTGCGAGATCGCTATGTTGTTGAAGACCTGCTAGGTCAGGGTGGTTTTGGGGCGGTCTACCTCGTCAGGGATTTACGGGTCAAGGGCAATCTGTACGCGCTCAAAGAGGTCATTGATCCCAACAAAAAAGACCGCAAACGCTTCATTTTTGAGAGCGAACTACTTAAACGTCTCGATCATCGCGCCTTTCCACGCGTCTACCGCGTCTTTGAAGACGAGGAGCATCATAGAGCCTATATGCTCATGGACTATATCGAGGGCGAAAATCTTGAAAAGTTGCGCCTGCAACAGCCGGAAAAACGCTTCTCTCTACCCCAGGTGCTCACCCTACTTGCTCCCATCATGGATGCCATCACCTACTTGCATGGTCAAAATCCTCCAATTCTGCATCGCGATATCAAACCATCCAATATTATTCTTCCCGCTACGGGCGAGGAGACCGTGCTGGTGGACTTCGGCATCGCGAAGGAGTTCGATAAAGACGCGACGACCACTGCTGTCCGCAGCTGCTCGCCCGGCTACGCAGCCCCGGAGCAATACAGCAGAGGAACCAGCATCCGTACCGATATTTATGGACTTGGTGCCACTCTCTATGTCCTCTTGACAGGTAAGGTTCCCACCGATGCTCTCTATCGCATGACGGCCATAGGCTCAGGCCAGGTTGACCCTCTTGAGCCTCCACGTAAATTTGTTCCCTCCATCCCACAACATATTGAGCAGGCCATTATCCGCGCCTTATCCATAAATAGCAATGATCGCTTCGCCAGCGTCGAAGAATTGTGGCAGGCTTTAAATGCTCATCCAACATGGAGACAATTGACTGCGCCTGTCATTATGAAGTCATCCTCATTATCTCAAATGGGAACCCTTATCCCCCGCAGGCCAGTTGTGACGCCTCTTCCTTCGACCATCACCATCCATAAACAAAAGCGGAAGCGACTCACTCGTCTACTGCTGCTCGTTCCGGCAGTACTGCTCATCATCCTTGCCGCGGCGGTCGGCTTCTTCTCTTATGCAACAAACGGCCAGAAGGCGCGTTCTTTCGCGCCAACAACGCAAGCCAGCTCGACCATCACCACTATAATCGCTTCGCCTACCATCACAGCCTATCCAACCCACATGGCTTCACCCTCACCACATACAAAGGTCAAAGCTACGCCCACATCTCGTCCCGTAATCCAGCCCACAATTATCGTTACAATCGTTCCTCCCCCTATCCCTACGATGAGACCTACTCCCCCATCCACGAAAACGCCGCAACCCTCGCCATCTCCGACCCCGCGTCCAACTCCTTCGCCGACGCCCGTTCCCTATCCGAACGTAGCCGGGAACTACACCGGTACCATTTTTGATCAGACCGAAAACATCACCACTGGCATGACTTTATATATCCAACAAAAAATAGGCCAGGCAAGCATCACCGGCTATTTCACCGTCAACCCTCCCCTGGTGGGTAGTGGCAATTTCACCGGTTCGGTCAATACCAACAAATACATCCAGTTCACCGTCCAGTCTTACCATGGAAACGCTCCGCTGTATTTCTGGGGCTGGGTGCAACAGGATAGCAGCCTCAAAGGAGATTATTGTAGCCTCAACTCAAAAGGTCAGTGCGACCCCTCTGTTGGAGACGCAGGCACGTGGAATGTTAGTGAATCAGGGTCATGATAAGGCTTGCAAGCCGCGCACTTATTTGATATGCTTGTAGTAACGACAAAATGAAGTTTGACTTCGTATGTCGAACATCAAATCTGACCTGGACCTTAGAGGAAAGAGAGAACTTATGGATACTTCTCCTCAAAGCACCAGTTCCACGTTACATGAGTCTGGTGTATACAAGCCGGTAGAACAGGAAGTCGAAGTAGAAGGGGCGGAACCGCACGTTCACTTGCCGAACCCAAGCTACTGGCCTGTTTATCTTAGCGTTTGCATCCTTGTGGCAATAGCCGGGTTTCTCATTTCATACTGGATATCTGTTGTTGCACTCGTTGGCATCCTGATCTGCATTCTGGGCTGGGGGCTGGAAGATCCCATGGCTCCATTGAAAGAGACGTACATCGCTATTCGCAAGAAATTTGACCCCTGGAAGTTCAAGATCGGTCAAAACGTGGTGGACTCACAGGGAAATTTCCTGGGCAAAGTGCAGGCGCGCTTCCCTAAATATATTCTGGTTGAGCGCAGCGTTTTTTCGACCCCATATTATGTGCCCCAGAGTGCCGCCAAAGATGAGATAAAGAACAATACCATCTACCTGACGATGAGCGAAGCTGATCTGCTGAGGCAGGGACTCAACAGCGTCCCTGACGACCTTTACGAGGAAGCGCCGGAACCTGGTATCCCCGTTGTAAGAGGCGCGGCGCAATTCGCTCGCAGGCCCCTTTCACCGGCGGAAACCGGCCATTACAACTACGGCAGAAGATGGCCCGGCATCAACACCGACGCCAGCGGCTCCTATCATCACCAGGAAGTCATGCCTACTCCACAGGAATACGTGACCGAGGGTGTGTATGCCACCGATAAGCCCATCCCACCACGGGCCACTAATCCAGATTAGAAAATGTCCTGTCTTCCCTCCAATAAACTGACCAATCGGCCCCACGGCTCTGCCGTAGGGGCCGATTCATCGGCCCGCCTTCCCTGCTGAAATACCTTGTGAAAATTCATTATTGGCCTCTGGAACAACCCAATTATTTCACCAGAACTTCTTTTCCTGCCCCAGTCAGGACAGCCTTCTAACCAGCTCAAATGCCCCAGGGGTATAATTGCCTTGTTAAGCATTGACTTAATAAAGAAAATGCTTTATAATAATGACATGGATATGTTTGTTGCACTTGCAGATCCTACAAGAAGACACATTTTAGAACTGCTCGCCAGCAGTGGTGAATTAACTGCCACTGCCATCTACGAGCAATTCCCTACCACTCCACAGGCGATCTCACAACACCTCAGAATCTTGCGTGAGGCACACCTGGTGGAGATGGAAAAACACGCACAAAAGCATCTGTACCGCCTCAATCCAGACACACTGTCCCAATTTGAAACATGGGTTCAGCAAACAAAGCAGAGGTGGGAAGAGCGTTTTGCTGCCCTGGATCAGGTACTCGAACGTGAGAAACAGAAGCTCGTGAAGGACGAGCATGAAAGCAGGTAAGGTGATGAGCAAACAAGAGAAAGATACGATGAGAAAATTCATTCTCTACATGGCGATGACCTTTGATGGCTTCTTTGTAGTTGAGAGATAAGGAAAGAGAAATATGGCAACAGCGAATTCACCCAACCAAAACCCTGCACTCAAACAACTTGAGATACTGGTTGGTGATTGGGAAATGGAACTGTTCAATACATCTTTTCTTCCTCGCCCATCCGACACAGTAAAAGGATCGATCTCTTTTGAGTGGATGCAGGATGGAGCTTTTCTGCTGATGCGTATGGGCGACAAACCGCCGCGTCCGCCCGTTGCCATGTGGCTCATCAGCCGAGACGAATCGACCCCAGAATACACTGTACTCTACTATGATGATCGCGGGGTTTCGAGGGTCTATCAGATGAGTTTTACGGAAGGCGTTTGGAAGATATGGCGAGAGGCACCGGGCTTCTCGCAGCGCTTTGAGGGCAAGTTCAGCGAGGATCACAATACCGTGACCGCCTCCTGGGAGAAATCACTGGATGGCACAACGTGGGAGCACGACTTTAACGTCATATATACGAGGAGATGAAAAACACATGTCAAAAAACACAACGACAATTGCCGCGGAGCCAGGGAAGCAGGAAATAACGATCACCCGCGAATTCGATGCTCCGCGCGAACTCGTTTTTAAAGCCGTCACCGATCCACAGCTGATCCCGCAATGGTGGGGGCCGAGATACCTTTCAACCGAAGTTGACAGGATGGATGTGAGACCCGGGGGCCAATGGCGCTTTATCAATCGAGACGCAGAAGGACACGAATATGGGTTCCATGGCGTGTATCACGAAGTCCTTGCGCCTGAGCGCATTATTGATACCTTTGAGTTCGAAGGGTTACCGGAAGCAGGCCATGTGACGCTGGAGACAATGAAACTTGAGCCATTGCCAGGAGGGCGAACCAGGCTCACAACTCAAACCGTTTTCCAATCGGTCGCCGACCGCGATGGCATGCTGCAAAGTGACATGGAATCAGGCCTCAAGGATAGCTATGACCGGCTTGAAGAACTCCTGAAAAAGATATAGAGACACTGATGAAATTTGCCGATCGAATCGGGAATGCTGTAGGGACAGGGCGGCGAGATGAAGAGAGATGATGACCCGATTCGGTTGGCAAAGCTCACTTTTTCTTATACGGTTCAACCACCGTTTTATAGTAATCGCACAAATCTGTAATCGGACATTTGCTGCACCGAGGATGCTCATACACACAGATACGTTGCCCATGCCGCAGCAGGGCCTTGTGAAAGTTATAGATTGTTCTAGAATCCTGTGGCAACAGGGCCTGCAACAATGCATGTGCATTATCGGCCGTCACCTTTTTCCCAATCAGCCCAAGACGTCCCGAGACGCGATGCACATGCACATCAACAGGCAGGATAGGCAACCGGCAACTGAACAGTAACACGCAGGCGGCAGTCTTTGGCCCGACACCCTCGAAGCGATTCAACCATGCCGCGGCCTCCTCCACCGGCAAGTTGCAGAGGAAATCGAGCTTCAGTTCACCGCACTCCTCAGTAATCTGGCGCATGATCGTCTGGATGCGTGGCGCTTTCACCTCGGGAAAGTTGACATTGGCAATCGTGTCCTGTACCTCTTCCATCGGCGCATCGCGTACCGCCTCCCACGAGCCAAAACGCTTCAGCAGGTTATCGTAGGCAGCGGCGGTCTGCTCGTCGCGCGTGCGGTGAGACAAAAGGATATCGACCAGCATGCTCATGGGATCCTTGCTGGAGAACGGAACCTCCCCATAAAATGCCGTCAGGCGATTTGTGACCTCTAGAGCCTTGGCAGCAAGTGCCGTCACATCGGAGGAAGGATAACCATAATCGGCAGGATTGCGTGTAGCCATAATACTCTTTTGCCCCTATCTCTCTCTTCGTTTTAGCACAGTATATGATATTTACACGCACATAGATTATTAGCGGTTCCAGTCTACTCCTCTAGCTGCGCCGCGAACTGTGCCTCGTATAATGCCTGATACAACCCGGACTGCTGTAGCAGCATCTCGTGCGTGCCTCGCTCGACGATCTGGCCCTGTTGCACCACAAGAATCTGATCAGCACGTTGTATTGTCGAAAGCCGGTGCGCGATAGCGATTACCGTCCTACCCTCGATCAGCTTTTCCAGCGCGGCCTGAATGCGCCTTTCCACCTGCGAATCCAGCGAACTGGTAGCCTCATCGAGCAAGAGATAGGGAGCCTGGCACAGCAGCGCGCGTGCAATGGCTACGCGCTGCTTCTCACCTCCCGAAAGCCGGTAGCCGCGCTCGCCAACTATCGTATCCAGCCCTTCCGGCAGGCGGTTGATCAGGTCCTGCAACTGTGCAGCCTCCACCACGGTTTCCACCTCCGCATCGGATGCCTCAGGTGCGCCATAGCAGATATTCTCACGTAGCGTGGCATGGAAGAGGAAGAGTTCCTGTGTCACCAGCGCCAGGCGATGTCGTAAATTGTGCTGCGCGATCTGCGCAAGCGGAATGCCATCAAGCCGGACTGAGCCGTGCGTTGGGTCGTAAAAACGCGCAGCCAGCGAGAGGATGGTAGATTTGCCTGCTCCACTGGGTCCAACCAACGCGGTGAGCTTCCCAAGCGGAGCCGTGAACGATATATCGTGGAGCACTTCTTTGTTGCCTGCTTTGCCTGGATAAGAGAAAGAGACATTATCAAAGACGATCCCCTCGGTTGGTAGAGGCGGCAGAGGTTCTGGCTTCACCGGTTCTGGCACAGTGATGGGAATCTCAAGGAACTGGAAGACACGGTCGAATAGTGCCAACCCGCCAAGCAAAGTCGCGTTGGCCCCCGCTAATGAGGATGCCGGGGCGTAAAGCTGCGCCAGGTATGCGGCAAATGCGACAATCGTGCCCAAAGCAACCTGGTGCGTAATCACGAGATAGGCCCCATACGTGTAGAGCAGAGCTGGGCCAAGCGCCGTAAGGCTCTGCACGACCACCAGCAGCCATTGCCCCTCCAGCAATTGCGCTACTTGCTCGTGACGCACGTGAGCGTTGATCTCATCAAAATGTTTGGCCTCGCGTTCCTCCGTGCCGAAGCTTTTCACGACGATGGCTCCAGAAAGGCTCAGCGTCTCCTCCAACATCACCGAGAGCTCACCGAGCGCCTCCTGAGCGCGTTCCATCGCCGTATAACGCCGTTTCCCAAAATACAGGATCGGAAACGCAAAGGATGGCAGGGCAACTATCGTAACGAGAGTCAGTTGCCAGTTGATGCTCACCATAACCGCCAGCGTCCCGACCAGGGTGATCAGATTGCCAAGCGTACCGATAAAGGACTGGGTGAGAACGTTTTGCAGTCCCCCGGCATCATTCAGAAAGCGTGTATGAATTTGGCCGGCGCGCGTCCAGGTGAAGAAGTCCAATCCCAGCAATTGTGTATGTCGGTAAAGCTTCGCTCGCAGGTCCGCAATCATCCCCTGGGCAATCGTTATGCTCAGATAGTTCTGACCCAGCCCCAGCAGGGCATTACCAATAGGAAAAAGAATCATGCCGCCTCCAAGCAGCAGAACAAGAGCGAATTGATGGTGTGGTATGGCCGTATCGATCAGCTCCCGGATCAGCAGCGGGGGAACCAATCCTGTTCCGACCCCTAAAATCATGACCAGCGTCCCCAACACGAGTTTCCCACGATAGACCCGCAGGTATTGCCAGACCTTGCCGAGCGTGCGCCGAGTATCCGGTTTGCCTTCAGACAGATATCCTAACGTCCGTTGTTGATGCCACAATGGACCCATTGCTCCAAAACGACCACTAAATGCCATGATAGTATTCCTCGTTCATGTATTAAATTTCACTATGACATGCCTTCAACATACCCAGGCATGTCGAAGGCATGTCATTCTGAGCGCAGCGAAGAATCTCAGCCTGCCTTCTTCTTAAGCCTGTCATTCTGAGCGCAGCGAAGAATCTCAGCCTGCCTTCTTCTAAAGAATCGCCAGAAAATTTCATCATTGACGTCTTGTATGTACTTAGTTTATCATATTGTTAGACAATCGAAGTGTTCATCAGTCAAAAGGGGGAAAATATTGGCGTTTATGTGTGCGCCAGGGAGGTAGGAAGTATGACAAGAAAAGCCGTGCAAAACGACATCGATATGGCGGAAGCGCTCCTGGATATCGTACCCGGACTGCTACGCCGTCTTGGAGCCGACTTACCGCTCGAAGACTCACCCGGGGCTGACCCCAGTTGGCGCGATGTGATTGCATTGCGTGCCACGCCGGGACAATTAAGTGTGTTGAGTGTACTGGCCGAACACAAACGCTGTACCATGCAACAACTCGCGGACCATCTCGCCGTGGCCCCATCGACAGCTACGGCGATGGTCAAACGCCTGCTTGCCCAGGGATATATCGAACGCAGCCGTGATGATGCTGACTGGCGCACGGTCTGGGTTCGACCAACCGAGGCCGGGTGCCAGGCCGTGCGTGTGGTTCATGAAGCGAAGCTCGCCTCGCTGAAAAAGCGCCTGGAGCAGCTCAGTCACGATGAACGGGCCAGCATTATGGCGGCCCTACCTGCGCTATATCACTTAATCGAAGTATAAATACCTTCAATTCCATGAAAGGATAATTATGAGTTTTTCACGTTCATCCGCGGATACTTCTGTGACCGCGAATCAAGAGGGCGTTGTCGAGGAAGCCATTCCCCATCGCGATGGCTATCAATGGACGGCTCTTTCAGTCACAACAGTTGGAGCCTTGCTCGCCTCTATTCAAGGTTCAGCCTTGTTGATCGCATTGCCCAATATTTTAACGGAACTTCAGACCTCGTTTCTAACTATCATGTGGGTACTGATCGGCTACTTGCTGATTACCACGGTCTTAACTCCGGTGATTGGACGGTTAGCGGATATCTGGGGACGCAAACGCCTCTATAATAGCGGCTTTCTCATGTTCGCGCTTGGTTCGCTGGTATCCGGGCTCGCGCAGCCACAGTTTCATGGTGGCGATCTGATAGTGGGACGTGTGATCCAGGGCGTTGGTGGGGCGCTGATGATAACCAACAGCACAGCAATTGTTACCGATGCATTTCGCAAGGGGCAGGTTGGTCTGGGACTCGGTGTCAACCAGATTGCGGGCGCGGCAGGATTCCTGGTCGGCCCGATTGTTGGTGGCTTGCTGACCGAGTTATCGTGGCGCTGGGTCTTCCTGTTCAATGTGCCGCTTGCTGTCTTTGGAGCAATTTGGGGTTTCTGGAGACTGCGCGAGCCCGTGCGCCTTGCCAGGCGCCAGCACATCGACTTCATAGGCGCTATTACACTTACCATCGGCCTGACCGGAACCCTGCTGGCACTGAGCCTGCTGGCCTTCCCGCTGCTGAGCCAGACCCTGACCTACTCCATTCTCACTATAGGTATTGTCGGGCTGTTCCTCTTTGCCGTTATTGAACCACGCATTAAGGAGCCACTGGTACAATTGCGCCTCTTCCGCGAGCGTCTCTTCTTGTTCGCGAACCTGAGCGGCCTGCTTAATGGCATTGCTCGTGGTGCCGTACTGTTCCTGCTCATCTTCTTCCTGCAAGGGCCTTACGGACAGGACCCGCTGAGAGCCGGCCTCATGTTGACCCCATTTGGTGCGGCTTTTATGATCGTTGGCCCATTGAGTGGCAGATTATCGGATCATGTAGGCTCGCGCGTGCTGACGCCGCTGGGCCTGGGCGTTTCTTCCCTGGGCTTGTTGGGGTTATCTACCGTCGGACCGTCAACGCCGTACTGGTTGTTGTCGATCTTCATGGCCCTCATGGGCGGTGGTTCCGGCTTCTTCGTCTCACCCAACACCAACGCCATCATGAGTTCCGTGGGAGCCCAGATGCGAGGGGCCGCAGCTGGCATTCTCAGCATGCTCAATAATACCGGCCAGATGCTCAGTATCGCCATTGTCTTCCCGCTTGCCCTGAGTGCCGTGCCTATGGCGGCAATGATGCAGGTTTTCATCTATGGAGGCGGCATGAGCCAGTTCCCAGCCGCGCTCAATACGTTCCTGCATGGCGTTCACACAGCGTTTCTGGTATCCTTTGCATTGAGCGTCATAGCCATGATTGTGGCCGCCTTGCGACCTTCTCATCGTTAGCTGTTTCTGAGCTTGTAACCCCCATATCTCCGGTACGTAATTACTGGTAGAAGACCTGTTGGTTGTCCCAGGGTGTCTGGGAAAACGGGTCAAGGAGATAAACACGATGAGTCAGCAAGAATTTGTCCCTGAGCCGGAGTCCTATGGAGAGGAAGCGGGAGACCGCGAAGATGACCTGTATGCTGCGCGGAAGTCATATTACCGTCGGCGCAATCCGCAGAATGAAGGCGTACCCAAGGATGAGCCGCCCTCAAGCTATCTTGATTCAGCCATCTCGCCTGGCTACCGGGCGCAAGATAATATACCAAACGAAAATCGCGGAACATACGAAACAAACGCCGGCGACCAGCAATTCTCGAGCAACGCCGGCCAGCGGCAGCAATTCGCTTCTGAAGATGATGCATACGAACAAGGATTTCGTCCCTACAACTCCTATTATGGCGGGGGATACGGGCGAGGTGTGCCGCCTTATGCTCAAAATGCAGGCTATAGCCGTGTGCGAAGGCGCAGCCCGTTCAGGGCGATCTTCCTCGTGCTACTATTGTTCCTGCTAATTAAGCCGATTCTGATCGTAGCGGGGCTATTCCTGGCAACAATCGGGGGCCTGCTGCTCTTTATGCTGCTAATGGCGTTCTTCATCTTTAGCCTGGGCCTGTTCCGCCTGGCACTTCGGCCCGGTTATCGTCGTGGCGGTCGTTACTGGTACCGGCGCGGCCCATGGTGGTAAATAAGGAGCGATAGGCCATGCCAGAGCCATCAGAGCCACGTACATTCGACAAGCCTATGTGGCTCTTGTGGAGCTGGGGCAGAGGGGATGCCCTGCCCCTCTGCTCAGCTGTGCCAGACCTGACGATTGAAGAGTCAACGCATGTTGAACTGCTCTCACATCATCTTCTCCTTATATTCATCTATGCATATTTATCCTGCTCAATCTTTCTATATATACATAAACTTCAATTGACATATAAGCTCATTATTCGTATACTCATGTGCAGAGAGCAGGATAGGACCCGAAAACAACGTATCCGGGTGACTATTCTTGTCTTTCCGTGAGGAGGTCACTCCTCGCGCATCGTCCTGCACGAATAACCATACTTATCGAGCAGGCGGGGGTAATGTGGTAAGTGAATTAAAGGAGAAATGTCTACAGTGAAAAATTTGTCTATCTCTAAGGTATTGGCTCCGGTCGGTATTTTGCTGGTGATGCTGGCTCTAGTAGTGACCGGTTTTGCCCATCTCTGGCCCGCCGGTGCCGCGCCATCGGGCCACACTAATATTCAGGCAACAACAGCTCCTCATTTGATGAAAATACATGGAGCAAAGCAGGGTGATACCGCGGCTCCTCCTCCGGTGCAATATCATGGCGGGCCGGTTATGCGACAAACCATCACCTACGCGATTTTCTGGGAACCGCCAACATTGCAGGATGGCACACCCGCGCGCGTAAGCAATCGCTACAACAGGCTATTGATGGGCTATTTCAATGACGTTGGTGGCACCGAACTCTATGATAACAATACCCAGTACTACGATGATTCGGGTCATATCGTCAACAGTTCGGCCTTTGGCGCAGCCTGGGTTGATACCTCGCCCTATCCTCCCTCCGGCTGCAGCTATATGGCAATGCCTGCCAATTGCCTCAACGATGCCCAGATTCAGGCCGAAGTAGTCCGCGCTATGGATGTCAATGGTTGGAGCGCGGGCCTGAACCATATCTTCTTCGTCTACACGGCGCGCAAAGAAGGTTCCTGCCTCGACGCTAGCTCGAAATCGTGCGCCTTCACCGATTACTGCGCCTATCATTCCGCTTTCGCTGTCGATGGTCAAACCGTCATTTATGCCAACATTCCATACGCGGGCACCGACCTCGCGGCCTGTGGCGTTCCCTATGCGCCTAATGGCAGCCTCGATTCCGACAGCGCCATTAATATCACCAGCCATGAGCAAATGGAAGCAGTAACCGATCCACAGCTCAATGCCTGGTATAACGCTGACGGCGAAGAGATAGGCGATATTTGCGCCTGGAATTTCGACAACATCCACCTGAACCACAATACGGCGAATGTGGATTGGCAGAACCATTTCTACATTGTGCAGCGAGAATGGAGCAACGTTTTCGGGCAATGCGTCCTGCGAGGACAGCTGGGAACCGTCCTGGTGACAACCTACAATGGTGACCTGTGTAATCTCAATACGAACGATGGTTATACGCGCTGGTGCTACGCAACGCCTCGCATTCAAGGGTCATCGCCCACGCTGGCCAACGGCGTCGTCTACTTCGGCTCTGATGATGGCTATGTGAATGCAGTTCACGAGTTGAATGGTAAACTGGCCTGGCGCTATAAAACTGACAACCAGCTTGTTACCTCCTCGCCGGTTGTCCAGGATGGCGTCGTCTATGTCGCCTCCAGCTCTCTCTACGCGCTCAATGCCGGTAACGGTTCGCTATTGTGGAAGCATCGTTTTCAATATGGCGCCGCCTCCTCACCCACCGTTGTCAATGACATCATTTACATCGGCGAAGGTGATGGCTATCTCTACGCGCTCAACGCCGGCGATGGCTCTGTGTTGTGGCGCTTCCAGACAAAGACCTACGTCTATTCTACAGCCCCGACCGTCGTAAATGGCGTGGTATACGTCGGCTCGACCAACCATACCCTCTACGCGCTCGATGCCAGCACCGGCTCGCTGCTCTGGAGTTACCAGACGAACGGAGCTATCTATTCTTCGGCGGCAGTGAGCGACGGCATCGTCTACATCGGCTCGGGAGATAATTCCATGTACGCGTTCAACGCCGCTGATGGTTCGCTCATCTGGCGCTATACGACGGGCGATTCCATCTATTCCTCGCCGTCCGTCGTCAATGGAGTTATCTACTTCGGCTCGAACGATGACTTTGTCTATGCGCTCAATGCCAGTAGCGGCTCGCTGCTCTGGCGCTACCAGACCGGCGGAAGAGTCTTCTCATCTCCACAAGTAGCCAATAGCCTGCTTTATGTTGGCTCAGAAGACTCCTATGTCTATGCGATCAATACCACCGCCGGAACGCTTTCCTGGCGCACTCAGCTGGGTGGTAGTGTCTATACAACACCTTTTGTCCATCTCAGGATTTTAGGAAACTAAGCAGCAGAAATCTCGCCAGAGCAAGCATATGGCCCTATCCTGGATACGCCTGCGCATTCAGGATAGGGCCATATGCTTGCTCTGACCTGACTTTCCCTTGCGCTTGCCTAATTCCGACCTGTGAGGTAGAATATAGGTTGGTAATCGCATTTGTGCAGTTTCAATCCCTCAACGGGTTCAGGAAAGCGCCTGGCTCCTGCCGCTCCCCTTGTGGGCGCCCGGGAGCCGCTAAACCCGAAAACGTCAAGGGCAATTGTATTTAGGGAGGTCATTAGTATGGCAGAAACACAAGCAGCTCTATCGAGCGCGAATTCTACATCCGGCTACGCTCATCCAGAGGCCCTGGTAGAAACAGGTTGGGTGGCAGAACACCTTAATGATCCCAATATCCGCCTGATCGAGGCCGATGAAGACGTATTGCTCTACGAATTAGGCCATATTCCAGGTGCCGTCAAACTCGACTGGCATGTCGATGTGCAGGACCCGGTCAGCCGTGATTTCATCGACCAGCAGGGTTTCGAGAAGCTGATGAGCCGCTGGGGCATCAGCAACGATACGACAATCATTCTCTATGGTGATCGCAACAACTGGTACGCCACCTATTCATACTGGCTTTTCACCATGTATGGTCACAAAAACATGAAGATCATGAACGGTGGTCGCTCCAAGTGGGAGGCAGAGGGTCGCCCGTTCAGCAAGGAAGTGCCACATTACGCACCCGCTACCTATCATGCGCAGCCCGTGGATGAATCAATACGTGCTTTCCGCGACGATGTCATGATGGGATTGCATGACCCCAATCGTCGTCTGATCGACGTACGCTCCCCACAGGAATATACCGGCGAACTACTGCACATGGTGAACTATCCGCAGGAAGGAGCGCAGCGCGGCGGTCATATTCCCACTGCCAAAAACATACCCTGGGCCACCGCCGCCAATTCTGACGGCACCTTCAAGTCAGCGGAGGAACTGCGCCAGATCTACGGCGGTAAGGATATCAAACCCGAAAATGATGTCGTCTCTTATTGTCGTATTGGCGAGCGTTCCGCGCATACCTGGTTCGTTCTGACTCGTCTACTCGGCTATCCACGTGTCCGTAATTATGACGGCTCCTGGACAGAATGGGGCAACCTTGTACGCGCCCCCATCGAGAAACCGTAATGAATCCCGTCGGAGCCGATGATGAACTTTCACAACACAGTCCAGCAAGCGGCCGATGAATCGACCCCGTGCCGTAGGGGCCGATTGATCGGCCTCGTCGTTTCATATATCGATACATTGGTCAAAATGTATGGGTGAAGATACATCATTATACCCAATACAACTCATCAAGTCCCCGGAGGGAAAAATTAGTATGGACCGGCAAGAAGCTATCGAATTTTTAGTAGATCACTATGAAAACCCGCGTAATTACGGGCCGCTGGAGCACGCCGATGTAAGCCTCACCGGTGGCAATCCCGGGTGTGCCGATATCATCACCATGCATGCTCGCTTCGACAAGAATGGCAAGCTCGAAGCCGTCAACTGGGAGGGCGAAGGCTGCACCATCAGCAGCGCCGCCGCATCCTACGTAACCGAACTCACACAGGGCATGACCGCGGAAGAAGTCGAAAATATGAGCTTTGAGGACCTCATAGAGCAACTTGGCCGCGAACTCGTCATGACCCGCCCAACCTGCGCAACTCTGGCGCTCGGCACCCTGAAAAAAGGCGTACATGAGTATCGCATGCACGAAAAGGCCAAAGAAACGAAACACACCAGTTAACCCGGTAAAGCTAACTGATGTGTTTCTCGATCAAGGTTAATGACTCTATACCCATTGCCTACAAATTTTCCCGCGGTGCCAGAATATGAAACCCAAATGCGGCCGTAGATTATCATGTAGAGTTCATGCCTCATAGCTCATACTTTACCCGCCACTCGGCCAGAATCCGCAAGGCTTTCCTCAACAATTCCATATGTTCCGGCTCATTTAGCCACCTGCTTACGCCGGAAGGATGAGGCAGCGGCAAGAATAGCATTCCATCTCGTTCCTTGAACGTGCCGATGATGTCTTCCAGCCGTCCTTTACCGAAAAATGTCTCGATAGCCATTGTTCCTACGAGCAACACAACCTTTGGGTGTAGCAGCTCTAATTCCGCATCCAGAAATGGCCGGCAGAGGGCGACTTCTTGTGGGGAAGGACGGCGGTCTCCATTGCCGCGCGGGTTACGTCCGGGGTCGCAGCGCGTGAGCGAACTGAGATATGTGTGATCGTGCAGGTAGCCGGGCGGAAAGCCCGCTTGCTCAAGCCATTTCTGCAAAATGCGGCCTCCCGGCCCGCTGAATGGAAGGTCTTTGGCAATAGAACGATGGCCGGGCGCCTGTCCAATCACCAGAATACGGTCGCTTGCTCGCCCACTGACAATAGGATGGGCCTCGCGAATATAGCCACGCTCCTGGCAGAGCCTGCAGGCACGAATGCGCTCCTGCAATGCGCCGATAGCCTCTGCCCGCTTTACTCCCTGCTCGTCATTCGAAATCTTCGTCATAATAGGCCGCCAGGCTAGGTCGTTGATAATCCCTTGAGAGGTGACGGTACTGCCCGCGATAATAGGCCAGGGGCATGCGAGCTTTTTTAGCCTCCAGGATATCTATTTCACTGCTCCCCTTTGGCAAATATTCGGTTAATGTAGAACTCCGCTTGCCAGGTTCAGTGGCAAATACGACCTCGCCATCGGTGCCCATCGCTTCCACCTGCCCTAGAAAGATAGCGTGATCTCCGCCAGGATACTCCGCGATGATGCGCGCGTCGATGAATGCCAGCACACCGTCGATGATAGGGGCACCTGTCGCGGCCACGTGATAGCTGGCGTGACAAAAGTTCTCATAACGTTCTTCAGACATGGTGGCAAAGCAGCGTGAGAGCGCTTCCTGTCGATTGGTGAGAATATTCACCGCGAAAACGCCACTTTCACGAAAATGGGGCAAGACATTGCTGCGCAAATCGACGCAGATTAAGACCAGCGGTGGGTCAAGCGATACCGAGGTGAACGAATTCACCGTCAAGCCCGCGGCACGACCATGCTCACAGGTGGTTGCGACCGTGACGCCCGTCGCAAACTGACCCATCACCTGCCGGAAAAAATCCTTTTCAATAGCCATCTAAAAGATAGTCCCTCAATAGAAAATTGCGAATTGCTGTATCATAAAAACTGAAACAAGGCAGAGGCGCAATTTATTGCATCCTTTTTGAGCAGCAACCATATCTGTCCTGTAGTATCGTCCTCGTTGCCTTTCCTGTCAACTGTACGGAAGGTCAGTTTTCCAGCGAACATATTTGACATCGCCTCGCATCTCTGCGTATACTGCTTGCAGGCAACTATTATCTTGCCAATGGTCACCGGGTGGCCTGTGTCGATATACAGGCAGAATAGGGAGGTCGGTGCAATTCCGACGCAGTCGCGCTATCGCCAGCATCCGTCTCCGGTTGACCCCACCTCCAGCCTACGCGAGTCGACAACGGACGTCATCATGTCTCGGAGAATTAACCAGATAGCGGCACCCAAACCTCAACTGAAGCAACTGCAAGGAGGCGTGAGAGCGCTACCTGCCCCATTGCTCCTCTTGCTCTTGAGCGCCATCTTGCTTTTCGTCATCCTGCTAGGCATAAGTTTCGGCTCAACACCCATTCCTCTCGGTACCATCATCGAAGTGCTGCTGAACGGCACGCAACTGTTCCATTTCGCGCAGCCATGGTACCCAACGGGCGTGATCGTGTGGCAGGTACGCATGCCGGGAGTATTCGGAGCCGCGCTCGTCGGAGCCGCGCTGGGTGTGGCAGGCGTTCTCTTCCAGGGTATGCTGCGCAATCCCCTGGCCGATCCATTCTTGATCGGCACCTCGTCTGGCGCTGCTCTTGGTGCTGCCATCGCCTTTGTATTGCCGCTCGATACCGTTTTCGGCTCCTTCTTTCCTCTGACTCCCTTGCTTGCATTCGTTGGCGCAATGTTCACTGTTCTGCTCGTGTATACCATCGCTCGCGTCGGCAGCTATACGCCGGTTGTCACATTGCTGCTGGCTGGCGTCGTTATAAACGCGGTGCTGGTCGCATTTCAAACGCTGATTCTAGAACTCAGCCCGCATGCGGCGTTTGGCATTCAAGCCTTATTCAACTGGCTCTCAGGCGGCATCGCCGTCTATAGCTGGTCACCGGTCTTGATCGTTGGCGCCATCATTATTGCCGGCATACTCTGTTCGCTATTGCTCGCGAACGTGCTGGATGCCTTCGGACTGGGCGAGGAAAGCGCCGCCAACCTTGGCCTGCACGTAGAACGCTCCAAACTCATCATCATCATCGTAGGTTCGCTTTTGACTGCCGCTGCCGTCTCGATCAGCGGGCTAATCGGCTTTGTTGGGCTGGTAACTCCCCATGCCATGCGTATGCTATTAGGTCCCCGCCATCGCCTGCTGCTGCCTGCCTCTGCGCTCGGGGGGGCCATCTTTCTCACCCTGGCCGACTTGCTGGCACGAGTCATCATCGCGCCTTCTGTACTGCCCGTCGGTATCTTCACCGCGCTCGTTGGTGCCCCATTCTTCCTGCTACTTTTGCGAAATAACAAGAGGGAGTACCGCTGGTGAAAAAATACAATGTAGTAGCGCAGCTCAATACGCCTGAAGCCGGGAAGCAACCAGGTAGTTCGCAATCCATGACTCCTCTTCTGGAAATCGACGGCATCTCCTTCGGCTATGACAATCACCCGCTGCTCTACGATATTCATATGCGCGTGGATGCAGGCGAAATGGTCGGTCTGCTGGGACCAAATGGCTCCGGCAAAACTACCCTGTTGCGCCTGATAAGTGGAGTTTTGCGTCCCCAGCAGGGCAAGATACTATTGGAAGGGCGCGACCTGCAAGCGTGGGGACGACGTGGCATCGCCCGTCGCATCGCGGTCGTTCCCCAGGAATTACACATCCCATTCGCCTTTACTGTAGAGGAGATGGTAAGCCTGGGGCGCACTCCATTTACCGGCCTCCTGGGTACCAGAAACAAGCAAGATATCAACATCATACAGCATGCCATGCAATCCACAGAAATCTCTGCTCTTGCCGGGCGTATCTTCAATGAATTGAGCGGGGGCGAGCGCCAGCGGGTCGCAATAGCTATGGCGCTCGCCCAGCAGCCCTCACTGTTGCTCCTCGATGAGCCCACCTCGCATCTTGACATAAAATATCAGATCGAAATCCTGGATCTGGCGCGGCAATTGAATCGCCACCTGGGTGTGACCGTCATTGCCGCCATGCATGATCTCAACCTGGCGGCCCGCTATTTCCCGCGCCTGCTCCTATTCCAGCGCGGTATCGTAGCGGATGACAGCCCGGCGAAAGTACTGGAGCCACAACTGCTGTACCGTGTGTATGGCGTCAATGTGCAGGTCGGGATATTGCGCGGAGCGACACATCTGAGCGTCCTGCCTCCTGGCGAAGAAACGCGGGTCATAGAACAAAAGAAACCAGCCCGACCGCGGATACATCTCATGGCCGGTGGCGGGTCCGGCGAATTGCTGATGCGCGCCCTCGCCGATGCCCATATCCCATTCACTGCGGGGGCCCTCAATATTGGCGATAGCGATCACGCTCTTGCGCTACGCCTTGCCGGTGAAGTAATCACAGAACAACCATATGCACCTATCTCAATCGCCGCTTTAGAGCAAGTGCGTGCAAGCCTGACGCGCGCTTCATTGCTGATCCTCTGTCCCATGCCGATTGGCCCGGGCAATCTTGTGTTGTTGCAAGAGGCCGCTTCAGCCGCGAAACGAGGGGTAGCCGTCTTATTGTTTGCTCCCGGCTCAACTGCTTCCCAGCTTGCCACAGAAGAACCTCAAACCATCAGTGACAGGCTGTTACAGCGTACCGGAATAGCCACGCGCGACTATACCAATGGGGAAGGGGTGAAGCTGGTTCGTGAGATGCTGCAAGCAGGGGCCAGAGTAGTCGACTCGCTTGGAGAAGTCATAGAAATTGCCAGGGATTCTTCGCTGCGCTCAGCATGACACGCATGACACCATGCGTGTCATGCTGAGCGCAGCGAAGAATCCCTGGCCCATTTATGGTAGTCACCAGGGAATTACTCTTGCGTATAATGAGTACAGGGGAGTATACTCTGTACGGGAAATTGATAATGTTCTATACGTAAATGTAGGTGGGTAAAAAAGTGTATCATCCATTGAGGTGATTGAGCCTGATACTCCACAAAGTAGAGAGTTATGAGCAACGGAAAAGCAATGGTTATCTTGCGCCTGCCCTCAACACTAGGCCTCTATAGCGACGGTAAGAGCCAGCTTACCTTCCAGGCGGACACCATCGAGCAGCTTATGGAAGAACTGGCCGAGCAGTATCCGCGCGTCTGGGAATATCTCTGTGTAGAGCAAGGCCGGCTGCGCGATCATGTCAGAATGTTTGTAAACAATCAACTCATAACAAGCCTGGATAGGCTGGAAATAGCGCTCAAACCAGGACAAGAGATCATTGTGCTTCCTACCAACGGAAAGAATTGATCGAAATATGATATACTTCTGAAAGTACCGGCAACCTTCGTTAAGTGCCATTGAAAGTGACCAGATGAAAATCGAACCACAAAAGCATATTCTCTCCGTCCCGCCTTCTGAAACCACACCCGCAACCACATCCACTCATACAACAACTCCCACTAGACGACACCTTGGCCCATGGGGTGTCCTGCGCAATCGTAACTATGCGCTCTTATTCTGGGGTCAGTTGATCTCCTCGACCGGAACGCAAATGCAGGTCGTCGCTGTTTCCTGGCAGGTATTTCTCTTAACCCATTCCGCGATCGCCCTCGGCCTGATTGGATTGGTGCAGGCCATCCCTCGCCTGATCTTTTCGTTAGTAGGTGGCGTATTCGCCGACGTATTCGACAGGCGTAAAATGCTCTTGATCGTGGAAATTTCCCTGGCATCCACCTCGGCAATACTCGCTCTCTGCACCATATTCAACGTCATAAACATCGCCATCATTTATGCCGTCGTGCTACTCGCTGCCAGCGTTTCCGCTTTTGAATTCCCAACTCGCCAGGCAATCATACCCAGCCTGGTAACGCGTGAGCAGATGCCCGATGCTATGTCGCTCAACTCCGCCATGATGCAATTGACCTTTATCATCGGCCCAACCGCTGGCGGTTTCACCATTGCCTGGCTCGGAGTCGCCAATACCTACTGGTTCGATGTCGTTTCCTATTTTGTCGTCATGGGATCATTATTACTGATGGTCGTGCCCCGCATCCCGCTCGAAAAACGCACTCGCCCTGGAATAGGCGCGCTTGTAGAGGGCATAACGTTCCTGCGTGCCCACCCGGTCATCCTGGCCGTCCTCTCGCTGGATTTATGCGCCACCTTCTTCGGCTCGCCACGCGCCCTGTTGCCCATCTACGCGAGTAATATCCTGCACGTAGGTCCCCAGGGCCTTGGCATCCTGCTGGGAGCCACCTCTATTGGCGCGGTTGCGCTTGTCCCATTCTCGGGTTTCATCGGCCGCATCCCGCGTCAGGGCTTAGGAGTGGCGCTGGCTGTTGTTGTTTGGGGTATCTTCATCACTGCATTTGGTATTCATCCCGGCCCCCTCTGGCTCGGCGTGCTGTTCCTGGCCGGAGCAGGAGCTGCCGATATGGTCAGCATGATCCTGCGCGCCCTGGTCGTTCAACTGACGACCCCCGATGAGTTACGCGGGCGTATCAGCGCGGTCAATGCCATGTTCGTCATCGGCGGGCCGATGCTGGGGCAGGTTGAATCCGGCCTGGTGGCCGGATTTTTCACCCCTGAATTTTCAGTCATCAGTGGAGGAGTCGCCTGCATCGTGGCTACTGTCGCCATTGTCGCTCTCGTGCCCAGCCTGCTGCGCGTCAAAGTAAGGTAGCCAACTGGCGCCATGCCTGTGTGCAAATTGAGAGCAGAACTATTTCTTTTATGATTAATCTGTGATATGTTGAACATATCACCAGCCTGAAAAGCGCTGTAGGGACAATGCCTGGTGCCTGTCCTGGTCATTTATAATATGTTTGAACATATCATCA
This sequence comes from Ktedonobacteraceae bacterium, assembly GCA_035653615.1. Lineage (NCBI taxonomy): Bacteria > Bacillati > Chloroflexota > Ktedonobacteria > Ktedonobacterales > Ktedonobacteraceae > Ktedonobacteraceae bacterium. The sequence goes on along the minus strand of DASRBN010000035.1, from coordinate 198,749 downwards.
GCCCTAAAAGCTCAAACCATGGAACTCAAGGCTATATTGAGCCAGGAGCTTCACTTGCTACCTATAGCGGCACCATAAAGGTTGCCTGATATAAAATAAAAACTGCATTAGGAGAAATAAATGGAACAAATTGCTACTCCAGCGCGACCACTACGCGTTGCTATCATTGGTTCGGGACCGGCCGGTTTTTACGCCGCCGAATCGTTGCTCAAGAAACGTGATATCGCATTGACGATTGATATCTTCAATCGCTTCCCCACTCCTTTCGGGCTGGTTCGCGATGGCGTTGCACCAGATCACCAGTCCATCAAAGCCGTAATCCGCGTATTTGATAAACTGCTGGCTGACCCCCGTGTGCGTTTCTTCGGCAATGTCACTTATGGCGTTGATATCCATCACAAAGAGCTCAAGCAATTCTACGACCAGATCATTTATGCCATTGGTGCCCAGGCCGACCGCCGCATGGGCATCCCCGGCGAAGATCTGCCCAACAGCTATCCCGCTACCTCTTTCGTTGGCTGGTACAATGGGCATCCTGATTATCGCGACCTGCCCATTGACCTCTCATGCGAGCGAGCGGTTGTCGTCGGCAATGGCAACGTGGCGATGGACGTAACGCGCATCCTCGTCTTATCCCCGCAAGTGCTGGAAAAAACTGACATTGCCCGTTACGCCCTTGAAAAACTGCGCGAGAGTAAGATTCGCGAAGTAGTGGTATTGGGACGTCGTGGAGCAGCGCAGGCATCATTTTCAACTCCTGAGATCAAGGAACTGGGCAAGCTGGAAGGCGTAGACGTAATCGTCGACCCCAAAAACATCGAACTCGACCCGGCAAGCCAGGCTGTTATAGAAGAGGATCGCACCGCGAGAGCCAATGTGGAAGTCTTGCATGAGTATGCTACTCGCGCAGAGCATACCGCGCCTCGCCGCATTACCCTGCGCTTCCTGGCCTCGCCGGTTGAAATAATTGGCGAGAATGGGCGTATCAAGGCGCTCAAAATCGAACAAAATGAGCTTGTCGTCGATGCTAACGGCGCTCTGCGTGCAAAAGGAACCGGCAACTATGAAATCATCGAAGCCGGCCTCATATTGCGCTCGATTGGCTATCGCAGTCTGCCAATTGAAGGCGTGCCATTCGATACCGCGACCTCGACCATCAACAACATTGCCGGGCGCGTCGTCCAGCCCAGCTCCGGTGAAGTGGTACCGGGCGAATACGTCGTCGGCTGGGCCAAGCGCGGCCCTACCGGCCTGATCGGCAACAACAAGCCCGACTCGGCTGCCACCGTCGAATCTATGCTCCAGGACCTGTCCAAGCTCGAAGGAATTAACGATGAGTTTCGCGACCCATCAAGGATTGAAGCCTTTTTGCGCGAGCGCGGCATCGACTATGTAACCTACCAGGATTGGAAAATTCTCGACCAGTACGAGGTTGCCTGCGGCTCAAAGCTCGGATGCCCTCGCATCAAAGTCGCAACAGTACAGGAAATGCTGGAAGTTATTCACCAGGGCAGAGGCTAATTAAGCAATACTATGCGCCAGGGCTATCCAAACTCCCCCGGTCTTTTGGATAGCCCTGGCGCATAATATTCTCCATCTACCCCAAAACAAACCTCTTGAAGCATTCGGCATACTCCATATCATGCCCCTGCGCCGTCTCACTGGCGCGATTTCGTACCCGCTCAAGTGACTGCGGCGAACGTATCTGGCTGGTATGTTGCAGCAATGCCTCTATCTTCTTCTCCAGCGTCTGCGCAATATCGATCCAGGTATCTGGCGCATCCGTACCCATCACATACACCTCGCGGACCACCCACGGTTCCAGCCCTTCTGCCATCAATTCAGGAAAGGTCAGGCGATCACGCGCGGTCGGATAAACAGCGGCGAGTGTGGCGTCTCCAACCGCCAGGTGATCTGGATGATTAATCGATGAGTTGATCGAGAAAGAACGGTAGGGCGTCATGGTGATCAGGCGCTGTGGCCGGTACTGGCGAATAGCCCTCGCGATTGCCTTGCGCAATTCAAGCGTATGTTGCAAGTAGCCATCCGGATTGTCCAGAAAGACAATATCTTTGACGCCCAGCACATCGGCAGCTCGCCGCTGTTCCTCGCGCCGCATCGCAATCAACCGGTCAGGACTCATTTCAGGGTCCGAAGACCCCTTGCTGCCATCGGTCGCCACCACATAGGTAAACTCAATGCCCTCGCTTATCCACTTCGCGATTGTTCCCCCGCACCCAAACTCGGCATCGTCGGGATGCGCAAACACCGCCATCGCTCGCGTAACCTGCTCTTGCTCTTGTTGACTCATCCTAAAATATACTCCTTAAATTTTCTATTTTCTATTAACCCCAGCGTTTGCGCAGCCTCGGCAGAATCTCCTGCGCGTATAACTTCAGAAACCGTGACTGGTCGTCGCCCGGCGCGTGGAAGATCAGGTGCGTGAAACCCAGTTCAATATAATGTCCCACCTGCTCCACGTGTTCCTCTGGATCAGAGGATACCAGCCAGCGCCGATGGGCCTGGTCCGCGACCGTTTCCGCCTTTTTCTCCATCTCCCGTGGATCGTGAATATTCACTTTTTCATCAGCTGGCAATGCCAATGCAGCCCAGATACGCGTATCCGCCATCGCACGTTCCTTGTCGGTATCGAACGAGACTTTCACCTCGATGGTGCGCTCAATCGTCGATGGATCGCGGCCCGCGGCCTTCGCGCCCTCTTCCAGGGCTGGCAACAGTTGATCGCGATACAATTCGTCGCCCTTGCCGGATGTGCAGATGAAGCCATCTCCTTCGCGCCCCGCGAATTTCGCCGCCACAGGCCCTCCCGCGCTGATATAGAGAGGTACCGGCTGGGCAGGCTTGTCGTAAATCTTCGCCTTCAGCGTGTGATAATACTGCCCATCAAATGTCACCAGGTCATCCGACCACAGCTGGCGAATCAGGTCAACCGCCTCGCGCAGTCGCGCCAGGCGCTCCTTCGTCGAAGGCCATTCGCTGGCGGTTACCGCGACCTCGTTCAGCGACTCTCCCGAACCCACGCCCAGGATAATGCGGCCCGGATACATCACTCCCAGCGTACCAAACGCCTGAGCAATAATGGCCGGCTGGTAGCGAAATGTGGGCGTCAAAACGCTCGTCCCCAGCATGATGCGCTTTGTGCGTTCCGCCGCCGACCCCAGCCACGAAAGCGCGAAAGGCGCGTGTCCGTTCGTATAACGCCACGGCTGGAAATGATCGCTGATCCACACGCTATCAAACCCGTAATCCTCGGCCTCCGTCGTAAATTCCAAAAGTTCGCGCGGACCAAATTGTTCCGCCGACGCTTTATAGCCTAATTTGAGTGGATGTGTCGTCATATTTTCTGGCTTCCTCCTGAATAGCGTTGTCTTCTCTAAACCTATTGTACTTCAAAGATGCCCCAGGTTCCACCACCAATCGGCGCCCGCGGGTTTCCCTGCTAACAACTTTTGTTATACAATGCATAGGAGGAATCCATTGAGGAGGTAAAACATGGTAAAGGTAATTTCAAAAGGCATCTGCAATTTTTGCAAAAGCGAAGTCGACAAGTCGAAAATGACCCAGCATCTAAGATATTGCAAACAGCGGAAAGCGGCTATGGCCGGCGAAGAAACGAAAGCTGCCGCTCATAAAGATGCGCAAAAAACAAAGCTGTTTCACATTGTGGTCGAGGGCTACTACAACCCCCAATACTGGATGCATCTCGAGCTGCCCGCGAACGATACGTTTTACGACCTCGATCAATTTCTCAGAGATATCTGGCTCGAATGTTGTGGTCATCTCAGCGCGTTCCGCGTAGGGAATATGTCCTACTCGTCCGACACTGAAGATATGATGTGGGGCATGCCTTTTGCGGATGGCGATGAGGAAGAGGACGAAGACGAAGAGGATTACGAGGAAGAGGACGAAGAGGGTCTCATTGATCCAGAGTTACAGCAAGAGTTAGAAAATAAGTCTCCTACCGAGATAGCCGGCATGATTTTAGAGATGCTGACGCAAGAATTTCAGGCCAATCCCCTGGAACTTCCGCCGGCAGAATTTGATGCTAAGTTAAGAGAACTATTGGCGAGACAGATTCAGCAGGAAACAGGCGCCGCGGTCTCTTCCGAACAGCAAGCGCAGATCGATAGCATGGTACCAATTATCAGAACAAGCCTGCAACTGACCACGAATCCACTCTTCGGTAGTATACTCGATAGGATGGAACGCGAGTCCGATATGGATGTTGAATTGCAGAAGGCGCTCAAGGTTGGGCAAAAATTTTCCTACGAGTATGACTTCGGTTCGACCACCCACCTCGCGTTGCGTGTCGTCTCTGAACGCGAAGGCTTCATCGAGGATGAAGACAGCGATAACATCGAAATTCTCGCCAGAAATGAAGCGCCCGAAATGCCGTGTGTCGTCTGCGGCAAACCTGCGAAAAAAGTTGCCCCAGGCTACTCCTTTGGCATTGAAGAACACGCCTATTGTAGCGCGAAGTGCGCTAAGAAGAATGATGAAGAGTTTTCCTTCAGTGAAATGCTGCCCGTCGTCAACTCTCCACGTGTAGGCGTGTGCGGGTACACGGGTTAGGATTAATGAAAGGTCCTCCACCAGTAGGGGCGGGGAAGTGGCGGATGGGGGTTGGGGAGCTTGCTCAGCCCCCTCGCACCCGATTGTTGGAAAAATCTGAATAAAATCGCCCTCTTGTCAGAAACCGTAAGTAATGGTACTCTCTCCTTGCAATTTTATAAACCCACCTGTAAGGAGAGATTTCTCGTATGACACAAACCGTAAACGGGCGAAAAAACAATGAAAATAATTCCCAGAAGCAGCGCCGCCCAGGACAGCGCCAGCAGGAGCGCTTAATGCGCCTGCAGCGCCGCCGCCGCCGCCAGCAGATATGGACAAGCTCGATTATCGCAATAGTAATAATTATTCTGGCCAGTATAGGCATCTGGCAGTATAATCGTGTCCAGTCTCAACAACAGGCTGCAAGCGCCGCCGCCACTGCGACTACCACAGCCAGAACAAAAGCCACAGCTACAGCAGTTTCCGCCAGGGCCACAGCAACATCTGTCGCTATAGCGGATGCAACGGCCATTGCCCAGGCCCAAAGCTGTTTTGTCTCGCCTCCAGGTACAACCCCCACTTCTATTTATTCTGGCACCGCAACGCCGACGGCTGGCCCATCTACGGCTCCCCATATTGTCGGCACGCCGGTCAAGTTAAGTGGCGGGCTTGAATATATCGATATCGTTAAAGGAACCGGCGCTACTGTTAAAAAGGGGAACACCATCAGTGTCGAATACACCGGGTGGATTGCCAGCACCTGCAAAAAGTTCGACAGTTCCTATGACAACAAGGGCCAGGCTTTTACAACTCAGATTGGTACAGGCCAGGTCATTCCTGGATGGGATGAGGGCCTGATCGGTATGAAAGTGGGTGGTACGCGACGGCTGCTCATCCCGGCATCACTCGCCTATGGCGCGCAGGGTTCGCCTCCTACCATTCCACCAAATGCTATCCTGATCTTCGATGTAACCTTGCTCAGCACGAAGTAATCGCACCGCCCGCAACGGTTTATTGAAAAATAGAGGCGCCTGCCCAGATGAAGCAACTCTACCTTGTCTGCTTTAGGAGCAGAACAAGAAGGTGAAGGGGCAGTACCTATCATTAGAAAGGTCAGTATGTTTAATCACGAACCAGAGGATTATGCCTGCCCTTTCTGTTTGCTTGCTCGGGGAGGTGAAGACAAATACAATAGCCAACAGGATATTATTTATCGGAACAAATTGGTAACAGCTTTTGTCTCTCCCCGGTGGTGGCCAAATAATCCGGGCAATGTCATCATCATTCCCAACGAGCATTTTGAGAACATCTATGATTTGCCTGCACAGTACACTCACCAGATTCAAGACATGGCCAGAGAAGTAGCCATAGCATTCAAAGAGGTATGCCAAACTTATATAAATGTGATGGCGTTTCCACACGTCAACATAACGAGCCAGCGGGAGGGCAAGAGGTCTGGCATTATCACCTGCATGTCTTTCCCAGGTATGAAGGTGACAATCTGTACAAGAGTTCTGCGATCAGGGACTTTATTCCACTCGAAAAGCGGGTCGTCTATGCTGAGAGACTGAGAGCATATTTTAGCTTACAAGGCGTAAGATGGGTCTGAAGCTCACTGGAACGAAGTGTTCACTATAAATCCTGAGATCGCGTTAGAACATCCAGAATCTTACCAACCCGATAGCCGCTCCCGCCAGAATCAACCACGCCGAATTGAGCTTGAAACGCAGGAGCACAGCAAACGCAACCAGCGCAATGAGCCAGGTAACAACATCGGTCAGCGCGCTTTGCCCCAACTGAAATAAGACGCCTGCCATTAAAGCGACTGCCGCGATATTGAGACCATCCAGCAGCGTACTCGTCCACGGAGAACGACGCAATGTCGCCGCCAGCGGGTGAATAATGGCAATAAAGATGAAGGAGGGTAGAAAAATACCGACTGTAGCAACCAGCGCCCCTTGCCATCCACCAACCATGAACCCGATGAAGGTTGCTGTGGTAGAGACAGGCCCCGGCGTAAATTGACCAATCGAGACGGCATCAAGCAATTGACGATCGGTCAACCAGTGCAGATTCACTACGAACTCCGGGCGCAGGAATGCCAGAATAACATATCCACTGCCGTAAAGTACTGCTCCGATTTTGAGAAATGTCAGGAAAAGCAGCGGCAAACTGTAGGGAACAGCTACAGTTGCTACCGCTGCTAAACCGGCGCTGATTCTGGTGAGGGAAATATACTGCCGTAGCTCTTGTATACTAGCGAGAGGAAGAGCCATGAGAACATTGCTGATTTCACTTCCAGATTTATGCCTCCTCTGGTAGGAGCGTTCAACCCAACGAATAATGCCAAAGAGCAAAGCTCCACCAAAAAGCAAGGCAATGGTATTCGTTCCAGGTAGGTATAATGCCAGTACCAACAGCCCCAGCATCACCGACCAGGCTCCCTTGAGTACAGTACGGCACAAGCTTACCAACACCTGGGCAATGATAGCAATAACAATTGGTTTGATGCCATAGAAAAGCCATTCCACCTGAGGCAGCGAGCCGTAGGATACGTAGGCCCAGGCGAGGGTCAGCACAATCAGCATCGCAGGACCAATGAAACATATGCCACCAATCACCAGACCTGGCCAACCTGCGCGTAAATATCCCAGGTAAATTGCGAATTCAGTAGAGCTAGGCCCCGGTATGAGGTTAGTGATTCCCAGAAGATCAACGAAGCGTTCATCGCTGATCCACTTGCGTCGCCGAACAACCTCCTCGCGCATCATCGCGATATGTGCAGCCGGCCCACCAAACGCCGTAAACCCCAGGCGCAAAAAAAGCAAGGCGACTTCTGCCAGGTGGTTTTCTTGTTTCTCTTCTGCTGGAGGTACCGGAGATGGATGATTGATATCGCTCATAGCCCGTCCCGCTTTTCTATGCTATTCAGATAGTAAGAATCTGTACCAGCAGGTAGCGAATGCGAGTTCGCAGTTGTTGCGCAATCTGCTCAAAAACAGCGTATTTTTCGTCCTCTGATCCCTCTATCAAGGATGGGTCAGGAAGGCTCCAGTGGAGATGGACAGGTTCAGGGTTTCCGGGAAAGCTCGGACACTTTTCCTTAACACGATCACAAAGGGTGATGACGTAATCGAAAGATTGACCATGAAATTCATCGAAATGTTTTGCCCTCTGGTGACTGATGTCAATGCCCATAGCTGCCATGACGCGCACTGCGTAGGGATGAAGGCTGCGGGGATTGCTACCCGCGCTAAAAACCTCAAACCGTCCCTGGCTCATGTGGCGCAGCAATCCCTCCGCCATTTGCGAGCGGCCGCTATTACTCGTGCAGAGAAAGAGAATGCGTAATGGCTTGTAAGCGGAGATGGTAATTTGCTCTCTGGATAAAATTTGTGCGTTGCCCAGAGCAGGATGCAGAACTCCAGCACTGCTGAAGTAGAGCGACTGAAGTTTTTCCAGGTCCAGGCTGTAATAGATATCGCGCCCATCTGCCGTACTGCGATGTTCTTTGACAATCCCAAGGTTGTGCATGCGCCGCAGGTGGTAGGAAACCAGGTTTTGCGGCTGTTCCAGAAAGCGTACCAGTTCCTGTACACAGTAATCGCCGCGCGCGAGCAAAGTGAGGATTTTCCAGCGCACATCATGTGCCAGCAATTTGAGGATAGCAGGTGATTGGACAGACGAAAGCGTAACGTCCATAAAATCCTCCAATCAAAATTGTATCAATTTCATTTGATAGAAATATAGCATATCTTTAGGGAGATAACAAGTAGAGTTTTGTCAATAATAGGGTGACCCAGCAGGGACGCGAGGTGTGGTGGCCCGTGGGTGAGGGAGCTTGCTCGCCCTGGCTCTCAGCACGTATGGTTGTGGTAGGGATTATGGTGGGGGAGTAGCCGCGTCGGAGCATGAAACAGGCAGTTTGCAGGTAAGCCCCTTTCTTCTCCTACCGGTACCGGGTCGGCATCCCAGGAAGGTGCCGACCCGGCGCGTGCGAGGCATCGTAGATGAAGTGAGCCGCAGGCGCTCCGGTGCCGGTAAACCAGTAGAGACTGACATCCAATAGCTGTTCATCCCAGGCTCTCTCTCGCCGGATCTGCGGTGCCGCGCAGGCCCCGCAAGCGGCCTATTTCCATTAGCTGGAAACCGTCTCTTGCTCTGCCTGAGCCTCCACTGCTTCGACCGGGGCAGCTTTGGCAGTGGCCCGGTTGGGCAGGAAAATCAGTGTGAGCAAGAAACCTAGCGCAGCGATTCCGGCGGCCACTACAAGCGAAACATCCATCCCATGGACGAACGCTGTGCGCACCGATGCAAGCAGCACTGCTGAGCCGAGCCGCTGAGCTACCGCCAACCCACCGAACAGGCTCGTCTTGACCACACTGGCGACCGTCGCTGGCAGCCCTGCCAGATTCAACTGAGCCTGGTAAGCGGAACTGAGGACGCTCCCCAGGATCGCCGCCCCAAATGGCGCTCCGACTTTCTGCAGAGCCTGCAGCACCGCCGATCCTATCCCGCTGCGCTCCTGTGAGAGTTCAGAAAGCGCAGTAGAGGCCGCTGTAGCCATTGTCAGCCCCATTCCAGCCCCAACCAGGGCCATCCATACCGCGATAAAGCCTTCGCCGGACGCTACACCGGTCATAGCCCCCAGGAGCATTCCGGCACCCAGCAATACGAATCCAAGCGCAACCGTAATCTTCGCACCCACAAGACGTGCAACGCGATCAGCCGGCAAAGCCCCCACGACAAGCCCACCGATCAATGGCAAGAGCCTGATACCAGAACCCATAGCATCTGTGCCTATAATGCCCTGGAAGTACTGCGGCATGGTGAACAGCACACCGATCATGGCAAGCCCCGCCGTGGCCGCCAGAATTACACCCCAGGTGAAGGAAGCCGAGCGGAAGAGTGCAAGATCTACTAGCGGCTGACCACCTGGACGGCGCCCAAGCCAACCTTCCCAGAGGAAGAATGCCACCAGAACCGCTACACCCGCGATTATCGGAACCAGGGCCGTGACATCCCCCCAGCCGTTCTGGCCTGCCTGGATCAAACCATATGTCACACCAACCAGCCCAACAATCGAGGTAACGATTCCGACCGGGTCCAATTTGGGACGTACCGGCGCGCGCGATTCCGGAACGAGTATCAGGGCGACGATCAATCCCAGCAGGGCGACCGGCACGTTCATCAGGAACACCCAGCCCCACCAGAAGTTCGTCAACAGCCAGCCGCCCAGAATCGGGCCGATGGGCAGCGACAGGAAGTTGGCCGCCGCCCAGATGCCCACTGCCCGCGGTCGCTCCTCTTCGTTAAAAAGTACCGTCAGCGCGGATAGCGCCATCACGACGATGCCTGCCCCTGCCATTCCAAGTATCAGACGCGCTACAATGAATGCCTCTGCCGAAGGTGCGTAGGCACAGGCCGCCGAGCCTGCTCCAAACAAAGCCAGGGCAGTAAGCATCACCTTCTTACGCCCATAGCGGTCTCCGAGCAGTCCTGCTGGCAGCATCGCCGCTGCGAGTACCAGCAGGTATCCAGAAGTGAACCACTGCAGGTCAGACTCCGAGGCATGCAGCGCTCCGGCAAGTGTAGGCAACGCCACACTCAGAATTGTGCCGTCCAGTCCGACCGCTAGAATAGCCAGCGTAAGCGCACCCAGCGCCCACCACCGGCGATTTCCGAGATTTGTCATGATGACTATCTCCTTTCTGATCTGAAACTAACTGATTGTTTTATTAACCAACTATTTAGTTAAAAAGAGACAAGAAAACTCCCTCTTCTATAGGATCGTCCAGTTCAGCCTGCTAGCTCAGTCCCCCGCTGTCCTTCGGATCGGCCATCATCCCATGAACGATAAAGTCAATCAGGTACGCACGCCCTCGTGCCATCGCCGCCTCAGAAGACAGGTCCTCATCCGTGAACATCTGATACAGAGGAATAGAGGACAGATAGGACCAGCAAAATGCCTCTGCCATAACAATCTGGATGAAAGGATCGAAATCCGAACGGAGCAGTCCAGCGTCGCGAGCCTTAGCAAAAAATGCCCTCAGCTCATCAACGTCTTCCGTATCCAGTTGTGACATAATCTTTTTGTACGTTTGCCAGCCCTCTGCCTGTTCCCAGAGAATAATGCGCATCACACGCGGGCGTTTGAGAAAAGCATCAAACACGACGCCGATAACAGCCTCGAGCAATGCCTTGAACCGCTGCGGATCGCTGGCAACCGTTTCATCTGCGAGCAGCGGAGCCACGGCACCCGTTGAAAGCGTGTTCAGTTCCCGATCAATACGCCTGTTCACCTCCGTATACAACCCGAGCTTATCGCCAAAGTACTGGAAGATCAGGCTTTTGTTATAGCCCGACTCCGCTGCGATGGCATCGATCCGCGCGCCGTCGAACCCGTGTTCCGCAAAGACTGCTTCCGCTGCATTGAGAATCGCTTCCCGCGCACCCTCTGCGTTATGCGTCCGTCCTCTTCGACCTGCCTGTGAGTGTGACTCTGAATGTTCCCTCACACCCCTTGCATCCTGCACAAGTCCTCGTCGACTGCCAGGTTCTCCAGACTCAGACATCTTATCCTCATCTCCTTTTCTAACGAACAACAACACGCCTATCTAACTATTTAGTTAGATTATAATCGGAGAAAGCGAGAATGTCAAGACCGTCATGTAGGGGCTACACCACCCATTATGAAAACGACATTTTCAGGAGAGAGGAAATGCTGGTGATTACCTGGAAGTTGGGCAGAGATTCTTCGCTGCGCTCAGAATGACATGGTTCCGGATACACATGGATGTGTCCGGGGCCATGTCATTCTGAGCGCAGCGAAGAATCTCCCCACCCTTCAGACTATGAGAACTCCTCTCATTTCAGGGACTTCTGAAGAAACATTCATTTATAAGATGTATTATAATATAAAAACGGCTTTTCAAGCAACCTTGACTTTTCAAAAATTACTGTGTATACTTCTAGCAATTTGAGATATGTTTCCAGACGTTCCATTGAGTGGAAAAGATCGAGTTTTGTCATGTTCAGAAAGCACAGGGTACAGACAACGGAATACGAGATGCGGCAGAAATGTCGCCTCTTCCATCCCATGGATGGACCCGGTGCCATTTTCGTTAAGAGTGTTTCTTCCTCACCCCGTTGATTCAGGGGTGGGGAATTTTTTTTGACCTTTTTGGTTGGCAACTGAACCACGTCGCGTCGTAGGGGCCAGATTGATCGCGCCCCTCGTGGTACTCGCCACAACACTCAAGGGTATGGACTTGCTCTTGAAGCAGGCAGCGAGTAAATGACGACGAGACAACATGATGTAAACACGTTTTATTGAAAGCTATGGAGGCTAGTATGAACCTGATCACGTCTTACCTGCAAAACAAAACCAGCGTGGCGAGTGGCGCAATCGAGATGATTGCTGGGGATTTTAAGGGCAAAGATATCGTTTCTCTCGATCAGTTTTCTGCCAATGACCTGCGCATTCTCTTTAGATTAGTAAATCGGATGAAACAGATTGCCGTGAATAACGAGCCATCATCTCTTCTGGCCGGCATCCTCGTTTCTCTGCTCTTCTTTGAACCTTCCAGCCGCACCTTCGGCTCCTTTGCGGCAGCCGTCAAGCGATTAGGCGGTCAGACCATCGAGATTCAAAACCCTGAGACCGTCTCTTCCGTCAACAAGGGCGAGTCGTTCGAAGATACCATCCGCACCTTCGAAGCATACTCTGACGCCATCGTACTGCGCCACAGAATCGTCGGTTCGGCTGAACAGGCGGCCAGGGTTGCCACTTCCATCCCGGTCATTAATGCCGGCGATGGTAACAATGAGCATCCCACCCAGACGCTGCTCGATCTCTATACCCTCTACGAAAAATTCGGCAGGCTCGATAACTTAACTTGCCTGCTTGCCGGTGATCCGCTCAACAGCCGCGTGATCCATTCGCTTATTCGCGGTCTGTCGCTCTTCGAGAACAACACTGTCTACCTGCTCTCTCCGCGCCAACTGCGTCTCACACGCCCCGATTACTACTGTCTCAGCGAGCGCGGCATTCATATCATCGAGATACATCAGGAGAGCGATATTCCCGATAATTGTGACCTCTGGTACTGGACGCGCATCCAGAAGGAGCGTTTCGACTCCCTCGAAGACTACCTGGAAGCTATGAACAACGGATTTATGGTGACACCTGAACTACTGCGCAGGCATGGCAATAGCAATATGATCTTGATGGATCCCCTGCCACGTGTCGGCACCATCGATCCCGCCGTCGATGCCGATGAGCGTGCAATCTACTTCAAGTCCCAGATTCGCAACGGCCTCTACACCCGCATGGCGCTGCTGGCACTCCTGTTCGGAAAGGCAGAAATCAATGCGTAATTGCGTCGAACCTGTAGGGGCACGATTGATCGCGCCCACCGCTGATTTATCGGCCAATGTCCCGCAAAACCACCTGGTACACGGAAAACTGATCCTGGAAGACGGAACATCCTTCGATGGACTCTCATTCGGCTATACCGGCCCGGCCTCTGGCGAGCTTGTTTTCAGCACCGGCATGGTAGGCTATCCAGAATCGCTCACCGACGCCTCGTATACCGGTCAAATTTTAGCTATGACCTATCCCATCATAGGCAATTACGGAGTGCCAGATTCATCATGCTGGGAGGACGATCACATTCACATCGCCGGACTCATCGTCTCCAACTATATTGACCTGCCCTCGCACGCACAAAGCACGATGAACCTGGGTACGTGGCTACAGCAGGAAAAAATTCCGGCCCTGGAAATCAAGGATACGCGCTTGCTGACCCGGCACATTCGCAAACACGGCACCATGCTCGGCAAGATTGTCTTCGATCAGGACATCCCTTTCTATGATCCCGATGGCGATAACCTGGTAGCGCGCGTTTCGACCCGCTATGTCGCGAAAGAAGGCGATGGCGATACGACCATCGTCCTGCTGGATTGTGGCGCCAAACGCAACATTGCGCGTTCCCTGCTGGCCAGAAATGTGCGCCTGATAACCGTACCGTGGGATTTCGACCTCTTCGCCCCGGATGTGAACTTCACCTTCGATGGCATCGTCGTATCCAACGGCCCCGGCAATCCCAAAATGGCGGGCAGGACGATTCATACCATCCAGAAGGCCATCGATCAGCGCATACCAATCCTGGGAATATGTCTTGGACATCAACTACTCGCCCTGGCCGCCGGTGGCGACACCTACAAGCTGAAGTATGGACATCGCAGCCAGAACCAGCCATGTATCCTTAACGGGACAAAGCGCTGCTATATCACAACGCAGAATCATGGCTTTGCCGTTGGGAAGCTGCCTCCAGATTTCACGCCCTGGTTCATCAACGCGAACGACGGCAGCAACGAAGGCATCCAGCATATCGAATATCCTTTCCTCTCGGTACAATTCCATCCCGAAGCCATGCCCGGCCCGGCGGATACCGAATGGATATTTGATTACTTTCTGGAAAAAATTAGCGGTGAGGGGATACGATAATGGAGCTTAACAGAATTATTCGGCCACGTGGGGATTGCCAGAGCAGAATCCGCTCCTACGGACTGGAAAAGGTGAGGAGCTAACGTGGAGAAGCTGCATAAAGTGCTGGTGTTGGGAGCAGGCGCCCTCAAAATTGGACAATCCGGCGAATTTGACTATTCTGGCTCTCAGGCCCTCAAAGCCCTGTGTGAAGAAGGCATCGCGACCGTCCTGGTCAATCCCAACATCGCCACCATTCAGACATCGAAACTGCTGGCCGATGAAGTCTACTTCTTGCCGGTCACGCCCTTTTTCGTCGAAAAAATCATCGCAAAAGAGCGGCCCGATGGCATCCTGCTCTCTTTTGGCGGTCAGACGGCCCTCAACTGCGGCATCGAACTGTTCCAAAAAGGCATTCTGGAACGCTACAATGTCCGCGTACTCGGCACGCCCATTTCCGCCATCCTGCTCACCGAGGATCGTCAGGCATTCGCGGAACATCTGCATAGCATCGACATTCCCACTCCTCACAGCAGCAGCGCGGAAACGCTCGAGGATGCTCTATCCATCGCCAACCGCATCGGCTTTCCGGTAATGATACGCGCAGGTTTCGCCCTTGGCGGCCAGGGTTCGGGCATCGCCAAAGATGCCGGGGAACTCGAACGCATCGTGAATGGCGCGCTCGCATTCGCTCCCCAGGTGTTGATCGAGCAATACCTGCATCATTACAAAGAAGTCGAATACGAGGTCGTGCGCGATTGCTACGATAACTGCATCACCGTCTGCAACATGGAGAACATGGATCCGCTGGGCATCCATACCGGCGAATCCATCGTCATCGCGCCCAGCCAGACGCTGACCAATAGCGAATATCATATGCTGCGCTCGGCAGCTATCAGCATCGTGAAAAGCCTGGGCATCGTCGGCGAATGCAATGTCCAGTTCGCGCTTGACCCGCGAACGTCCGCGTACTACGTAATCGAAGTCAATGCCCGCCTCTCGCGCAGTTCAGCCCTGGCAAGCAAGGCGACCGGCTACCCGCTGGCATATGTGGCTGCCAAACTCGCCCTTGGCTACGGATTGACGGAACTCACCAATCGCGTCACAGGCGTCACTCAAGCCTGCTTTGAGCCGAGCCTGGACTACGTGGTGGTGAAGATACCGCGCTGGGACCTGTCAAAATTCAAAGGAGTAGACGAGACCATCGGCACGGGCATGAAATCGGTCGGCGAGGTCATGGGCATCGGCAGGACGTTCGAAGAAGCCTACCAGAAAGCCATTCGTATGCTGGACCTCGACTTTGAAGGTGCGACAACGGACAAAGTCTTTTCCGCCAATGATACAGTAGATGATATTCTGACCAGGTATCTCTACACGCCTACTCCCAGGCGTATGTTCGCCCTGGCGCTGGCCATGCGCAACGGCATCTCCGTCTCGCAAATCGCCACCATCACCGGCATCGACCCCTGGTTTTTACAGCGCATCCAGCATATCGTGGATATCGAGCAGGCTTTATGTGCAAGCCAGGACCTCTCTGCTCCCCATCTTCTGGCAATGAAACAGCTCGGCATTTCGGATAAGCGCATCGGAGAGCTCGTGGGCAAAACCGGCCTTGAAATTCGCGCCTTACGCAAACAACACGGCATTACCCCATCGGTTTTTCAGATCGATACACTTGCCGCCGAGTATCCCTCGGAAACCAACTATCTCTATATGACCTACAATGGACAGCATCATGACATAGCGCCGTTAGGCGACGAAGCCGTCATCGTGCTTGGCTCCGGCCCCTATCGCATTGGCTCATCGGTCGAATTCGACTGGACAAGCGTCAGCACCGTAGAAGCCCTGAAAAAGTATGGCAAACGCTCCATCGTGGTCAACTGCAACCCGGAAACGGTCTCGACAGACTATGACACATCCGACCGCCTGTACTTTGAAGAACTCACCTTCGAGCGCATCGCCGATATCTGCGAATTCGAGTCGGCCTACGGCCTGATAGTCTCAGTTGGTGGCCAGACTCCCAACAATCGCGTCAAGGCCCTGCACAACTATGGCATAAACATCCTGGGAACGAGCGCCGTGCATATCGACCAGGCAGAGGATCGCAGCAAATTTTCTCGCCTGCTCGACTCGCTCGATATTCGCCAGCCCGCCTGGGATACCTTCGTCGACCTTGATGGCTTGACCCGCTTCGCCGAACGCGTGGGATTTCCCGTCCTGGTGCGCCCATCATACGTGCTTTCGGGCAATGCCATGAACGTCTGCTATACCCGCGAAGAGTTGGAGCAATATGCCCGGGCAGCCGCGGCAGTCTCGGCGGAACATCCCGTCACCGTCTCCAAATTTTTCCAGAAGGTCAAAGAGATCGAACTGGATGCCGTCGCGCAACACGGCGAGATGAAGGTCTATGTGATCTCCGAACATATAGAGAACGCCGGCGTGCATTCTGGCGATGCAACCATCGTCCTGCCACCCCAGACGCTCAACGAGGAGACCATGCACAAGATCGAGCAGGCGGGCAGAGCAATCGCCAGGGCGTTAGAAATCACCGGCCCGTTCAACATCCAGTTTCTCGCCAAAGACAACCAGGTCTACGTCATCGAGGCCAATTTGCGCGCATCGCGTACCTTCCCCTTTATCTCGAAAGTGACCGGCATCAACTTCATCGAAATCTTCGTCGACGCGCTTTTCTCGCAAGATGAACTTGTGCCGCTATCCATACCGCCCCTGACGTTTACCGTGGTCAAGGCGCCGCAGTTCTCCTTTTCGCGACTCACGGGCGCCGATCCTATCCTGCGCGTCGAAATGGCCTCAACCGGCGAAGTCGCCTGCTTCGGTGAAGACCTTGAAGAGGCCTATCTCAAGGCTATTATCGCTACCGGCGGACACATACCCACAAAAGGCATCTTTATCAGTCTCGGCGGCGAGGACAAGAAGGCCAGATTTTTGGAGAGCGCCAGGCTCTTAAGCACTCTGGGCATTCCACTCTATGCCACAGAAAAAACGTGTGCGTTTTTGCGCGCGCATGATATCGCAGCAACCATGCTCTATAAAATTCACGAGCAGAAATCGCCCAATATCCTGACCTACTTCAGTGAAAATAAGGTAGACCTGGCAATCAACATCGTGGACAATCACGTCAAAAAGGAACTGGACGACGACTACCTGGTGCGCCGCTATGCCGTTGACCACAATATCCCCCTGTTCACCAAAATCAAACAGGCCCGTTTATTTACGCGGGCCATCGTCTCAAAAAATCTTGCTACAATACCAATAAAGTCCTGGAACAAATACATATAATCACCACAAAACGGAGCATTGAATGTTACTACGTAATGGATTGGTTGTGCTGCCAGAAGATACAGTCCGCCTGGATATCCGCACTTCCGGCGAAACAATAGTCGAACTGGCAGAGCATCTTGTCCCCGAACCGGGGGAGCATGTGATCGATGCTGCCGGGCGTCTTGTGCTGCCGGGTTTCATCGATTCGCACGTCCATTTTCGCGAACCCGGCGCAACGCATAAAGAAGACTTTGCCTCTGGCACCCGTGCCGCTCTTGCCGGCGGCGTGACGACCATCCTGGACATGCCGAATACGCAGCCATCCACCGATAACCGCGAGCATCTTGCCGAAAAAAAAGCCCTGGCAGCAAAAAAAGCCGTCGTCGATTATGGATTGTATCTCGGCGCGACAAACAGCAACATAGAAGAGGCCCTCGCAATCTCGGATCAGGTCGTCGCTCTCAAATTATATATGGGTTCCTCAACTGGTTCGCTGCTGGTAACAGAATTTGCTCCCCTCTATCGACACTTTTCCACGTTCCCATTGCATAAGCCCATCGTCGTTCACGCCGAAGACGAACAATCGCTCAAATATTTCGGTTCACTCGGCTCAAAAGATCACAATCAATCGCGCCCGCCCTTAAGCGCCCAGATAGCGGTGAGTCGCGCCCTGGCCATTGCCGAGAAAACGGGCCGGGCCTTGCATATCGCGCATACAACCACGGCCAGAGAACTCGAGCTCATACAGGAAGCCAAACGCAAGGGCGTCCATGTTACATGCGAGGTGACACCCTTGCATCTCTTTCTCAACGAAGATGACCAGCATCACCTGGGAAACTTTGGCAAGGTCAATCCGCCCTTACGCTCCGAAAACGACCGCAAGGCTCTCTGGACGTACTTTGACACGATTGATACCATTGCAACCGACCACGCGCCGCACACGCGAACAGAGAAAGACGTACCATACGAGCAAGCTCCTTCCGGCATGCCCGGCGTGCAAACCATGCTGCCTCTCTTGCTGACAGCTGCAGGCGAAGGCAGAGTAACGCTCAACGAGATCGTGAAACGCTGCGTCGTCAATCCCGCTCGCATCTTTGGCCTGAAAACCAAAGGTGCGCTTGAAATAGGCAAGGATGCCGACATCGTGCTGGTAAACCCGAACGTAGCGTATGAGCTCACCAACGAGCAAATGCTATCGAAATGCGGGTGGACTCCGTTCGCGGGCTGGAAAGTAAAGGGAAAGATAGAGCAGGTTTTTGTGCGCGGTTCTCTCGCCTACGAGAATGGCACATGTATAGCCGAACCGGGCAGTGGCAAACCGGTTCCCATCCAGTCCTGAAGGAAAAAGGCCAATGCTATACAAACCGGTCATCCGCCCCGCACTCTTTCGCGCCTCTGCTCGCGACCCCGAAATTGCCCACCACCAGGTCATGAACCTGCTGGCATTCGCCTCTCGCTATCCGGCGCTGCTCAAGATTCTCGAAGTGGCTAACGCTTACAAGTCGCCTGCATTGGAACGCACAATCTTCGGAATACATTTTCCCAATCCGGTTGGACTCGCGGGTGGCTTTGACAAAAATGGGCTTGCGCTCCCAGCACTGGCCGCGCTCGGCTTTGGCTTTCTTGAAGCCGGTACTGTCACTCGCTACCGGCAGCCGGGCAATGATCGGCCCCGTATTTTTCGCCTACCCCAGGATGGCGCGCTGATAAACCGCATGGGCTTTCCAAATGATGGAGCAGATGAGATTTCTGAAAGGCTATCCCGGCTCCCTAAGCCCACCATTCCGGTTGGTTGGAGCATTGGGAAATCAAAAATCACTCCTCAACAAGAGGCCGTGGAGGATTATCTCTACTCGCTGCGCAAGCTGCATGCCTTTGCCGATTTCTTTACTGTCAATGTCAGCTCACCCAACACGCCCGGCCTGCGCAAACTACAGGAAAAAGAACCATTAGAGCAGCTGCTGCGAGCAATCGTCCAGGAAGCAGAAGTTCTCGCAAGCCGGTCTGGCAAGGATACAGCTAAACCAATACTCGTGAAAATATCGCCCGATCTGACAGAGAGCCAGGTAGATGATGTAATTGAGGTCTGCCTGCATTGCCAGATTCGTGGTATCATCGCTACAAACACCACGCTTTCACGCGCAGGATTGTGCAAGAATACGTCCGAGACTGGCGGACTGAGCGGGCGCCCGCTCTTTTCGCGCTCGCTTGCGATTGTGCAATATCTCTACAAGCGGCTAAACGGTCAGATACCCATCATCGGCGTTGGCGGCATCTCAGGCCCCGATGATGCTCGACGGATGTTCGACGCAGGCGCAATCTTCATTCAAATCTATACCAGTTTTATCTACGAGGGGCCAGGGATTGTTAAGCAGATAAATAAGAAGCTGGTTATTAAAGGAGATTCAAACTGATGAACGACCCATCAATCATGCAATTATTCGCCAATGCCGGCGCCATTGTCAGCGATAGCCATTTCGTCTATAGCTCAGGACGGCATAGCTCCGTCTATATCAACAAAGACGCGCTCTACCTGCATACCGCAATAATATCGCAGCTCTGCCAGTTGATGGCTCACCCCTATGAAGCAGATATCATTGACGCTGTCGTAGGCCCGGTACTGGGTGGAATAGTCCTCTCGCAATGGACGGCTCACCATCTCAACGCCCGCCGTTCAGCGGGTGAAACGCTGGCCATCTACGCCGAAAAGGATGGCGATGGCCCGCATAAAACATTCTCCTTTCATCGTGGCTACGACAAATACATCTCCGGCAAAAACATCCTGGTCGTGGAAGACGTGCTGACAACCGGCGGCTCCGCTCGCCAGGTAATCGAGCTTGTGCGTCAACATGGTGGCAACGTCATCGGCCTGAGCGCGCTCTGCAATCGTGGCAACGTTCAATCCCAGGATGTTGGCAATGTCCCCATTCACGCACTCGTTTCTATCACCCTTGAAACGTTTGCCGAGGAAGCATGTCCATTTTGCCAGCAGCAAATACCCATCAACACCGAATTAGGCAAAGGAAGAGCCTTTCTAGCACGGCAGCACACCAGATAAGGAAAACAATATGACCACACAATACTCGACTCCAACAACCTTTATCGAAAAGCTGGAATACTGCTGGAATCAAGGCAACCTGCTCTGCGTCGGCCTGGATTCTGCTTATGAGCAACTTCCCGCAAAAGTGAAAAGTGGTCAAACCATCGAGGAAGCCATCTTTGCCTTCAACCGGGAAATCATCGACGCCACGCATGATCTTGTCTGCGCCTATAAACCCAACACAGCCTTCTATGAAGCGCAAGACAGGGAAGGATTGCAAGCCCTCATCCGCACAGTACGTTACATTCGAGAAAGCTATTCTCACATCCCCGTGATCCTGGACGCAAAACGGGCCGATATCGGCAGCACCAATGCAGGATATGTAGAAGCGGCATTCGATCTCATCGGCGTTGATGCCATTACCGTCCATCCATATCTTGGTAAAGAAGCTCTCGCGCCATTCCTGGCCCGCAAAGAGAAAGGCATCATTATCCTGGTCAAAACGTCCAATCCCGGTGCCGGGGAATTTCAAGACCTGCCTGTAGGCGACTCCCAGGAACCACTCTACCAGGTAGTTGCCCGCCACGTCGCTCAATCCTGGAACGACAACGGAAATTGCGCCGTTGTCGTCGGCGCCACCTATCCCGTCGAGTTGAAAAAAGTACGTTCCATCATTGGAGACATGCCCATCCTCATTCCGGGTATCGGCGCGCAGGGTGGCGAGATTGCCGCCACCGTCGACGCCGGTAAAGACAGCCGCGGCTGGGGCATGATCATCAGCTCATCACGCGCCATTATTTTTGCCTCAAAAGAGGACGATTTCGCGCAGGTCGCTCGCAAGGCCGCGGAAGAGTTGAGAATGGAGATTAACAGGTACAGGTGAACCATGCCTACTCTTGAAACAGAGCGTCTGATCCTGCGTGACTTTCTCTCACCCCCGCCTCTGCTCGGCCCAGCGAACTCTCAAGCGCCTGCCCCCGCATTTGCTCCAGCCGCTCCAACCCTTTTGCCTGCACATCCGACCATTCCTGCGCAAATCGTCCCGATAAAATATCATCCTCCAGCACCCGCTTAAATCTTTCGTATAGCCATTCACCGTTATCCCCTAGAAGCGCGCGCAATTGGCCGTACTGGCTCGTGTGCGAGTGCAGTGTCAGTTGCTGGAAAAGGCCCTGTTCCGCGATGCGCTCGAAAACTTCGGCGGGCTCTCCTGACAGGTACATTTCGTAGAGGATGGCCTCGTCGCTGAACCCCGCCGCGTGCAATACGTCATAAGCCGCCCGAAATGCTGCCAGAATGACCGGCCAGATCGCCTGCTCGCTGAATAGGTCAAGCGCCGCCTCTTCCCGTGCCGAGGATTGTATCGCGCCGCCGCGGGTCGCGCCGATACCCTGCGCAATCGACAAAGCCAGGCGCAGAGCATTGCCGCTGGCATCCTGTTCAACCGAGACAAAGCAAGGATAAGGCTCGCCTCGCAAATAGCGTTCGCGCACACCCGCGCCAATCATACGCGGAGCAACCATCACCACATCGATAGCATTGGGCAGATCGAACAGCTTGAACGCCACGTTATAGCCAGAAGCGACCACCAGCGTCGAACCCGGTCGCAGATGGGGCGCGATCTGTTCGCGAAAAACCTGCGGCTGATCCTCATCCGGGATCAGCAGGAATACTACATCACCCCACGCCGCAGCTTCAGGTATAGAGACAACGCGAAAACCATCATTGATAGCCGCTTGCTTATATTCATCCTCGCGATTGCCGATCACAATCTCCGCGGCTCCGCTATCACGCAGATTTTTGGACTGTGCCGCCCCCTGATTTCCATAGCCAATGAAAGCCAGCCGCTTCGACTGGACGATGGAAAGATCAGCGTCTTTATCGTAGTATATCTTTGCGCTCATGTTCATTTCTCAGAAAATTGGAATTGCTAAATTACCCCACTGTTAGGATAGGCATCCTAACATTCATGTCCATGTTGAGAGAATAAATAAATCTGATCGGTTTCAACAACGTAAACCATGTTAGTAAGATCTTCCTCTTGTAAGATACTCACAGCACCCACCACTTTACTTACGACCTCAGCAACAGGAGTGGTATTTGGCAAATTCACTACAATGATCCCTGAATGAGGGCTCGGAAATAAATCTACCCTGAGGTAGTCCTTATCTCTTGTAATAATTACAAACTGAGAGCGAGTTCGACGAAAAATAGCGGAATCGGGTTTTCCTCTTAACCTTTCATCGATTACACGAGAAGTAGGAAATCCAGCTTTCCTCATTTCTTTCAGCAGATTTTTGGGGAGATTCTCATCTAACAAAAATCTTCTCTTACTACTTTCATCCGGCATGAATCACTTCTTCTCCGATCCTTTTAGCGGCGTAACCGAGAGCTGCACGAATATCCTCTATCGTGAGGTCATACTCATACATGATCTCTTCTATACTCATACCGCCTGCTAGGTGGCCAAGAACAAGTGATACAGGGATTCTTCTCCCCTTAATGGTTGCCTCTCCGCCAAGAATTTCCGAATCTGAAACAATGCCTGGGAAAATTTCTGATCTAGCCATAACTTACCTCCTGCCTCATATTATACAATATGCCACTGTGAGACATGATAAAATGAAAGAGAGGAGACTTATCACTAATGAACCCGGCCAACACATTCACCTATCGTCACTTTGACCCTCAGCACGATTTCACTGCCCTTATGACGCTCCTGCAAATCGTCGAACAAACAGACCAGGATGGCGAAGATGTAAGCGAGGCGATGCTGCGCGAGCAATTAATCTGGCCTGGGCATGACCCCATGCATGATCGCTGGGTGGTATTTCCATCTGACAGCGATGCGCTCATTGGCTATGGAGTAGTTTTTCAGGGGCCTGACGATGAGCATGCCGATGTCCACATCGCTGTTCATCCTCAATGGCGGCTGTATGGCATTGGAAGCCAACTTTTGAACCATCTTCTTGCTCGCGCCCACGAGAAGGGCGCGCAGGATGTACGGGCCTATGCGACAGTTCAGAATTCGGCTGCAAGGGCTTTCTTAAGCGCGCATGGTTTCGAACCTGTGGCAATGTATACCCGCATGCTCGCTACGGAAATCCATGGATTTCCTATAGCCAGAATGCCTTCTGGATTTACCGTTCGTAGCTACGACCAGGTGCAGCAGTTGGACCTCCTCGTTGAAGCAATGAACCGCGGCTACGAGGGCTTATGGGGACACCGGCATGTTGAACGAGAGGAATTGGGCAAATGGATTCCCCAATTCATTCAAGAGGGCATATTCCTGCTCTTTGCGCCTGGCGGAACAGTTGCCGGAATGTGCCGCGCCGAAATGAGCGAACACCTCACATCGCTGCGAGGAGTGCCAACCGCGCTCATTGATGCTCCAGGCATTGTTCCAGAATATCGTGAAACAGGCCTCCATGTTCCGCTCGTCCTGACTGCCGTCCAATGGTTGATCCCGCAAGCGCCCGCCAGAATTGAAATGGAGTCCTGGGGCGATGCGCTGTCTACACTCGCATCGTACCGCGGTCTCGGATTTACCCCTATGCAGGAGGCCATCTCGTATCGACGCGCGTTAACAAAATAGATGAACAAGCTATCCCAAACGGGGGAAATCATATGGTACTATACAGTGTGGCATTTGGTATTTCCTTAGCCCGGTAATACCATAATCAAAATCAATAACAAGAGAGGTAATCTCGTGAAACTGAACTTCGGATTCAAAACCGCACCCCAATTTACTACTTACGATGACATCCTGCGTGTCTGGCTCGAGGCCGATACCGTCCCCAGCTTAGAGCATGCCTGGGCGTTTGATCACTTCATTCCGCTCGGCCCTGACCCGACCGGCCCTCAATTAGAGGGTTGGACGCTGCTAGGGGCGCTGGCCGCCAGGACGGAGCGCCTGCGTCTCGGATTGATGGTAACAGGCAATATTTATCGCCACCCTGCCGTGCTGGCAAAAATCGGCGCGACCGTCGATCAAATTTCACATGGCCGCCTGGACTTCGGCATCGGAGCAGGCTGGAACGAGCTGGAGTGCAGCATGTACGGCATTCCCCTCTACAAGCCGGGCGAGCGCATCCGTCGCCTGGGTGAGGCATGCGAAGTAGTCAAGCTGCTGTGGACGGAAACCGTGGCCAATTTCGACGGCAAATATTATCAACTCAAAGACGCGCGTTGCGAGCCCAAGCCCGTCCAGAAACCCTATCCGCCGTTCGTGATTGGTGGCAGCGGAGAGCAACTGACGCTGCGCGTCGTGGCTAAATATGCCGACATCTGGAACTTCGTTGGCGGCGATATCGAAACGTTCCGCCATAAAAATGAGGTTCTGAACGGATATTGTAAAGAAATTGGACGCGACCCATCAGCCATTCAGCGCTCTATCCAACGGCAGGTCAATTATAACGACATGAATGAGACAATCGACAGCATGCGTCCTTATATAGCGGAAGGCGCGACGCATATCATTCTCAACCTGCGCGCCCCCTATCCCGAAGGCATCGCGCATCGGCTGGCAGAAGAGATAATCGCGCCCCTGGCAGCGGAATTCGAAGGAAAATAGGGTAATCGATAGAAAGATCAATCGGCCCCACGACGAAGCCGTAGGGGCCGATTGATCGTACACATCGCCGATTCATCGGCCTTGCGGGAAATTTCTCAAAATCGATCCCCTATCCTCAACCCGCTTTCACATCCGCCTGCTGATCTTCCTGTTCGCCTTCCTTCTGAATGGTTTCCAGTGATTTATGATCTGGTTCCGGCAGCACGAAGGTCAGCGCGAAGCCCGCGAGAGCCACCAGGGCAGCAATGCCCATGGCTCCGGGCAGTTTGAAAGCCGCGTTGCTGAGCAATAAAGGAAACAGAAAGGCTCCTAGAAACGCTCCAATCTTTCCGGTTGCAGCCGCTATGCCATGTGCGGTAGTACGCGCCTCGACCGGAAAGATCTCGGCCGGCAGCACAAACGTCGTCACATTAGGGCCAAACTCGGTAAAAAAGTAGCTCAAACTATAAAGCAGCAGGAAGGTCCAGGCGATTTGTGTCAGCGCCGGAAAGAGGAAGAGCAGACCATAGGAGATCGCCATCATGGCAAATCCCGTCCACTGAATACGTTTGCGTCCAAGGCGATCAATTGTCAGTGCCGCGACGATGTAGCCAGGAAGAGCCGCCACCACAAAGATGAGCAGCGTATAGAGCATATTCTGCAGCAGTGTTGTTTGCGGGCTAAACAGCTTAATCACTAACGGCGTAGACACTGTCGTGCCATAATAGGCGAAATCCAGCAAAAACCATGTACCGGCAGCGCCAATCAACCATATCAACAAATGCCGCGTCGTGAACAATTCGCGCGCGGAAAGTATATGCCCGGGTTGGATGTTCACACCATCACCATCGGCAACAACTTTGATTGCCGGATTGATCTTCTCAATCGACCCATCGGTTATCTGCTTGTGAATCCTGTCGCATTTGACCCCATCTTGCTTTCCTTTAACGACCAGTTGCACCGCCTGTTCGGCCTCCTTCGTATTGCCGTGTGCCAATGCGAAACGCGGGGATTCCGCGATTTGACGCCTCAACCAGAAAGTTGCCAGGGCCGGAATAGCTCCCACCCCCAGCAGAATACGCCAGGTCAGATTCTGATCTACCCCACTACTCAACAACAATACCGTCAGCAATGGCCCAATAATCAAACCGAGCGCCTGCGTCGAGAACACGAGGGTAATCAACTTGCCGCGATCATAACGATTGGAATATTCACTCATCAGCGTGGCGCTGACAGGATAATCCCCGCCGATGCCAAGACCAAGCACGAAACGGAAAAAGAGCAGCCAGATTACACCCGGCGCGAAAGCCGAAGCAATAGCCCCGGCTGCCAGCACAAGCAATTCATAACCATATACAAACTTGCGCCCGAAACGGTCCGCGATACGCCCAAAAATGATCGCACCCAAAGCAGCTGACAGCAATGCCGTGCTGCTCAAGAGAGAAATATCCAATGTGCTGATATGCCAGACACTTTTGAGGATCGTTGAAACAACACCTATCACAAAAAGATCATAGGCATCAGTAAAGAAGCCCATGCCCGAAGTTACCACCGTCTTAAAATGAAAACTGGAGAGCGGGCTCTCATCAAGTTGCCTCAGTGTATCTTCATATGTCCTCATAAGCAGCCTCCTTCCGCCTTTAGAAGCATGTGCGTAAAAGTAGCAATCGCATTGGCATATCACTTATAACACGCAACATGAAGACCTTTTGAGTTCATGTGTGGTTCTTGCAAGCAGGATGAAGAGAAGCTTACCCATCTTATAGTACACCTTTTTATGTAACCTACGTAATAGGATTAGAGTGGGAAGCAGTACATACAGCTTTCTTCCTTGGGGCAGTGATTTGAGAGACAGGAGAAATCTATGGTAAGTGAAACAAAACCTCAGCAGAGTGAGGAGAGTAGTAAACAAAAGGCAGCGGATAGTAAAAAACGCCCATTTGATCTACCTCGCTGCATGCTGGCAGAGCTGGTCGGCACCTTTGCGCTGACATTTGTAGCCTCAGGTGGTGCTGTTATTGCTACGGTGACTCATGGTGCGGTAAGTGACGCAGCCCGTTTCGTTGCCCCGGGATTGCTGATTATGGCAATGACCTATGCTTTTGGCAATCTATCCGGCGCGCATTTTAATCCGGTCGTGACGCTGGCGTTTGCTGTGCGGGGGGACTTTCGCTGGAGCCGCGTGCCTCTTTACTGGTTGGCCCAATTTATTGGAGCGATACTTGCTGCCCTCTTGCTACTTGCATTCTTCGGCCTGGTGAAGCATCTCGGCGCTCCGGAGCCGCATTATGGCATACTCACTTCGCTGGTATTCGAGATGGTGCTTACTTTTTTCCTGATAACCGTGATCCTGGCTACCGCTACCAATCATAGCCTGGTCGGCCCCACGGCAGCGCTGGCGGTAGGTGGCACAATTGCGCTTGCTGGCCTGTTTGCCGGGCCGATCAGTGGTGCCGCAATGAACCCGGCTCTGTCGCTTGGCCCCTACATTGTCAGTGGTCAGTTGAGCAATGCCTGGATTTATGTGGTTGGCCCGGTCGTGGGTGGACTGGTAGCTGTCGGCATTGCCTGGCTCTTACATGGTGGAACAACTCAGGATGAGGTTGAGACTGCCGAAGGTAAATAACAGGTGACCACAAGGATAATGAAATGTAACAAAATAACCGAGCGACGAGACCAACGAATCGGCCCACCGCTGTGCCGTAGGGGCCGATTGATCGCGCCCAGCGCCGATTGATCGGCCTCGCATAGTCGTCGGACGACCATTAGGAAACAAGAAGGAAGCAAAGAACATGGAAGAGAATAGAAAGGAAGAGCAACCATGGCTCAATCTGAACAAGACGTGAATCAACAGCAGCTAGGAATGAGTAGTCGTATTGGCCCGGTTGAAATCGACTGGCCGCGCACAATTGGCTATTATGGAGGACTTGGCCTGGCAACTGCCCTTGAACTGGTCGAACCCCCGCTGGCAATCTTTATCGCCGCCATTCCTTTGTTCAAGATGCTGAATAATCCTGGTGCTTCAGCGCCAACTCGCTTTGTTGGACAATTGCTCATAGGAGCATCGAATCCGGTTGGTGGTAGTGGCGAGGCTACTATCCAGCTTACCTCAAGTAAAGGTTCAGGTGCGCGCCGACCCACTTTCATGGACGAAGCACGCCAGCTGGCGAACAAGATGAAGAATGGGCGCTCGCGAACGCTCAGCGAAACAACATCAAGGTAAATACAACCAACAATCGAGAAGGCCTCCGGTTCTCGGATGGCAAGGAGGAATTTGTTTATGTTGCTCCTACTTACCACCGCTAACCAGAGGCCCTTAGCTAAGCTTGCAACACTGGAAAGATTAGCCCATCGGGAAAACTGGCAACTGGAAAGCGGACTTGGTGGAAGCAAGCACGCCGGCAAGTGCCGTGTACCAGGCAATAAGCGCAGTGATAATGCCGAGCCAACCACCAATATTAACCCAGGTCAAAGCGCCAGTTCCTGGAAGTGGGACGCCTGAAAACCAGCCGATCGTCAACGCCAGGAAAGTCAGGAACAGGAGGAAGAAAACGCCTATAAGAGCAAGGTTACTTCGCAACGTGCCGAGGAACATCAATCCAGTAAAGATGGTCCAGCCCAGGAAGAACATACCAGCTCCAGCAGAGATATCGGCCGCAGATGCCGGCGCACCAGCAGTAAGGTCGACAAGGCTCTTGCCTCCGAATAATGGCGTGAGCGTAACTGCGACGGCAAGCCAGAAGCCCCCATAGGAGCAGAAGGCAGTCGCGCCAAAGGTATTGTTATTTCTAAACTCCTGGATACCGGCGATAAGTTGCACAAGACCGCCATAGAAAGCCGCCAGGCCGAGAGCAATGTTCCCCGTAGCAATCGGATCGCCGTGGAAAATGAATTGTGCATTGGCGGCACTGAGGACAAAAGTAGTAAGTGCGAAGGCGCTAAGGCCAAGAGGAGCAGGGTTAGCAACGGCCGGAGCTGCGACTTCGGTACGTTCAATAGCTTGAGCCATTAAAGGTTCCCACCTTTCATTAAAAGACTAGCAATACATGTACACACTCATTAGTGCATGTGAGGTAAACACCAGGTTTAACCTCTTGCATCTGCTTGTCGCAGGCCGCGGTGCCTGCAAGAGTAGGTAGGATACGAACCATCCACAGACCTTATGGATGGGTTTGCAATCGCCCAGGGTGGGCGATCAACTTCACACAACGCTAACAGAGAATAGTGAAGTATGGCCTATGTATAAATGATGCCGGTTATCTACCTCCTTCCTTCGATAGATGTAGCCTGCACAACCATCAATGCTACACTCGCTTGAGGCTTGTGCTTATAGGACATTATAACATACAAAAAGCCCGTTTGTAACGGGGATTGCCAGGGTTTTTGCCGCTTGCGACTCGAGTCTTTTGGATGTTACACTTTACTTAATGGCAAATAGTCGTTTCACCAGCAAGGAGAAATCAATCATGCAGGATATTTATATCATTGATGGAGCCAGAACTCCATTTGGCGTATTGCAAGGCTCCCTTTCCGATGTCAGTGCTATCGACCTTGGTGTCATCGCTGCCAGGGGAGCTATCGAACGCAGCCGAGTAAATCCCCAACAGATCGATCAAGTAGTAATGGGTAACGTCATTCAGACCAGCAAGGATGCCATCTATTTTGCGCGCCATGTCGCGCTGAAAGCCGGATTACCCATTGAAACTCCGGCGCTCACCGTGAATCGCCTGTGCGGGTCTGGCCTCCAGGCCATCGTCAGCGCCGCCCAGATGCTGCAATTGGGCGAGGGCCAGATTGCCCTTGCTGGCGGCGCAGAAAATATGACACAATCCCCCCACGTTATTCGTGGAGCGCGCAACGGTTTCAAACTTGGGCAGGCACCGC
The DNA here is from genome assembly GCA_035653615.1 of Ktedonobacteraceae bacterium. Classification (NCBI taxonomy): domain Bacteria; kingdom Bacillati; phylum Chloroflexota; class Ktedonobacteria; order Ktedonobacterales; family Ktedonobacteraceae; species Ktedonobacteraceae bacterium. The sequence continues at coordinate 168,929 of DASRBN010000035.1, read as the reverse complement.
AACTGGAGGATAGCCTGTGGGAGGCTCTCATAGACAGCTATGTCGGCTGCGGTATGGCAATCACAGCCGAAAATCTCGCCGAAAAATATGGCCTGACGCGAGAACAGGTGGACGCGTATGCCTTACGTAGTCAGACTGCCGCTCGTCGCGCCCAGCAGGCCGGCTTGCTGGCCGAAGAGATTGTGTCCGTCACAGTCAAGGACCGCAAGGGCAATCCCGTTCAGATCACGCAGGACGAGGGCATTCGTGACACCTCCATGGAGGCCCTGGCGAAACTGCCATCCCGATTCCGCCAGGGTGGCGTCGTCACCCCCGGCAATGCCAGCGGCATCAACGACGCGGGAGCAGCCGTGATTCTAGCAACGGGCGACGCAGTGCAGCAACATAACCTGAAGCCCATCGCTCGCCTGATCTCCTGGGGTGTTGTCGGCGTTCCACCCGAAATCATGGGCATTGGACCAGCTCCGGCCATTCGCCAGGCACTTAAACGTGCCGATTTGAGCCTTTCCGACCTGGACCGTGTCGAGGTCAACGAGGCATTCTCCCCGCAATACCTGGCCGTCGAAAAAGAACTTGGCCTGGATCGCGACAAGACCAATGTCAACGGCGGCGCGATCTCCATCGGTCATCCCCTGGCAGCCAGCGGCGCGCGCCTGGTACTGACCCTGATGTACGAACTGCGCCGCCACCACCTCAAATATGGCGCCGCCTCGCTTTGTATCGGCGGCGGACAGGGCATCGCAGCCGTCATCGAGAACGTCGCGTAGAAAAAATATATTGACCGTGCCAACCAGGGCGCACCCTTGCGGTCGCCCTGGTGGAATCGCTTTCACCATCCTTTGTCTATCAATGAGCCGTCCACCCGCAATCTATCGTCATTGCGCTGCCCGTTATGCCACTCGCATCATCGGAGCAGAGGTAACCCACGAACTTCGCAACCTCGTCCGGCTCCAGCAGGCGATGAATAGGCGCTTCGGCCACCATAATCTTCTCAACCACTTCGGATTCTGGAATGCCATGTACCTTTGCCTGCGAAGCAATCTGTTTCTCCACCAGCGCGGTTCGCACATAAGAGGGGCAGATCGCATTGCACGTCACGCCATGTTCCGCACCCTCAAGCGCCGTCACCCGCGTCAAGCCGATCAGGCCATGCTTGGCGGCCACGTATGCAGATTTGAAAGCTGAAGCTCTCAGCCCGTGAACCGAGGAGATATTGATGATCCGCCCCCAATGCTGCGCGTACATCCCCGGCAACACGGCCTTCGTCAGCACGAACGGCGCCGTCAGCATGATATCGATAAGCAGCCGCCACTTCTCCTCGGGAAACTCCGTAATCGGCGCAACGTATTGGATGCCCGCGTTATTGACCAGGATATCGACCTTGCCCTCGGCAGCAGTAGTATCCGCTACCAATCGCAGGCAATCCTCATCCCTGGACATATCGGCTTTCTGAAAACGCGCTCCCGGCAGTTGAGCTGCCTCGGCGCTTCCATGCTCTACATCGATATCCGACAGTGTTACCCGGGCACCACGTCCCGCCAGGTCGCGCGCGATTGCCAGGCCAATGCCACTGGCAGCGCCCGTTACAATAGCCACTTTTCCTTCCAGTATCGTCATCGCGTTTGTCTCCTTACTCGTATCATCAGCGATGGTTACTCCGCGGGAGCCTGTGCGTTCACACTGAGATTCTGCTTGCTTGCCTGAGAAAGACGTTTCTGCCGTGCCAGCGTCGTCTCAATCACGCTCACAACTGCCAGTGCCAGGATCAGGTGCAGCAATGGGGCCACCAGGCCATCGATTACTCCGACCAGTTGCAAATAGCCCACCAGCATGGTGCAGACGGCCAGCAGGACGGTCAACCCTTGAAAAGCGCGAATATTGCCGCCCGCCGGTACCGGCAAGAATAAGACCGTAATCGAGAGCAACAACACCAGCACCGCGCAGGTAATGTGTATCGCGATCAGCGTAGTCATCAAACTGCCCGTTTGCTCATTAATATTAAATATCCACATGAATAGACCGATAAGCAGCGCCAGCGTCGCGAACAGGCGCAGCGACATTTTCACTCCAGTTGTCAATGTACACCTCGATTTTCATAGTTTGTTTGCCAGGTATTTCAAATACCCTCCTCGCATTGTAACCTGTTCCGAAGTTCTTGCCAATAGCCTGTCAAAACCTACACGTGCAAGAAACCGCTCACCAGCAGCGCAATGACAATCAGCAGTGCCGCCTGCATATCACCGTTGAAATTGGTTGCCATCAGCTTCAGGTATTGCTTCAGGTCGCCCCTGGCATCCCGCAAAGCGAATTGTACCGGAATGATCGTCAGCGCGGCAATGATACTATACCATGGCAGCGCTCGTAAAAAAATATCGATCAGCAGCACAATCGCTATCAATAGCAACAAAAAGGCCCCCACGATGCGCGCCCCATGCTCCCCCAATGCCACAACCGGCGTCACTTTGCCCACCTGCTTGTCGGCCCGCCAGTGCAAAAAATGATGGAAGTAGAGTACCACCATCGTATACAGACCAATTGGTAGGGAAGCAAGTAGTGCCGTCAATGTAACTGTGCCGGACTGAGTATAGTATGAACCAACGACCGGCAAAATGCCGAACGAGATCAGGATATCCAGTTCGCCAAGCCCGCGCCCAATATATGCCAGGCGCAACGGTGGCGCAACGTAGAAAAAGGCCAGCAGGAAACCGAGCGCGCCAAACGCTAACGCCCATGGCCGGAAGAGGCTCAATACAATGCCGCAGATGAGGGCAATCGCGAAACAGGAAAACGCCAGTACGCGGTAGGTTCGCAATGAGAGTTTGCCATTGAGCAGGAACGTCGAACCAGTAGCCACCGTCTGTCCCTCCGGCATAATCCGCGCTGCGGCCTGGTCTGCTCCTTCGCTGAAATCGAATACATCGTTGACGACATTGGCTCCCAGGTGCGCGGCTAACGCTCCAATAAGGGTCAGCGCGAATAATCCCCAATAAAATGGCGAACCCTGCTGCCACGCCAGAATCGAACCAATCAGTACCGGCGCGAGCATCACCGGCAATGTGCGCGCTCGCGTTACCTGCAAAAAAAGCTGCAATCTATTCATATACGTTACTCCCCGCCAGAGGACTCCTTGTTAAAGCTAACCTCTGTATAGAGGGGGCCTCCTGTCAGGTCCGTGATGCGCAGCCAGTTTACCCGCAGTTCTACCGCCGCGGTGGGAACCATGGCAATAAATCCTGCTGCTGCCGCCGACTTTCTCCCCAGGTTTTCGCGCACGGCTGCAACGGCGCTATCATCGGTCAGAATGTGGGCCTCGGCTGTCGCTTCAAGCCAGATCGTCGGTTCGCTGGGACCAATAAAGAGACCCACGCGCGGGTTTTCGCGCAGGTTCGCCAGCTTGCGCGATGACGTAATGAAGGTCCCATACAGCTTCAAACTGCTATCGCTGTCAGCATCCTCAACGAAAAATACGCGCGTAACGTAGGGTTGACCATCGTGCATTGTGGCAATCGCCATCGTATCATATTGTGCGAGAAACGCAGAAACCTTCTCGCCAGTCGTATCATCCATAGTTATTTCTCCTTTGGGGCTCTACACACTTGCCCGATTCTAAAAAGCTCCTCTATGCATATCATAGTGCCTGCGTTCCAATAGCTCCCTGCTCCCGCGCGTGCCACCATTCCCGCAATGAGTAACATAGATGCTCATCATTTAAACGAATAGCGCAAATCCCATCCAATTCCACCTTATTCTTGGACGATATGCGCACAAAGGACACCCACCAGTGAGCAAATCCCGTATCTTGGGTCACACCCAGGATTTCCGAATGAAACCTGATTTGTTCCTGAGCCTGTGTCTCTTCGGACCAATAGCGATAAATGGCCGTGCGACCATGCATCGGCTCCTCAAATGGATTTTCATGATAGATGGCATCCTCCGTAAAAAGTGCTGCCGCCGCATGTGGGTCGCGATTCTCCCAGGCCCGTCCTAACGTCTCGAACCAGGTTTTGAAGGATTCATAATCCATCCGTTTTTTTCCTTTCATCGTATAAAGCAGGATAATATGCCGTTATTATAGCGTCAATTCTGATGGTCACACCGGGCAGAAGGTCAGTTCCAAATTGTACGATAGGGCAGTGTTAGTCATTAACGTGCTTGACTCCACTTGACGATAGGTGTACGATAACCACAGTTGGTAACAATCGTTACTGGCTATTTTCATTATGTCGGGGGAAAAGTCCATGTTGGAACGTGAAGCTATCCGTTGGTTGCAACTGACATATAAAGTACCGAGCGAGCCATCGCAAAAGCGTGTCTGGGTCTGGCGGCGTTTACAGAATCTGGGCGCTTTTGCGCTTCAGAATTCGGTGTATCTGCTCCCATATTCGGAAGAGGTAGAAAAGCAATTTCGCCAGTTGGCGCATGAAATTCGCGAGATGGGCGGCGAAGCAAGCATCTTTTCGGTCGTAGCGCTCGACACCGCCGATGAACGCCGCATTCTCGAGGTAATTGTCGAAGCTCGAAATAACGAATACAACACGGTCATCAAAGTTTGCGCGCGTTTCCTCGCCAAGGCCAGGACAGTCGTCGAAACCCAGAACTGGAACGAGCAGGTGCATGCCGAATTTGCCGAAGTGCTGGAAAAAGTGCATGTGCTGTTCCGTACCGCCAAACGGCATGATATGCTCGGCTCCCTGACCGCCTCAAAACGCGCCGCTGCCGCCGAGTCGCTGGCAGTATGCGAACAGCTTTTCCGCGTGCTGCTCGACCAGGAATATAGCCGCGCCCGCCGCTTGCTGGAAATGCACAGCGACCTCCTGCCAGCCACAACTGAGCCGGAGATGGCGTCCTCAAGCGGCGATACTTCTATGGTCGCCGGGCACGTGGAGCAGGTACATTCACGTCGCAATGAGAGCGAGCCACCGGAACTACCAGTGTGAAATCTGACAATTTTGTGACATAGCATACAATCTGCGTAATTGTGAGCCAGTTCATAAAACCCATGCAACCAAACTGTTACTCCCTGCGTATATGTAATTGAAAGCCAGAGTAATGAAGACCAGAACGCTTTCAACATACATCTGGTTCTCTTTCACACGAGGGAAAAGGTTATGCAGAATCAACAATATGTTCGTCAATCCAATGGTGCCAAAGCCATCGCTATCGATAATCGCCAATTTCTTCTGAAAATTCGTCTCCTTCAACTGTTGGCTGTGCTTGCCTCTGCCGCAACCGCGTTGGGCCTGCATCTGATTTTTGCCCACTAAGGGTAAAGCGGCAGTTTCAATAAAAAAGGACACTCCTCAGGTAGATCAGGAGTGTCTTTTTGATTTCCTTGACCCCCACATACGCTAAAAATCGCACTACTCTTGCGCTTGCGCCCAGAAATGGGTACAATCGATAGTATTCAGACCATCCATAATGAAACGGGGTTAGTTTTTTGTTATGCATAAGCCCTCAACAGGCCCTGGCAGGACAATTGAGGCGCGGCCTGCGCACGATATTGCTCCTCGCCAGATGATCGTTACTACAAGCGTCGTTATTTTTGCCATTCGTGATTGGTCATTGTGGGTCTTATTGCGTGATAGTCCGTGGGGACCTCCCATGCGCCTGGTAGCCGGCTCAGAATCGGTAAATGATGCAGTGGATCGCACGCTGGAGGCCCTGCTCGTCTGGTCCGAACAGGCAACACTCCTGCGACTCAAGGCCGGTTGGCAGGAGCAGCAGATCTATATCTGGAAGAGTTCTGACCAGGGTTCCTCAGTTTCCTTGATCCACAGTCTCCTGCTACGCGCCAATCGCGATGAACTCCGTCCCAACCTGCACGAACATACTGTCCCCAGCTTGCGCGTCAGCTGGAAATCGGTTGCTGATATCGAATCGGGCCGCCATATCCTTGATCCCGAAGTCCAGCCTGTGCTTGAAGCAGCACTCCACTCCTTACGTTCGCAAGTGCAGCGCGACCCCGAAATTGTGCTGCGCTATCTCGCGGATATGGCGTCGATGGGCGCTTCCGATTCAGGGACTGAATGGTGGAAACAGGATACATCTAGACGCCGGGGTAAGGAAACGCGCCCCTTTTCCACTATGAATGAACCGGCAACCGGCGATGGCACACTGACACTGGCCGAGGCCACGTTGCTCTACAAAGCCTTTTTCCCCTTAGATGAACAGATCGACCTCTCGAACCTGCGTCGACGCTTCCTCGCTACCAACCGCCTCGAAGCACTGGATGAGGAACGTCCTGTCCGTGGCAAAGAACTCGATTGGCGCCGTGTCAGCCGCACCTATCGCTATCTTGATTCACCAAGATAATGACACGTTGAGCAGCAAAAAATCTTTCCCGAAAGTGATATTCTGATACAGTGAGCATAGAAGTTTGCAAGGGCATAACACTTGATAATCATCCTCAAAAGGAGCAAATACATGGCAAAAGTAACAACCGGCACCGGCGATACAGGCTATACCGGCCTGCTTGGCGAGCAGCGCGTACCCAAATACGACCCGCGCCCCGACACCTTCGGCACCGTCGATGAAGCCACCTCCGCCCTCGGCCTGGCGCGCGCTATGGCCCAGGACCCCAAAGTCAAACAGATCATTTACCAGATTCAGCAGGAGCTCTACCTTTTGATGGGCGAACTGGCAACACCGCCCGAAAACTACGAAAAAATGGGCCTCAAAATGACCATTGACCATGTCAAACGCCTGGAACAGGTAGAAGAGCAACTCAAGCAGGAGGTAGAAATTCCCAATAAATTTATTATCCCCGGCGACACCCTCGATGGCGCCGCGCTCGACCTGGCCCGCACCATCATTCGCCGCGCCGAGCGTATGGCCGTCAAGTTGCTACACGATGGCATCATCCAGAATGGCGAAGTTGTGCGCTACCTCAACCGCCTTTCAGACCTTGTCTTTATTCTTGCCCGCTATATTGAGGTGAAATCTTCACTGGCAGAATTGCCCGAATAGGCCATCTGCCCGGCGAAAAGACAAAAGTCCTACCCGTCATTTTTGCCTTGACTTACTAGAACATTTATCCTATACTGTCTGTGGATGCCCTCAAACAATTGTGACCCATTTAGCCCGAAATTAGCTTAACTAAAGGAGATTTTCACATGGCCCATCCTTTCGTTCACATCGAGATTCCCGCTGAAGATACCCGCGCGGCTGGTAAATTTTATGCTGATGTCTTTGGCTGGGAAGTGCAAACCGATCCAAATTTCGACTATACCATGTTCCAGGCTGAAGGTGGCCCCGGTGGTGGCTTCGTCGGCGTACATCAATCCACCGATGGCGGTATGGTTCAGTACAAGGTCGATAGCCCACTGCTCTATATTGGCACCGATGATATCGAGGCCTCGCTTGCGCAAGTAGAGGCGCATGGCGGCAAAACCGTGCTGCCCAAGACCGAAATCCCCGGTATTGGCTGGTTTGCCATTTTTACCGACCCATCTGGAAACCACATGGCGTTATTCACGAATCTGCCACGCGCATAATCCAATTCAGTCTTCATCTGTATAGATGGAATGATCACAACTTTACAAAAGATAGGGTGAATATCCAGTTCACCCTGTCTGAACCAGCATTCCGCGAAGTTGAATCCCCCAAAAATCCATACCCTCCCCGTCTATCCTTTAAACCAGATAATCCATGCGTATATAATAAAGCAACCATTTACATTGCCTCATTTCGTTTTTATCACGACATCTCGTCGCTAAGCCCGGTCAGAGGATGGAATAGATCATGGAACGCCAGTCTTTACAGGCTACCGCTGAATATAATCGTCTAATTACCGATGGTGATCCATGGCGACACTGGGGACCATATCTCAGCGAACGAGCCTGGGGTACCGTGCGCGAAGACTATAGCCCGGATGGCCGCGCCTGGGATTATTTTTCACATGATATGGCTCGCTCGCGAGCTTATCGTTGGAATGAGGATGGCCTGGGTGGCATCAGCGACGACAAAGGACGCATGTGCTTTGCCCTCGCGCTCTGGAATGGTTATGACCCCATCCTCAAAGAGCGTCTATTTGGTCTGACAGGCACACAGGGCAATCATGGCGAAGATGTCAAAGAATGCTACTTCTACCTCGATAGCACTCCCACGCACAGCTACATGCGCATGCTCTACAAATATCCGCACGCCGCGTTCCCCTACCGGCAACTGGTCGAAGAAAATGCCAGGCGCGGCAGGCACGACCCCGAATTTGAATTGCTGGATACAGGTATCTTCAACGACAACAACTATTTCGACATCTTCATAGAATATGCCAAAGCCGCCCCCGAAGATATTCTGATACGTATCCGCGCCATCAATCGCGGCAATCAACCGGCGCTACTGCACCTGCTGCCCACCCTCTGGTTTCGCAATACCTGGTCCTGGGGAGCAGAATCTGATCGCCCTCTTTTGAAACAGGGAAGTTCAAATCCGGTTGCAAAACTGAACCATTCCCACTCTCTCATGATAATCGAGGCCGAACACTCCATGCTGGGCAGCTACATGCTCTCCTGCGAGGATGCAGACGACCTGCTTTTCACAAATAATGACACCAACCACGAGCGCCTCTTTAGTGTGCCAAACTCCACCCCCTATGTCAAAGATGCCTTCCACGAGTATCTTATCCACGGTCGTCAGGAAGCCGTCAATCCTGCCCGTACAGGTACCAAAGCCGCCGCGCTCTACACTCGAACGATAGCTGCCAGGGCTACAGTGACCCTGTGTTTGCGCCTGACAAGAGTACAGGATGGGCAGTTTGTTGCTGTAAGCTCGCCTTTCGCGGACTTCGACCAGGTCTTTGACAGAAGGCAGCAGGAAGCAGATGAATATTATGCCGCTCTTCAACCTGCCGGTCTGGATGAAGATCAGCGACGCGTGCAGCGCCAGACGCTCGCGGGTATGCTGTGGAGCAAGCAGTTCTATCACTACATTGTTGACCTCTGGTTGAAAGGCGACCCGGCTCAACCCGCGCCTCCCTATCAAAGACGCTATGGGCGCAACGCCGAATGGCGCCATCTCTATAACGAGCGCGTAATGTCCATGCCCGATAAGTGGGAATATCCCTGGTATGCCGCCTGGGACCTGGCATTTCACTGCGTACCGCTTGCCCTGGTCGATAGCGAGTTTGCCAAAAGCCAGCTCTACCTGCTGATGCGTGAGTGGTACATGCATCCCAACGGACAGCTTCCGGCCTACGAATGGGCATTTGGCGATGTCAATCCACCCGTAATCGCCTGGGCGGCCTGGCGCGTCTACAAAATCGACCAGGAGCAGACCGGTCATGCGGACCGTGCCTTTCTGGAGGGCATGTTCCACAAACTGCTGCTCAACTTTACCTGGTGGGTCAATCGCAAGGACTCCGAAGGCAAGAACGTCTTCCAGGGCGGCTTCCTTGGGCTTGACAACATCGGCGTCTTTGATCGCAGCGCGCCCTTACCAACGGGCGGTTATATCGAACAGAGTGATGGCACTAGCTGGATGGGCATGTTCTGCCTGAATATGATGACCATTGCGCTGGAACTGGCGCTCAATAATCCCGTCTATGAGGATATCGCGCTCAAATTTTTCGAGCATTTCCTGGCCATAGCCGCCGCCATGAACAATATCGCCGACGAGGGGATCAAGCTGTGGGACAAGGAAGACGAGTTCTTCTATGACGTACTGCACCTGCCCGACGATTCCCACCTGCCCATCAAGATTCGCTCGCTGGTTGGCCTCATCCCTCTCTGCGCCGTTGAAACGCTGGAGCCAGAACTGCTCGATGCCCTGCCCCGATTCAGAGGTCACCTGACCTGGTTTCTAAAATATCGCCCCGACCTCACGCGTCTCGTATCGCACTGGCAGCAGCCCGACGCGGGTGAGCGTCGTCTGCTGGCGCTTGTGCGTGGCCACCGCATGAAATCCCTGCTCAAACGCATGCTCGCCCCGGACGAATTTCTAAGCGATTATGGTATTCGCTCGCTCAGCAAGTTTCATGCCGCCAACCCTTACGTCCTCTCTGTCGATGGAATCCCTTATACCGTGCAGTACGAACCCGCGGAGTCCCGTTCTGGTTTATTCGGCGGCAATTCTAACTGGCGCGGCCCCATCTGGTTTCCCATCAACTACCTGCTCATCGAATCCCTGCAAAAGTTCTATCACTACTATGGCGATGATTTTAAGGTTGAATGCCCGACCGATTCGGGCCGCTATCTCACCTTAAAGGAAGTCGCGGACGAACTTTCGCAGCGCCTCATACGCCTCTTCCTGCGCGATTTATCCGGCCATCGTCCCTTTAACAGCGGCAATGAGATCATGCAGCGCGACCCGCGCTGGCGCGATTATCTGCTATTCCATGAATACTTTCATGGTGAGGATGGCAGCGGTCTCGGCGCGAGCCATCAAACCGGCTGGACGGGCCTCGTAGCCATGCTGATCCAGCAGCAGCATACCCTTAGAGAAAATGACCCCATGGGTATCTCATCTGCTGAGGGCAGGAAGACAGCCCGTCTGAGCCATGAGATAACCGAGCGGAGTTAAATTTGTGTTGTCTATCTTCCCAAAATCGTTGTTGCCTGCGATGACAGTAACCCCCCACTCCCATGCGCTACCGCCAGCTTTGCCCCCTCCACCTGCCGCGGCCCACACTGCCCGCGTAACTGGCGCGTCGCCTCGATAATCAGAAAAATGCCTCGCATCCCTGGATGATTAGAGGAGAGACCGCCACCATCCGTATTGATCGGCAGTTGCCCGCCCAGAGCAATGCGACCATCCTGCACAAATGCACCCCCTTCGCCTTTCTTGCAGAAGCCCAGGTCCTCAAGCAGCAGCAGGACGGTAATGGTGAACGAATCATAAATCATCGCCATATCTATATCGCCGGGTGTAACCCCTGCCTCACCAAAAGCGCGTGGCGCTGTCATCGCGGCGGCGGTTACGGTCAAATCGGGCATCTGCGAAATGTGTGCGTGCGTATGGCTCTCGCTGCTGCCCAGCACAAAGACCGGCACCTGCTTCAGGTCGCGAGCGCGTTCCTCCGTCGTCACCAGTACCGCCCCACCTCCATCGCTGACCACGCAGCAATCGAGCAGGTGCAGCGGATCGGCAATCATACGCGAATTCAGCACGTCCTGCACCGTAATCGGCTCGCGGTACATGGCCAAAGGATTAAGCGCGGCATGCCTGCGCGTCACGACCGCGATTTCGGCCAGTTGCTCTGAGGTCGTGCCATACTGGTGCATGTGCCTGCGTGCCGCCATCGCATATGCTCCCACCAGCGTATTGCCATAAGGTGCTTCGTAGGTCGCTTCGGGAATAGTCGCCGGACGCCCACCTGTGCCAATCATGCGACCGCGGCTGGATAGCTGGTTGCTGGCATAGGTAATCAGCGCTACCTCGCACTTGCCCGTCCGTATCGCTGCCACCGCGTGATTAAGATGCGCCTCGAAGGAAGAGCCTCCAATGGTGGTAGTATCGCTGTAGCGCGGAAATATCTGCAGGTATTCGCACAGCATCACAGTCGGCATGCCCAGCGAGTGCGAGCTGCAGAAGACGCCATCGATATCATCCTTGCGCAGCCCGCTCTCTTCCAGCGCCCGCCACGTGGCCTGCGCGTGCATCTCCATCTCGGTCAAATAAGGTACGCGCCCGTAGTCCGACTCGGCAACCCCAACAATGGCAATGCGCCCGTTGTATGAAGGCATCAATGGAAACTCCTTTCTGCCCGCTGTTTTGCATTCCGATCCTGCGTCAGGAGGTCTCCTGCTTGCACCTGTTCAATGGCAATGCCCGAAACGGTAATCAACCAATCGCCGACTTGCCATATTCCTGATTCGAGAGCTTCATGTGTAGGACGCACAAAATGGCTTCCCTCAATACACACAGCATAGCCACTGCCTGCTCGTGTCAATATGATGGCCTCTTTCGCTATATCGATTTTTCCAGCATGAACAGGGCGCAGGTGGAGGTCAACCCATCCCTCTACTCCGTCCACGTTGCGCATTGCCGGTAGATTTTTGATGAGAGGACCACTAAGGGTACAACGCCGAATTTCATATATGGCAGCATCTGTTTCCCAGAACTGGCTGTTCTCATTTCGATCCATGAGATATTTCTCCTTGTTCCTCTCGAATCCGGGCAAGAGTTGTAACGTGGAATGTAATTGGAATATACTCTTATCATCGCTCATTATACCTGATCTCTCTGAAGAATGTGAGGAGCACCTATGCCAGAAAACATCTCTCCCAGGCCCAAACCATTACCTGTTGTCACAGATGAAAATCGTCCATTCTGGGAGGGATGCAGGCAAGGCAAGTTACTGCTTCAATATTGCCTGCAATGCCAGAGCTACCAGTTCTATCCACGCCTGTATTGCATGCATTGCGGCTCCACCACGCTGAAATGGAAAGAGGCCAGCGGACGTGGCGTGGTCTACTCCTACACCATCATTCGCCAGAACAAATCCCCCGAATTCGTCAACGATACTCCCTACAACCTCGCCATTATCCAACTGGAGGAAGGACCGCGCATGCTCTCCAACATCGTGGATATCGACCTGGCAGACCTGCGCGTTGATCTCCCGGTGACGGTCGTGTTCGATCCGGTCAGTGAGACGATGAGCCTGCCCCGTTTCCGGCCATTACTGTAGTTTAGTAAATACTCCGGCAAAAGGCCGATGAATCACTCCTCACGGCTGTGCTGTAGGGGCTGAATCACTCGGATGACCGGTTTTGATGGTGAAAATTCATGATCGGCCCCGCGTCCATCCCCGAACGAGTTTGTCAAAAAAGATCGGCCTCGAGTTGATTCCCACAGTATTTTGTTAAGGTCTATGAACGCGTTTTTATGGCGAAGAAGGCTGAAATACGGCATCCCCCTCAATCTGAGCAGGTAAATTTATCTGGGTCTGTCCCGAACCATCGGCATTCATGATCCATATGGTTCTTTCAATGTCTCGTAGATGCTCTCCAGAGCGTTCAGAGCGCGTAAAGAGGATCTTTGTCCCATCGGGCGACCAGCTTGACGGTTCGGAGGAATCGACTGCCGTTGCATTTTTCGTCAACTGTACCAGGTGAGAGCCATCAGCATTCATCACATAGACGGCCGATTGGCTGACACTCTGACCTGCGCCAGCAGATACAAATGTGGCGTATCCATAGAGAATCTGCTTGCTATCCGGCGACCAGACCACAGGTCCATACTGCCCCGCAGTTCGGGTGAGTCGCTCAAGGCCGGAGCCATCGGCATTTATGAGGTAGATGCCTGAGAGCGATGGATCGTTATCCATCGAGACAAAAGCGATCTTTCTACCATCGGGCGACCAGGCTGGCCATTCCGCCTCTATGCTTGTAAGTAGAGGCCGTTTCTGAGAGCCATTGGCGTTCATTATAAAATATAACTAGCAAGCCATAAATTGCTCATAATGCTCTCCTGGAGGATAGGAAAAGCCAATAAAATTTTCTACATGTTATGCATTAATAGTGCGAAGTCTACTTGTTGTTTTCAAACAAACATATTATAATGTGTTCGTGTAAACCTTGTCAAGAGATGTCAGTTGGATTATTCTTCAATTATGCAAGATTGAGAGTGAGTTAGCGCAGAGCTGATTGATGGACACGCATAGCAACAAGTCACCCAGGTAGCCAGATAGGTTGTGCGTTTGGAGTTGTTATTAAGAAGGCTCTCTCAAATGGAGAATTAAATAATTAGGCACAACAAGAAGGCTCCCGCGTCCCAATTGCTGGACAGTTACTCTGTCAACAATAACTCTAGGTTGGTGGCAATTGCGGCAGACCTGGCGTTTGCTACTCGTTGTGGGTATAGGTGTGCTGGTTGCCGTAATCCTGGTATGTGCAGTGCCTCCCTACTCGCAGATCACGATGAGCGTCGGATTGCGCGATACCCTCAAAACATCATCTATTGGGCCATATGTGAAAGTGCAGGGCATTGGCGAAGATGTATCACAGACCTCCATTCAGAGTATCACACAGCAGCTGGATCAAGAGATGCGGCAACATCTAAATGGCTACCTGGCGGGTCCCGTACAATTTTCCGTGCAGCACTCTCTCGCCTTGTCAAAGCCAACTCCCGGGCCAGAGGGGAAAACGACCTTTCAAGTAGAGCGCGATCAGGTTGCCCTGATCGGAACTGACATACCACTTGCGGCGGAGCATGTAAAACTCCTCCAGGGGCGACTGCCACAGGTGTTCAGCAACCCGGTCGAAATTGCTATCACCCCCCAGACGGCTGCTCTGCTGCATGGAGCCCCAGGCTCCATGCTCTTTGTCCAATTCAGCTTTACTCAGTCTTTCCAGGAAGCTCCTTTTCAGAAAACGGTCACGATCAATCTACCACTGCGCATCGTGGGCCTCTTTACTCCTGCAACGGATAACGATTCATTCTGGCATGGTGAAAGTTTTCAGCCCGGACCGCTTGCTCAGCCATCGAGCGCGGTTGAAGAACCCCCGACACGCTACCCGGTACTCACGTCCAATACGGCCTACCTCTCAGTGCTGGAGCAGGAGATCCAGCATGCCGCGCCACCGAATCAATTCGTGAACTCGGTCCTTACCACCAACCTGCAGTTCTTCTGGTATTATCCGCTGAATACTTCGCGCTTCGATGTCAGCGATCTCAATACCCTGATTATCCAACTCAATCAAGTATTGGGCAATCTCTCCGACAATCCCATCTATCCTCCCTACGTTGAAAAGACGGCTGCCAGTGGCCCTCTCGATACGCTGGCTCTCTATAGCAGCCGTGTCGCTGTGGTGAATATTCCGTTGACGAGCATGGCCTGCCTGATTGTGTTGCTGGTCTTGCTCTTTGTCAGCCTGATGACAGATGTGCTGGTGAATCGTCAATCCGAAGCGATGGCGCTGCTGCGGAGTCGAGGCGCAAGTCGTCGCCAGGTGTTCGTCGCGCTGGTCACGCAGAGCATCGGTGTGGGATTACTCACGCTTGTCCTGGGACCGGTTCTAGCTGTCTTCGCCGCACTTTTACTGGCTCATACGCTGCTCTCGCCTGCCGACCAGGGCGCGATCAATGTGCTTACGACAAAGAATTTGTTATCGATAGCATGGAGCTTGCGCTGGCTGGCACTCTTAACCGTAGGGATGGGTGTGTTCGCGATGATCATCTCTATCGCGCTGGCTATGCGTGCGGATGTGCTAGCCATACGCCGTGAAGTCGCACGTTCGACCTATCGACCACTCTGGCAGCGCCTGCGGTTAGACCTGCTGGCCGCGGTTGTTGCCCTCGTAGGTTATGGTTTCTCCGTATATATCACCGCTCCTGGCATACTTGACGAGCGTGTGCGTGTACTGATCCTGCCACCGGTTACAGTTGTAGGTGCGCTCTTTTTACTGCTTGGATGCAACCTGTTGCTACTGCGTTTTCTCCCGCAGCTCCTCCGTTTTGCGGCGCAACTGGCCGTGCGCGGACGCAGCGCAACACCGGTGCTGGCATTAGCTCAGATGGCACGGGCACCGCGGCAGGCAATGCGCGCAGTATTGTTGCTCGCGCTCGCACTCGCTTTCGCCATCTTTACCCTCGCGTTTATGGCCTCTCAGCAGCAACGTGTCCTCGACGTAGCGGCCTTTCAGGTTGGGGCAGACTTCAGTGGTACGCTTCCTTTGAATGCTCTAGCCGGCGCAGATACCTGGAAGCAGCAGGAGCAGGAATACCGGAACATTCCAGGTGTCACATCCGCTACTATAGGCTATAGCAACCTGCTGCCGGTATCCGACGGTTCGCTGAACACTTCTGTGGATCTGCTCGCGGTCGATGCCACAACCTACGGGCAGACAAGTATCTGGACCGCTCAAGATGCATCCCAGCCTGTGCAATCGCTCATGTCCCAACTGATTGCTGAACGCGCAATGGCCGGCCAGGGAAAAGCCGTTGCAGCCATTGTCGATGCAGCAGCGGCCAATCTGCTGCACCTGTCGATTGGTTCGCACTTCACCATCAATAATGTGAATGATCCAGTGAATGCTGTGGTAGTTGCCGAAGTGGGATATATCCCAACGATCAGTGATAGCGCAGAGGTGAGTGGGACGAGCGATACCTCTTCTTTCGGTGGCGTCCTGGTCGATTATCAGAGTTATGCGGCCTACTTAAGTATCGTTAATAATGCCGGCGTGACACCAACCACAGTCTGGCTGCGAACGCGCAATGACGCGGCCTCGCTGGCAGCAGTACGAGCGGCTCTCAGTAGAGGGAACTTGCAGTTAAGCGGAGTGAACGACCGCCTTGCGACCATAGAGGCGTTGCGCCATGACCCGTTATACCTGGCACTCTCCGGTCTCATCATCATTGGAGTGGTCACGACAATGCTCCTGGCCGTCGTAGGAAATCTGGTCCTCTCCTACTTGTACACACGTAGTCACGTGGTCAACTTCGCAGTAATGAAGGCCCTCGGCAGCACGTCACAACAGGTGGCGCGTGTACTGCTATGGGAGCAAGGCATGGTGTATGCAGCGGCTATTATCCTGGGCATCAGCTTTGGGGCACTCTTCTCGTTAATTGCGCTTCCAGGACTGGTGTTTACCGGTGTCGCTCTACAGAATGGGAATGCAAACCAGATCAGTGGGGGGCAGTTTTATATCTTGCAGAATGTACCCCCTGTGCAAGTGGTGATTCCGGCCTGGTTGCTGATCATAGTACTCGGCATTCTCTTGAGTCTCTGCCTGGTTGGCATGAGTATGATGGTGCGTATAACAGCGGGATTATCCGTCAGTAGAGTACTCCGCTTGAGCCAGGATTAAGCATGTCACATTTTTGCCTTTTAAACGATTACTATAATGGAAGGGAACCATTGTGATCACAACCAGAATACCTGAGGTTCCCATTGCAAAAATGTGAACTACTTCACAGACACGCTGTGATACTTTCCTGCAAAATAACGTAAAACAATATGGCCTTTCCTGGCCGTTGTTGATCTGCTCATTGAAATGAGACAAAACGCTTGATGTCTGCATTATCCTCCTTAAAGGGTCTGAGTTCAGCACCCTATAGAATATCTGGGACCGTATGAACGTACTGGAAGATGAGCAGCAGCTCACTCTCGCAGCCTGTCAAGGTTCCGTGGAGGCGTTCGAAACGCTCGTGACCTATTATGAGCCACGTATTCGACGCATGCTTTACAGTCTGACGCAGGATGTGCAATTAACGCAAGACCTTTGCCAGGATACCTTTCTTGCTGCCTATCGTGCCCTGCCGCGCATGAATGGAGAGGAGCTTCGCTTTGCCCCCTGGCTCTATCGCATTGCGCTCAACCAGGTGCGCAGCGAATGGCGGCGTAGAAAGCATGTCACCATGGTCCCGCTCTTGCCTCCACAAGGTTCGAACGACGAGACCTTCGATGAACCCAGCGAGGAATACCTGGTGAGCGAAGAGCGTTTTGAAGAGCAGGTAGTTGTACGTGACCTGGTCCAGCGGGTGTTGACGCAGCTCCCAACAGCTTCGGCCTTGTGCCTGTTGTTGGATGCCGAGGGATTCTCGTATCGCGAGATAGCAGAGACGTTACAAGACTCGTTATCCGCCGTACGCAGTCGCTTATCCCGTGCGCGGCATGCGTTCCAACAAATCTACACGCGGCTCGATCAGGAGGGACGTTTTTGAATCAGAAAGACTGGAATGGCTTTCAACCCTGTCCATTCAGCGCTCATTGCCTGCGCCTGATTGATGACCTGGATTCACCGTCGATTGCACAACAATTTGAGAAAATTTCGATCACGCAGGATATCCAGGACGAATATCTACTGGCCCAGTTGCGTCTCCATGTGCCAGATTGCCCCACCTGCACCGCTGTACTTACCCATGCGCGACGAGTACGCTCCCGGCAGCGCGCCGCTTTATATAGCCTATTGCAGGAGAATGAATCAAAAGTTCCTTCGATGATCCCGCAAATTTTTGCCGCGATTTATCGCGAGCAAGACAACGGTCTGCCAAATACAAAACGCGCGCAGTATTATCTCGAAGAACTGGTCGTCTCGCCTGGCGCTGTTACACCTCACCATAACGGCAATAGTAATCATAAACTTGTAGGAGAACACCAGGCTTCCGTTCGCTCGCGCAATATCCTGCGTAATGCCTTTTCGCTGGCAACGATTGCGGCGCTCATTTTTGCAGCTATCGGCATCTTTAGTCACGTATTTGTATCCAGTTCGCCCGCTGTGATTTTTGGGCCGCATCTAAATACTGCTAGCGATCAGAGTGCGGCTATTCATCCTGCCCCCCTGGCTCCTGATCGGCAGAGCTTCAGCTCGTTCGTGATCGGCCTTACCGTGCTTTCGGCCAGTTCTGCCATCGGAATGACAAGTATCTATAACTATGATGCTGCCACCAGCAAAAAGCAACCACTTGGACAGCCATTTGCAGCCTCTTCTGTCCAACTCGACGGCATTACTCCAGATGGACAGAGCTTGCTCCTTCATTATGTCAGTGGCAATCGCGTGTTCTATCAGGCGATGCAGCCCGGTACGAAAACCGCCTCCTTTTATCAACTCAATGCTAACGATCGGGACGCCGGCAACGCCATCTGGATGGACGATAGTCACGTGTTCGTCGCCGGTGGAGAAAACGGAGTGGTAGAGGTGAATACCCGCACAGGCAGCCCCGTTCGCCAGTTGCCCGCCCCGAGGACAATTCACCTCGCGTTCTATCACACACCTTACCTGTACTATGTTTCCGGCCTGCCCATTCAACAGGGTACGTGGCCCGCACTTTACCGCATCGATACGACGAACCCCTATCAGCTGCCCCAGCGCATTTCGATGCGCTCGCCCGACTCCACCTTCTGGCTCAGTCCTGATGGCGGCAAAATCATCTATCTCAACAAAGGCCCCGATGGTAAAAAGGGAATCTATGCCGTGAATGCTGATGGCACCGATTCGCAACTGCTGCGCTCAGGTGATGCCATACCCATCGGGTATAAAGATAACCATACCCTGATATTTATGCAGGAAATAAACGACAGATTCCAGGTCGTACAATTGGTGACCGCTCCAAAGCAAAAAGAAACCATCGTCATGAATGACGCCGCCCCCGGAGCAACCTCCTTGTGCGATCACCAGGTTCCATCCGCAGACTCGCCCATTTGTGACAATGATATTGCACTGGCTCCTCTTGGAAACGACCTCATTCTCAATGCCTATTACCCAGGTGGCAAACACCGGCTTATATTCGATGATCTCACCTTGAATAAGTCAAATATCCTCATACCGGGCCTCGATAGTCATACCCAGGTGCAGCTGCCTGGTTGGGACGCGATGCCTGTCCCTGGAACCGGCTCGTCCCCAACAACGGTGCCGGCCAATAGCCAATCTTCCAACACAGGGCCAGAAGCATCTGTATCAGCTTATTCGCCTATGATACCGGCTCGACAAGATCTCTGCTATATAAAGCCATACGCGGATTGATACCCTTTTGTGTCATAATGGTTGGCACCCTATCGTGTCATTCTGAGCGAACATTCCTTTCGAGCGAAGCGAAAGGTTTAGAATGACATGACTCACTCATGCTTACAGATTTGGTTGTGAAATTTCATGATCCGCCCCTGTCCTTTGCCGGGTTATTTTGTGAAAACTCACTATATCCCGTATTCCTCCGCGACGCGCTGTTTCCAGATTCTCACCCTCGATAGTCCCGCCTCGCGCATAATCTCCTCTGTCAATCGATGGGCCTGGGCTACTTCCCGAGGTTTATGCGCATCCGAACCAACGCTTACCGGCGTTCCCTGTGCGGCGCAGGCTTTTGCCAGCCTTCGCACCAGGCTGGGATACGTCAGCACATCGTACCCATTGATCTCCAATGCCACATCACAACGTGCTGCCTCCGCCGCCAATCGTTCCAGTTCCTCGTCAAAATTGGGTGGTAGATGAGGATTACCAACTCGCATCCGCACCGGATGGCTCACAAGGCTGAAATAGCCGCTGTTCACCGCATCTCGCAGCAAGCCGAAATAGCGCCTCCACAGATCTTGACCAGCTTCCTGGCCCATATTACGATGCCTCTCGAATAAGAGGCCATCGATCTCGTGTACAGAGCCGATTAGAAAATCCCAATCGCAATCACCTATGGCTGCCTGAATTTCCTCGTTCTTGCCGGGAATAAAATCCACCTCCATGCCCAGGCGTACATCAAAATTCGCCAGCCGGCCAGCCGTCCATACCTCCTTGATATAATCAGCAAAAGAAAGCATCACTCCTTCTTGCGGCAGGTGTTCAAGAAGAGAACGAATCTCCTGCATCTGAAAATCATGCTCTGAAAGCCCCAGTATTCGCAGCCCCTTTTCGCGCGCGGACTCCACCATTTGCAAGGCAGAACTGCGCGAAACATGGCTATGAAAATCTGTATCGATGGTCATAATAAGCCAGAACTCCTTTTGCCCCCGAATGGAGAATGATAGAGTGAAAGAATATTACATCCGCCCGGCCTGAACCGTACCCAAAAACCCGGCCAGATAATATATACTATATACCAGTTCTTCTCAAGCGTCGAATAACAGGTGATCACCCAGAAGCGAGCCAGGTGACTTCTGGGTGATCACCTGCCGAATAACACAAAGGGATTGTGAAGGTATGGCCGCATCTACTACAGAGCATATCGTGATTATTGGGGGTGGGGCAACCGCTGCGTTGAGTGCCGTCCGGCTGGCGGAGCGCGGCTTTCGCGTCACCGTCCTGGAAAAAGCCCATATCGGCAATGGCTCTTCCAGCCGTTCGTCGGCGGGTATCCGGGCGCAGTTCAGTACGGAAGAGACCGTTGTTGGCATGCGCTACAGCCAGTGGTGGTACAGCCACTTCCATGACATCTTACATAGTTCTTTCGAGGTGCGCGAGCAGCCCGTAATCCATCAGAACGGCTACCTCTTCCTCTACGAATCTCCCGACGCCATTCCAGCATGGCAACTGCGCAGGCGCCGCGAAGTTGCTCACATCTGGCAGCACGCGCAGGCAACCGCCGCCATGCAGCAACGCCTGGGACTCCCGGTTGAATTGCTAACTCCGCAACAGGTGCAGGAACGCTGGCCGCACCTGTTGCCTGATCGCTTAATCGGCGCATCCTGGTGTCCAACCGACGGCTTTCTCAACCCCCATATGATCTATAACGAAGGGTTCAGGCGCGCGCAGGAACTGGGCGTGCGAGTAGAGCAGCAGATCGAGGTGCTTGGCGCCGTACTTCATGAGAATCGCATCACATCGCTGATAACAAACAAGGGGACGTTCGAAGCGGATTGGTTCGTCAACGCTACCAATGCCTGGGCTGCCCGTGTGAGTCCTCGCATTGGCGGCATGCCGTTACCGGTTGCTCCTACTAAGCGGTATCAATATTTCCTCAAACCGGCGCAGCCCATCATGAGTGCTGAGCAGTGGCAGCGCCTGCCCATGACGATCTATGGTCTGGGCAGCTACCGCGGCGCGCACTCGCGGCCAGATCACGATCTACTGATGATGATGTGGGCGCACGAGACAGAGCCGGAACCACAGTTCACTGACGCCGACCAGGACCGCGTTGACCCGCCCTTCCGTTCCGATAACGGGATCGATAACTATGGCTACGCTATCCTCGAGCAAGTCGAGCAATTCTCGCCGCAGCTTGCCAATGCAGGCGGTCTGATCGCTACAACCGGCGGCTTCTATGGCGTCACACCCGATGCCAACCCTCTCATTGGCCGCGACACGCAGCAGGAAAATCTCATCCATGCCGTCGGTTTCTCAGGCCATGGGCTGATGCACGCTCCCATCACAGCATTCCTGATCGAAGCCATCCTCGCCGGAGATGTAAAAAACGGCCACGTCCGACTGCCTGCCCCATTTGATCAGGCCAGCATAGACTTGCATACATTTGCTCCTGGCCGCACGTTTGATAGCTCGCACCGGGAAACGTTCGTCCTTTAAGGCCGGATGGGCTATATTGCTTTACTCTTTTACAACAGATATAGCAAACCCATCCGTAAAATTATCATCCATAGCGAGGTCGAGCGAAACCAGGCGCGGATCGCTGGCAATACGCTGGTTATACTCGAAGACTCCTACCGAACCTTCATCCATAGGGTCTCCAAATCCCCTGCCGCCGCGAATGCAATTATCCGCTACAATGATGCTGCCCGGGCGTGTCAGGCGCAGCGCCCATTCCAGGTACTGTGGATATGGCTGCTTATCGGCATCAATGAAAACGAGGTCGAACGGTGCTTCACTTTCCATCTGCGGCAGCAAATCAAGCGCTTTACCGACTCGTACCTCCGTCCGATCGCTCAAACCGGCCCTGGCAAAGGAATTGCGCACCACCTCAGCATGCGTAGGATTGATTTCAAGCGTGATAAAGCGGCCACCGGCAGGCAAGGCACGCGCCAACCAGATACCACTATAGCCGCCCAGCGCCCCAATCTCCAGGATTTTACGCGCCTGGCAGGCCGCTGCCAGCAATTGCAGGAATTTGCCCTGTACCGGCGAGATCTGAATCTCTGGTAACCCCGCCTGTTTAGCTGAAGCAAGAGCATTGCGCAGCGCTTCGTCCTCATGCGCAAAAATACGCTCGATATGGTCCTGTATCCGTTGACGGACCTCTTCATCCCGTCGTAAAGTCGCCAGTTCGTCATTCATATCCGGCATATGATCATAAACCTCATATCTCTAGTTGTTCATCGATGGATATAATGAATCTTCACAAAATACCCCGGCATCAGGCCGGTTATTAATTTTACCATCTAAAACCGGTCATCCGAGTGGTCCTGGCCATGGCATTCTGAGCGCAGCGAAGAATCTGTGGTCGGACGCAGATTCTTCGCTGCGCTCAGAATGCCATGGCCACAGGGTACTTCCCGATTTTGCTGGTAAAAATTCATCATCGGCCCTCAAGACTGTGCCGTAGAGGCCGATTGATCGCGCCCACCGCCGATTCATCGGCCCTCAAGACTGTGCCGTAGAGGCCGATTCATCGGCCCCTGGAATTGCCTGGCTATTCTGTTCAATCCCATTCTAAATATGTTACTTCGCCACCGCCACATGTTCAACATTGGAGCGGGCAAGTGTCTGTTCAAGCATCTCCAGGTCGATTGCAGCATAACAATCAATGAAGATCTCCCGCGCCTCGGCCAGCATCGCAAGGGCCTTCTGCCTCTTGCGTTCCAATAATGTCAGGCTAAAAGAGTACAGCGTGCGCGCATATTCCAGCCGAAATTCGTGTTCGCGGAATATCCGCAACGCCTCCTCAAAATGCCTGTTCGCCCCCTCGCCTTGCCCCTGTGCCATCAGAATACGTCCAATCAAGCGATGTGTCCGCGCCAGTTCACGCGTGATCTGGTGTTGGCATACCTCCTCAAGCGTTCGCAGCGCCCTTTGCCTTGCCGTCTCCAGGTCATTGAACAAGAAAGACACCAGCGCCATCACACGTTGTCCCTCCACTATCACCTCAACCTGCAAACCCTCCAGCGCCAGTGCCCTCTGTAAAGCTGCCCTCGCTCTCAAAAGCAGGCCACGACAAACGGGATGCTCCAGTAGCGCGTGTTCTCCTGGATCGACCAATTGCAAGTTGCAGATCGTAATTGCCTGCGTCACCCGCAGCTCTGCCAGCGCAATCAGCGCATAGGCAATAATGTTGTCGTTCTTAATTGATCGCCCAAGTGATAGGGCGCGTCGAATGTGTTCCAGTGCCCCGCGCAGGTTGCCCTGGTCTTTCAGGGCTTGCGCGAACTCCACGCAGCACCAGCTCAGCTCCCGCCGGTCGTTGATACGTTCCGCCACCTCCAGGCTGCGCTTGAAATATGCCTCCGCTCCTAATAAATCGCCGCAACGCGCCAGCACATCGGCAAGATTTCCGGTGGCAAACGCAATATTTGGCAGGTCCCCCATACGCTCCGCCAGCTCAAGCGAGCGTTGAAAATAGGCGCGCGCAACCGAATTTTCCGCCTTCATCGTATAAGCGGCCCCCAGGTTGCCGCATACCTGCGCCATCGCCATCACCAGATCATGCCGTTCAAAAATCGTCAGCGCGATATTCAGATGCTTGAGCGCCTCCCCATTATTGCCCGCCATTGCCTCTGTGATGCCAAGCATCTCGTGCGCGCGTCCTAATTCCAGTGGATTCCCGATCACCGACCGTTCCGTGCGCGTCTCCAGTTCGGCATGCGCAGCGTCTATCTGCCTGTTGCGATACTCGTTATACCTGTCCTGGTTTTCGTTGACCTGCTCCAGAATCTCCAGCGCCACCCGCAGGTATCGACGCGCCTCATCATAGTTTCCTAAAATGCGCGCAATATTTGCGTGTTGCAGTTGAATACAGGCCCAGGCAGCGCCAGATGTCACTCCGGCCTCGCGTAGAACCTGCTCGCCATGCGTAAAGCATTGTTGCGCGTGCGCGTATTCACCCGTCGAAAACCACGCGCGCCCTATCTCGCGCCAGATCATCGCCTGCCTTTGCGCCTCCTGCTGCCGCAACGTTTGCAGTTCCTGCGTCTCTCTATTCTTTGCTACCTCTACAAACTGCTGGTTGCGCAACTCAAGCACCCGTTTATAAAGTATCCGCACCTCCTCAAAATTTCCTTGCACCATAGTGCATTCGGCCACACGCTCCAGCAGGGACGCCAGGTGCAACCGGTTCTGCTCAATTGCCGACACTTCCGGTGCGCTGCCCTCCGTAATCGCCTCGATTGCCTCGCGGTAATAATACTGGGCCTCAGAGAAAGCGGAAAGAGCATAGGCACGATTGCCTGCAATCTCAGCATAATGGGCTATTTGCACCGGATCGCTGCCACCCTTGCGCAGGTGCTGGGTAATCGTAGCCGCTACCTCGGTCTCGCGCCCATGATGCAGGTGCAAGAGTGCATTAGCGGCCCTGCGGTGCAATTGGGCGCGCCTGGCCGCCGAGAGCCGCTCATACAGATGGCTCACAATCAAGGGATGCCAGAAGTGATAGGTAATACGCACCCCCGTTCCCTCCTCCGTCAATAACCCCGCGCGCAGCGCCTCTTCAAGCAAGTCGAGAATCGTATCCTCGCTTGTGCCCTGATCGTTTGCCATGAAAAGCAACTGACTAAATTCAAAAGAACCGCCCAGTACCGCCGCTTTACCTAAAAGCGCCTGGCAGTCGCTGCTGAGCCTGCTCAGACGACGGTCGAGAACAGCAGCAATTGTTTCTGGTAGCGTCGTCTTTGCTAAAGCCTGTGTATCTTCAGTATCCGTCCCCGAGTAGCGTGCCAGCTCTTCAGCAAAGAACGGATTGCCACCCGCTTGCGTCTGAATACTCTGTACGATATCCAGCGGAAGATAGGCCACCAGCGAACCAATCTGGCTCTGCGTGAGTGGTTTTACACACAAGGTCTCGACGACCTTCTCACGTCGCAAATCGTTAATCAGCGTGCGTAAATTAGAGGACGGCATCACCTCCGCATCGCGACATGTGCCCACAATCAGAATCCGCTGGTCCTCAAGATGACGAGCAAGGTAGGCCAGTAATTCGAGACTGCTATCATCAGTCCAGTGTAAGTCATCCAGCACCAGAAGAACAGGATTGGTTCTGCTCAATATACTCAGCACAGCCAGTGTCGCCTCCCATAAATGGAGCCGCTCTTGTTCGGGCGGCAGCGGCATCGATGTTCTCTGCTGCACAAAAGCATCTCGTGGAGAAAGTTCGGGTAACAGGACACTGAGCCTTTCGAGCCGATTGTAGGGGAAATCAAGCTGCTGTGTAGCCAGAGCGTTCCTCGGAAGCGCCTGCTCAACATAAGGCGAGACAGCCTGACCTCCCTGTAAAGAGGTGAGAAAATCTCGCGCCGAATCCTGTAATAGCGTTCGTAGCAGTTCGGTCCACGGACGATAGGAAATAGTCCCCTCTTGCTCAAAAGCCCTGCTCCACGCGACCGACCAGCCACGTGTCACCGCCTCCTGGCTCAATTCCTCCGCCAGCCGCGTCTTGCCGATACCAGATTCGCCCATCAACAGCAGGAAATGACTCCTACCCTCGTTGCCTCTCGCGGGCGCCGCCGGTCCTTCTTTCACTACCGGCCCATCTTCAATTTCAAACATCAGCTCCCGCATGGTAGCAAGTTCTTTTTCTCGCCCAACCAGAGGACTTTGATTGTGGCGTCCTGGTAGCCTGCTGCTTCCCTGAAACGAGGAAATCTCGTTGGGAAGGCGTGGTACATAATGCGCGCCGCCGTGCGAAGCACCCGCGTCGTTTGGGAAATAGTGCATGAATTGATATTTGACGCTTTTCTGTACTTGCACTTGAGGAATCTGGGCCGTACCCTGCCGCAGCGCCTCATACAGTTCGCGTGTTTCGGGCATTGGCTCATTGTCGTAATCGCGCCGCAGGATACCCGCCAGCTGCTGGTACACCTGTAGCGCCTCCCCGCGCCGGTCGAGCTGCGTAAGCACCGTCATCAAGCGCCGTACCGCCGTTTCATGCGTCGGGTCTGTAGAGAGAAGGCGCTCAAGCGGTTCAATCGCGCTGGCAAGAGCTCCTCGCGCTGCCCGCAAATCTGCCAGGTTGAGCAACAGGCCCATCCAACCCCTGCGCAGCGATTCCCGGCGCGCGGTCGTCCACGGCGAATAGAGTTCCTCGAGCAGGTAATCTCCAGCATACAATGCCGCCGCCCCCTCGAGTAGCTTTTCAACCTCCGGAGGATCGGAACTGACATTTGCCTTATTGAGCAACGTTTCGAAAGCCTCGGCATCCACCCATATGTGACTGGCATCCGCGAGTATCAACACATCTCGTTCCAGCCTGAGCAACTCCGATGCCGCCGGGCGCGCGATTTCAGGTTCAAGAATCTGACGCAGTTCATGCACGGCCCCATTTAAGCGATTCGCCGCCGTCTCAGTATCAAGGTCAGGCCACAGCGCCTCCATCACCTGCTCTCTTCCTAACCTCCGCATTGGACTGCCAAGCAAACAACCCAACAGCGCGCGAGCGCGGCGTCGCTGCCACTTACGATTGGCAACTGCCTGCCAGCCATCTCCACTCCTGCGTTCAACCCGAAATTGACCAAGTAGATACACGCGCAAATGTGTGGGAACGCCTGTATCCTCTTCTGCACGTCTTCCGGGCGTTTTTTGCGCAGGAAGCGATAAACCCTTGAACACCGCATTGCTGGCCGCCGTGGAAAAAGCCTGCAACCCGCTCTGATTGGCATCTGTACTCTTGTAAGGCACTGCCTCTGTTTGCCTTGCTTGAGACGATGATTGCTGATCCCCTACTATTTGGGAAATCTCGATGTCCGCGGGTGGATGTATACCGATATATTTGCTGATCGTGCGACCATTTTCACTCCAGTATGCATACCAGTAAGGCCCATGTCCCGGGCCGTCCTTACATTTATGACACCGCTGTTTCCCACAACGCGTAAATTGCTGTCGGTAGGTGATTTTGCTATTCATGAGTCTTTTCCCTCTCCCCCAGAGAAGGCTGTAGAGGTACAGGCGAAAACGTATCTCACCTGTGCCGCAGTAGACTGCCCTACAAATTACATGACTCTTATATAAGACAAAACAATTATAACCTATGGCAGCGTTTTAAACAATCTTTTCGCTACCTGTTTTCAAAAAAACTTGACGTTTCCCACATTTTTCATTATACTCAATACATGAATACTTATTCGATGAGTATCGGGCGCAGCTATTGTTGGCAGATAAGATCGCGCTTCATCGTCACAATCACGCTCGATGGGGAACCACCTGGTGCAGCAGGATTCATCGATTCGCAAGTAGGGACAGTGCCTTATGCCTGTCCTCTTTTTTTTAGCGCGGGATTGGTGAAGGCATTTAATTTTCTACCCGGATGCACTCCGCCGCCCGCCGCGCGCTGTTAGCCACCAGAGGATTGGAGTCATATTGGAGCTGTGTGAGGGCATTTTGCGCCGCTGGATCATTCAGCTTGCTGAGAATGTTTGCGATCCTACATCTTCGTTCGGTATCACCGTCACTTGCCCACCTCAGAGCCACAGGAAGCAAGTGTTCTGCAATTTTCTCATCGTTTAGTGCCGGCAACTCGTTAAAGAGAGAG
Organism: Ktedonobacteraceae bacterium; assembly: GCA_035653615.1. Classification (NCBI taxonomy): domain Bacteria; kingdom Bacillati; phylum Chloroflexota; class Ktedonobacteria; order Ktedonobacterales; family Ktedonobacteraceae; species Ktedonobacteraceae bacterium. The sequence continues at coordinate 140,948 of DASRBN010000035.1, read as the reverse complement.
ATCAGCAGATCGCGCGTCTCCTCGTTTCCTTGCGTGAAAAGAGGAGCCAGAGGATAGAACACTTCGTTATCAGGAAAATCTTCCCACGAGTACGCGGGATATGGAAAGCGATAAGGCCAGAAGCAGTCGAAAATCATCTTCAGATACGCGTGCAACTCATGCAGTTGTTCATCGCTACCATTGGCCGGAACGCGAGTTGCTGCTGTAACCAGCGTCACAAAGATCTCTTGCGGTTGTGAAATCAGGCTTGCCTGTATAAACATCCGCAGCCAGCCCGCCGCCTCTGTACGTAGCGAAGCCGTGGGTGAATGTAACACGTGCAGAGTAAGCATATCAACGACCCGCTTGCGCTGGACAAGCTGTTTTTGCGCGGGCAACTTGAAGATACGCACCTGCAACGTATTCACCAGCTTCGACAATTGTGCAGGTGTCGTCGCTTCATCAAGCTGTATCAACAGTTCAGAAATTGTTCTCGAATGAGCATGGATCATTGGACGCAGCGCATTGCGCAGCGCGCTTTGTGCGCCATGCAACAGACGACCTGAATATCCTGGTAACAAGAGATTTGATGATCGGGCATCGCCCATATGCTCTATCCTCCAAACAGAAGTGTTGCCCCTCAATCCTTCTGAATCATTTCAGCAGATTACCTGGTAACATCCGTTACGAATATTGTACGCATACAGCTGAACTTTGTCAAGGAACCGTCCCTCACAAATTGTCTCAAATTCCTCACTATGTTCTCAGTTGCTTCTGTTTATTAAACGGTTACGGGTACCACAATTGTTTCAGGCTCTCCATTCTTTGGGCTTCACCGGCTGGCAAACTGCCCGATGAACAGGGTAGGGGCGATTGATCGTGCCCACCGCCGATTGATCGGCCTCGCGCCTCGATTCTACAATCATTTGGTAAACCCCATCATCTGGCCCCTACCATCTTTAGCTTTTGCGCCCCTTAAGAAAGATGAAATCGTTTGTAAAACTCACCAGTCGCCCATCCTGGTCCTCTTGTACCTCAAAATAACTACGAATATGCTCGCTGCTTCCCAGGATGTATCTTGCTAATCTTTCTTTCTCACCGGCAACCATTTGCGAACGAGTAGTCCAATCATCATACATATGGGCTTTGCGGAAAAACTCCGTATGTTCGATGCGTAAACCTGCCTCTCGAAAGAACGCCTGCCATTCCTCCACCGTGCAAGATCGCCCGTGCGAGGGATCACGCCATTTCTCGACCGTATTGTCAAACACATCAAGTTCCGCTTCGGATGGTGCCATACAGTCGATCAGCAGGAAAATGCCTCCTCGTTTTAAAACGCGCGCCACCTCCCGCACAAATTGTTCCACATTCGGAAAGTGATGCGGCGCGATGCGGCAGGTCACACGATCAAAGCTTTCGTCTTCAAATGGCAGCGCCTCAGCGTCTGCCACCTGGAAGACCGCGTTCGTCACGCCCTGACTCAGCAAAAACTCACGCGCCTTTTCGAGCATACGGGGCGTCAAATCGGTCACCGTCACCTGTGCCACATGCGGCGCAACAGCCAGTGCCGTATGCCCACCTCCTGTAGCAATATCCAGCGCCCGCTGGCCCTTTTGCCATTCTCCCAATTCAACCAGCCGCTTCAAATCATCGCCAGCACGGTGCGAAAAGCTGGCAACGTAGCCCTCAGCCGTGCGCGAAAAATAATCCTGTACCTGTGCTTTCTGCTGCTCGCTATCTGAATGAGGGATATGTGTCATATTGTGTATTTGAATTCCTTTCTGTGTTATCTTGCTACCATTATATACCATGCTCAACCAGACCCCTGACCTTTGTCTGTCCTTCTCACTGCTTTTGTTACAAACGCGACAAAGATATAACGGGAAAACCATGAGATGCCGCTGGTTTTCCCGCTCTGGAGAGCTTTTTTGGCGCGGATGATGGTATATCCCCTACCATCACATGCCTCAACTGTGTTAAGATAACAACTGTCATAACCGGTCACAAGTCATTCACAGAAAATATTCGAAGACACATGCTCAAACTCGAAGGCTCCGTCGAAAGCATCGTCTTCCGCAATGAAGACAACCATTACACCGTCGCGCGTTTCCGGCCTGCCGATAGCGGTCGCCTCTTTCGCGATGATCTTACTACTATTGTCGGCACGCTTCCCGGCGTCCATGTCGGCGAACTCCTTTCCGTCGAGGGAGAATGGGAAAAAGACCCCAAATATGGTCGCCAGTTGCGTGTCATCAGTTTCACCCAGCGCCTGCCCGCCTCCGTCGAAGGCATCACGCGCTACCTCAGTTCCGGCCTGATCAAAGGTATCGGACCGAAGAAGGCACAGAAGATCGTCGAACGTTTTGGCGAGCAAACGCTGGCCATCATCGAACAGCAGCCGGAGCGTTTGACCGAAGTCAAGGGCATTAGCGGCAAAGATCGCGACCAGATTATCAATGCCTGGCGAGAACAGAGCGAGATTAAAGAACTGCACCTCTTTCTGCAATCCCATGATGTATCGATGAACCTGGCGACGCGCATCTATAAGCAGTACGGCCAGGAATCGATTAAAGTCATTCGCGAGAATCCCTATCAACTGGCGCAAGATGTAATGGGCATCGGCTTTCGCACCGCCGACGAAATTGCCGTAAAGCTCGGCCTGCCGCGCGATAGCGTCCCTCGCCTTGCTACCGGACTCTCATACGTACTTGCCCAGGCCGCCAACGAGGACGGTCACTGCTTCTTGCCCGAAAACGAATTGATGCGCCGCGCCTGTGACATCTTGCAGGCCCCCTATGATATGTTGCCACCCGCCCTCGAGCAACTCCGCGGCCAGCGCGATATCTTCATCGAACCTCCCCTACCTGTCGCCACGCAACCTATTGCGACCTCGTCCCCCATCGAAATCCAACCAGTCGCATCCCCACCCCAATCGATTGTCTCCACCGTAGGGGCCGATTTATCGCGCCCAGCGCCGATTGATCGGCCCTCGCCCGCTGACAATGATGCGCCACCCATCGATTGGCCTGAACTCGAACAACAGCAACCACAAAACCGTATCTACTTCGGCCCATTCTGGCATGCCGAAAGTGGCTCGGCGCGGCTCCTGCAAAGGCTGCTGCATACACACAGCAACCTCCCGCCCGTCAGCCAGCAGTATTGGGAAGCCGTCTTCAACTTCCTCGCGCAAAATCGCAACATGGTGCTGACCGAAAAGCAGCGCGAGGCGGTACAGATGGCCTACAACAAGAAAGTCAGTATCCTCACCGGCGGACCCGGCACCGGGAAATCCACATCTATTCGCGCTCTGCTCATGGTCTTGCGCAAGCGTAAAGTCGATGTCGCCCTGGCAGCTCCCACCGGGCGTGCCGCCAAACGACTCACCGAGGCTACCGGCGCGGTCGGCTTCCAGGCGAAGACCCTGCACCGCCTGCTCGAATATGCCCCACATGACAATAGCTACCAGCGCAACGAGGAAAATCCGCTGCCCTACCAGTTCGTCATCGTCGATGAAGTCTCCATGGTCGATATCCTGCTCTTCTATCACCTGCTCAAGGCGCTGCCTCCCACTGCGCACCTGATGCTGGTAGGCGATGCCGATCAACTGCCCTCCGTTGGCCCGGGCAACGTACTGCGCGACCTCTTGCGCAGCGAAGCGATACCGACCATACGCTTAACGGACCTTTTTCGCCAGGCCCAGCGAAGCCAGATCGTCGTCAATGCCCACCGCATCAATGCCGGGCAGGTACCATCCTTAAAAAGAGAGCCGCAGAGCGATTTCTTCTTCATACCCGAAGAAGACCCCATCCGCGCTCAGCACCTTGTGCTTGACTTCGTGCAGCGCCGCATTCCCACTCACTATCACCTCAATCCCATGTCCGATATTCAGGTGCTTTCACCCATGTATCGCGGACCGCTTGGCGTCACCAGCCTGAATGAAGAATTGCAGGCGCACCTGAATCCCAAAGCCCCGGTCGAACTGGAATGGGGTGGCCGCGTCCTGCGTCTCGGCGACAAAGTCATGCAGGTGCGCAATAACTACGACAAGGGTGTCTTTAACGGCGACGTCGGCTGGATTCGCAGCATCGACAAGGAAAATTCAACCATCAAAGTGGAGTTCCTGGAAGAGGCCGGGCCCATGATGGTCGAATACGAATTTCACGAACTTGACGAATTGCTGCTCGCCTATGCCGTCACCGTCCACAAGAGCCAGGGCAGCGAATATCCGGCCATTGTACTCCCGCTGGTCAACCAGCACTACATGCTCCTTCAACGCAACCTGCTCTATACCGCCATCACCCGCGCTAAACGCCTCTGTGTCATCGTCGGCCAGCCGCGCGCATTAGAGGTAGCCGTCAAGAATAACCGCGTGGCCCAACGCAACACAGCCCTGGCCGAGCGTTTGATGCAGACCAGAAATGCGCCCGCGCTATGGGAGGAATAGCATGGTAGACAACCCGCACTTGAGGATTCTTATAGTCGCTACCGAGGCCGTCCCATTTGCCAAGGAAGGCGGCGTGGCCGATGTGATAGGCAGCCTGCCAAAAGAATTGGCGGAACTCGGCCACGATGTACGTATTTTTTTGCCTCGCTATGGCAGCATCGATCCCAATCATTGGAATCTCAAACCCACAGGCATCGTGCGCACGCTTTACATGGCCGGATATAACCGCGTCTTCTCTATCTTGGAGACAAAACTACCGGATTCCCCTGTCATCGTCTACCTGCTCGATAATTGGGAGTATTTTGGCCAGCACCGCCGCATCTATCTCGGCCTGGATCAGCGTGACGAGCAGCGTCGCTTTCTCCTATTCTGTCGCGGCCTGCTCGAAGCGCTTCCCCCTCTCGGCTTTGTCCCCGATATCATCCACCTCAACGACTGGCAAACCGCCCCTTGCGCCGCTTACCTGCGCGCTTCTTATCGCTACCTCTTGCGTTCCGGCGCAACCCGCATTGTCTATACCATCCATAATCTGCAATATCAAGGGCGCTGGGATGCCTCCATCCTCGATGAAGCCGGTCTGGATCGCGCGAGCGTGTTCTTGCCGGATGGCCTGGAATTCTGGGGCGATGTAAACTGGATGAAAGCCGGCATAGTCTATGCCGATGTCGTGACCACCGTGTCACATCGCTATGCCGCCGAAATCCAGACGCTCGACCATGGTTGGGGACTCGACGAAGTCCTTTTTCAGCGCCATCCCCGCATCTCCGGCATCCCCAACGGCCTCGATTGGCGCGCCTGGAATCCTGCGACCGACAGCGATATTGCTGTCCAATATACTGAACTGGAAGCCCCATCTGCCAAAGTCCGCAATCGTACAGTGCTGCGGCAAGAATTCGGTCTGCCAGATGACCCACAATTGCCCTTGATAGGCATCGTCAGTCGCCTGGTAGATCAGAAAGGCTTTGATCTCATCGCTGATGTTGCTGCTGAACTAAGGAATATGCCCCTGCAGCTTGTTGTGCTTGGCACCGGCCATCCGCGTTACGAGCGCTTATTTGGCGAACTTGCGGCCAGCACCGCCAATATTCGTGCGCGTATCGGCTTCGATGCCCCCCTGTCCCACCGCATTTACGCCGGCTCCGACTTCTTCCTCATGCCGAGCGCCTTCGAACCCGGCGGTCTGGGCCAGCTCATCGCCCTGCGCTATGGCACACTACCTATTGTCCACGCAACCGGCGGTTTAGCCGACACAGTTACCGACCTCAATGCTCATCCCCACACCGGAAACGGTATAAGCTTCACACCCTATACTTCATCCGCATTGCTCGATGCCTTGCGCCGCGCCTTGCAGCTCTACACGCAACGCGACCTCTGGCCGAATCTCATCAAACGCGCAATGGCCTACGATTCACGCTGGTCATCCAGCGCCAGGGCCTATAGCGATCTCTACCGGCGCGTCCTGCGTCTCCCTCCCATGTGAAACGAAACGATCCCCTCGTTCACCAATCTACCTAGCGATGTGTAACCTCGCTCTGTACTTCCTTCCATCCGGGAACGGCTACAGTATGCTGCTCGCAAGTTGGAACCATGCGCCATTCTCGCTCCGAAACTTCGTAAACAATGGCAACCCCTGCTTGCTTATCACAACCGTGATAGACGCAAGGCAAGGGCGGGTCTATCTTGATCTGTCGAAAACCGTCGTTCATTGCTATTACCTCTCTCTAATAATCTTCCCCCGGAGCCTGTCATTCTGAGCGCAGCGAAGAATCTCGCCTGCACCGCTCATACCTCTCTAATGACCTTCCTCTCCCAGGGTGAGGACTAAAAATCAATCAAAACAGTCGCTTGTTGACAACTGGCACTCTCGTGCAATATACTGCACGAAATTGATGTTACCATAAGCATCCGTGTAATGTCAAAGACAAGCATGAAATTACAAGGAAAAAAACGCAATGTTGACCGCGGAACGACGACGTTCAATTATGCAGCTGTTGCAACGTGATGGGAAGGTGCATGCAACCGAATTGAGCAAAACTCTGCATGTCTCAGAAGATACTATTCGCCGCGACCTGCGCGAACTGGCCGCCGCGGGTATGCTGCAACGTGTCCATGGAGGCGCGCTGCCTCGCTCGCCTGTAACCGCCAGCTTCACCGAACGCCAGCAGCAGCCGGCCAGAGCCAAAACAGCCATTGCGCTCGCAGCCGTCAAACTCATTCGCCAGGATCAGGTGATTATCTTCGATGGTGGCACGACCCCTCTACAGGTGGCCGAACATCTGCCCCGCGACCTGCGCGCCACCGTTATCACCCATAGCCCGCCTATCGCCCTCGCTCTGGCGGAATATCCAGAGATCGAGGTCGTGATGATTGGAGGGAGGCTCGACAAGCATCAACTGGTAGGTTCCGGCGCTGCCACGGTCGAGGCCTATCGCAATATCCGGGCCGATCTCTGCTTCCTCGGAGTAGGAGGCCTGCATCCCGATGTCGGCATCAGCATCTTCAACCTGGAAGAGTCCTATGTCAAACGTGCCATGATCGCCAGCGCCGCCGAGGTAGTGGCTTTAGCGGTCGCCGAAAAATTAGGCACCGCTGCCCCCTATATTGCCGGCCCGCTCACCGATCTGACACACCTCATCACAGAGCGTTCCGTCCCCGATGAGCTGCTGGCGCCCTATCGCGCGCAAGGCATAACCGTCATCCGGGCATGAATAAATGGTTTTTGCAATTACCAGGTAAGGTTGTCACCTGCTCTACCGCGCTCACCACCTGCTCGAAATTGTCCAGTAGGAGCAACACTTGCTGCTCTCGCAGTTCCTCCACGAGGCGTTCCAGGAGCGTCCGTCCGCTACCTTCTCGAATAGCCAGCGTCTCAGCAATAGTCGGCACGACCAGGGCAGGATCACTGATGGGAGCCAGGTTCACCAAGAACACACCACCGGGGAACATCTCACCCACATCTGCAGCCACCTGCAAGGCGAGGCGAGTTTTCCCCGTCCCACCCGGGCCGGTCAGTGTCACAAGGCGCACGTTCTCGCTGCGCAGCAGATCTCCGATAGCTCCTACCTCGCGCTCACGTCCCAGAAACGCTGTTGGTTGGACAGGCAGGTTATTTGGGAAACTCCCCAGGGTGCGCAGCGGTGGAAAATTGGCGGGTAGACCATCGATCACCAATTGGAAGAGGTGCAAGGGACGCCCGAGACCCTTGAGGCGATGCTCCCCCAGATCACGCAAGGATGCACCCTCCGGCAGGTCTTGCTCCACCAGTGAGCAGGTTGCCTGGGAGAGCAGCACCTGTCCGCCATATCCAACGCTCATTAAGCGAGCCGCGCGATGCACATCCAGGCCAACGTAGCCCTAAGTAACTCGCTCTGGCTCTCCTGTATGCAGACCCATGCGAACCTGTACCACCACACCATCAGGAAAGGCGTGGCAGGCCAGGGCGCGTTGAGCTGCCACGGCCGCTGAGATGGCATCGGTGGCGCGCGCAAAGACCACGAAGAAGGCATCTCCCTGGGTGTCCACGATATTCCCGTTCCAGTATTCAAACACTGCGCGCAGGACCTGGCGACACTCAGCTAACACGCTGGCATAGCGATTCCCGAGCTGTGTGAGCAGGCGTGTGGACCCCTCAATATCAGTGAACAGCAGCGTTACCGTACCGGTTGGCAAATTCTGCATAGCTCTGCCTTGCATTCATGCTGTAGCCGATACCCGGCGTGCCATCTCCCGCTCCCAACCGTGCGCGAAGCGGCGATCTTCGATTGTCTCGCCGCTGGGCACAGTATCGGAAACAAAATCTTCTGGCCGCAGGTCGGTTCCGATCTTGCAATTACGTCCCACTTTCAGATGATCCGGCAGGCGCGTCCGCTTGCCGATGAGCGTGATACCGCTGTTTAACAGGTCCGGTTCCAGCTTGTTTGGCGTCATATCATCACCGGTGCCAATCTGACACTGCTTGCCTATGATGACCTCTTTATCCGTGATCGTATGATCAACCATGCTGCCTGCGCCCACCACCGTATCAAAAAGCAAGATAGAGTTTCTTACAACCGCGCCCTCCTCAACAATCACGCCCGGCGAAAGCACGCTGCCCTCGACATGCCCCTTAATAATGCAGCCATGCGAAATCAGGCTTCCAATGATCTGCGCCCCGCCGTATACGTGGGCAGGAGGCCGCTCTTCACTGCGCGTATGTATGACCCAAGAGGGATCATAGAGGTCGAAGGATGGTGGATCATCGAGCAGTTTCATATGCGCCTCCCAATAGGAATGGATCGTCCCCACATCCTGCCAGTATCCAGTGAAAGGATAGGCAAAGACACGCTCCTTGTGTTCCACCATCGTAGGAATAATGTTGCGACCAAAATCATGCCTGGTAGGAATGCCGCTCTCGCCAGCGCGCGCATCCTCAATCAGCACACGAATCAGCGTATCGCGATCAAATACATAAATTCCCATCGAGCCAAGGGTGCCTCGCGGCGAGCGCGGTTTTTCCTCGAAGGAAGCGACTCGCCCCTCGGCATCTGTTTCCAGAATGCCGAAGCGATGGCCCTCCTCCAGTGGCACAACCACCGCCCCCAGTGTAACATCAGCCCGGTGCTGCTGGTGAAACGCGATCATTGGCCTGTAGTCCATACGATAGATATGGTCGCCGGCCAGGATAAGCACATAGTCGCAGCGCGATTCCAGAATAAAACTCAGGTTCTGGTAGACAGCGTCGGCGGTGCCTGAGTACCAATCTGATTCCTTCCGGCCCACATACGGCTGGAGCAGGTGAATCCCACCTTTCTGGCGATCCAGGTCCCATGGTTTGCCGATGCCGATGTGATCGTGCAGCGAGTGCGGGCGATACTGTGTCAACACACCCACATCTGTAATCTCGGAGTTAACACAGTTACTCAGGGCAAAATCAATGATGCGATACTTACCGGCAAAAGGAACCGCGGGCTTGGCACGCTTTTGTGAGAGCAAACTCAATCGCTCACCCTGACCCCCGGCCAGGATAATCGCCAGCACCTTACTCATAGCTCAACACATCCTTTCTTGATGGGGAACCATACCCCGCTCATCGCTGAGGCGTACAGTTTATTATATCTCATGCCGCTCACCGCCATTAGACCAGCCCCACGGCTCCGCCGTAGGGGCCGGGCAGTCCTGTCTGGGGGACAGGCATACCGTACACAGCGCCGATTTATCGGCCTCCGTGTCCCTTGCCGGACTATTTCGTTCAAATCCATCATCACCCTCTGGCCAGGTCTCATGCCGCGCACCAGCTATGTCATTGTGAGCCAGCCATGTCATTCTGAGCGAAGCGAAGAATCTGTCCCCGGGGAGACCAGGATTCTTCGCCGCACTCACAATGACATGCCCGGATCTCTCATGCCGCGCGCCGGAACAAATTCAGCGTGCGCCCCTGTAAATGGTCAAAGTACACAGCCAGGATGATCAGCAAGCCAATCGCGATTTGCAGGTAGAACGGATCGATAGCCAGCAGGTTGCCGCCATTGGCAAGCAGGCCCATAATCAATGCGCCCAGCACCGCGCCGATGACGCGCCCCTTAGCTCCTGACAGGCTCGCTCCGCCGATAACCGCGCCAGCAATCGCCTGTAACTCGTATCCGGTTCCAGCAGTAGGAATACCCGCTCCCAGTCGCGACGTGGTCAGGATACCGGCAAATCCGGCCAGCAAACCACTGATACAGTAGACTGCGATCAGCACGGAGTTCACCGGAACGCCCGAGAGACGTGCCGATTCCGCGTTTGAGCCCACAGCATAGACGTAGCGACCAAAGATCGTTCGCCCAAGTATGAAGGCCGCTATGAGCGCTACAATGATGAGGATCCAGAACAGGCTGGGCAAACCGAGTACGTAGCCGTTAGCAATGATATTGAAGGCATCGGGCAGGGGCGCGATTGTTTTAGCGTCTGTCCACAGCAGCACCAGCCCTCGCGCAACTCCAAGCATGCCAAGCGTGGCGATGAATGGAGGAAGCTTGAGCCGCGCTACCAGCAATCCATTGATCAGCCCAAGGACCAGCCCCACCAGCAATCCGACCAGGATAGCCACCGGGACAGAAGTACCGTTGGCGAGCAACAGGGCCGTTACTCCTCCGCTTAGACCCAGGATCGAACCAACTGATAGATCGATACCACCGGTCAATATCACGAACAGCTGTCCTACCGAAAGGATAGCGAATACGGCCACCTGTCGCACCAGGTTGTCCAGATTTGTAAGCGTCAAAAAGTCATTCGTCGACAGTATCAGCGCGGCTACGAAGATCAAAAGAACCAGGATGCCGCCGCTTTCACGCCCTAGACTGATAGGCGTTCGCTGTTCTTCCACCGCCTGCTGTGTTATCGCAGCCTGCTGCGATGGTTGTGGAGTACTGGAAGTTGTTGCCATGAGTAATATCCTTTCTATTCGTTATGCATTCACTGCAACGGGCGTGCTACTCGCCAGGCGCAGTACCTCTTCTTCCGTCGCCTGTTCAATTGGTAGCTCGCCGGTGACTCCAAAGTCGTGCAGGATTACCACACGGTCGCAGATGCCAAGCAATTCCGGCAAGTATGATGAGACGATCACGATGCCCATGCCCTTAGCCGCCAGATCACCGATAATGGTGTAAATGTCCGCTTTGGCTCCTACATCGACGCCCTTTGTCGGTTCATCGAGCAGCAGAACCTTCGCGTTTGTCGCCAGCCAGCGGCTCAGCAAAACTTTCTGCTGGTTCCCACCTGAGAGCGATGAGATGGGCTGCTCGCTCGTATGGTACTTCAGGCGCAGGCGCGGCACCAGCTGGTTGAACAGGGAAAGCTCTTCTTTATGGGAGACAACCCCCAGGCGGGAGACCGCGGACATGTTCGCGATGGTCACGTTCTCCCGCAGCGAGAGATCCGCCAGTATCCCTAGCTCCTTGCGATCTTCTGTCAGCAATCCCAGACCTGCCTTTACTGCCTGGGCCGGAGACCCTGGAGGCAGCGGTTTGCCATCAACGAATATTTTGCCAGCATCGATAGCATCAGCCCCGAAAATGGCGCGCACCGTCTCTGTTCGGCCCGCTCCCACCAGTCCCCCAAGTCCCACAATCTCACCCGCGCGCACTTCCAGATTGATGGCGTAGGGACTGCCTTTCAAACGCAACCCCTGGACAGATAACAGCGTCCTGCCAAATTGCTTTTGTTCGCGCTTCGGGTAAAGCGCCTCGATCTGGCGCCCGACCATCGAGCGAATCAATGTATCATGCGTAAACTCGCCAGTAGGAGCCGTCGTGATCAGCTGGCCATCGCGCAAGACGGTGATGCGATCACCAATCTCGAAGATTTCTTCCAGCCGGTGTGTCACGTACAGCACTGCTATACCCTCTTCCGTCTTGAGCCGTTGAATCAGTCGTAAAAGATGCTGCGCGTCCTCTTCTGAAAGAGCAGTTGTAGGCTCGTCGAAGATCACGATACGCGCATTCGCTCCCAGCACCCTGGCAATCTCCACCATCTGGCGCGTCGCCACGGGCAATTCTGAAACCAGCATACCAGGGTCGATGCGGTTCAAGCCTACGCGCTCCAACATCTGGACGGCACGCGCGCGTAGTTCCCGTTTCTTGACAACCCCACGCGTGGAGGGCAGATGCCCCATCAGCAGGTTTTCTTCGACCGAAACATCCGGCAGCAGGCTCAACTCCTGGTAGACAACGCCCACCCCGAGCGCCCGTGCCTGGGCAGGGCTGGGAGAACCCACCTCCTGTCCATCGATGAGATATTCACCCGCATCGCGAACCACGGCGCCCGTCAGAATTTTGATCAAAGTTGACTTGCCTGCGCCATTTTCACCTGCCAGGCAAAGAACTTCACCGCGAAACATCTCAAGCGAGACATCTTTCAATACCTGCACCGGACCGAAGGATTTTGTGATGTGTTTGAGCTGAACCAGCGGCGTTACCGGTGTCGCGGACGTCGAGGTCGTCATCTTATGCTCCCCCTTTCGTAGTCGGAGGATTCAACAGCTTCTGTACTGCCGGCGTGTTCATATTGCTTGAATCGACCAGTACCGCTCCTGGGTCCAGGCTAGGTGGGGCAAATCTTCCCTCCGCGCTCATCACGGCCTCAACCACGCCCTGGTAGCCAAAGAAGTACGGGTTTTGTACCACAATGGCTTGCAGTGTGCCAGCTTTGATCGCGTTGATCTCCTGTGGGTCTGAATCGAAGCCAACCGCGACGATACGATTCTGCGCATTGTTTTCCTGCAAGGATTGGGCTACACCGTCACCTGAGACGTTATTGTCGGCGTAGATTCCAACCAGGTTGGAATTGGCGGAGATGGCATCATTCACCTGTGAGAGTGCCGTAGGCGTATCGTTGTTGTTATAGCGATGAGCGATGATCTTTAAGCCAGGAAAGCGTGCCGCAAGTTCGGTCGTGAAGCCCGAGTCGCGGTCAACGATGGTCTGTACGCCCGCAACCGAAGACTCGATCAGGATGCCACCCGTCGTGATGCCTTTCTTCTGCAAGAGTTCTCCCAGCCGATCAGCTGCCGCTGCACCCGCCTTCGTATTATCGGTGCCAATAAAGCCGTCACTCGTCGTGGTCACCTTCGTATCAACAGTAATCACTTTGATGCCCTGCGCGCGCGCTCGATCAATCACGCCATCCAACGCCTGTGAGGATGAGGCGGCAAGCACAATAGCATCAACATTGCGAGAGAGAGAGTTTTCAACCAGGCTTACCTGGTCGGAAACATCTGCCTCCGATGTAGCCCCAAAGAGGCCAACCTGAACACCCCAGTCTTTCCCCGCCGCCTGAGCGCCTGCGAGCATCGCCTGCCAGAACTGCGAGTCGGTCGCTTTGACAATCACATCGATGCGCTTGCCCGAAGCTGGAGCGTTCCCGTTTGCGCGCGTCGAGGTGGGGACAAACAGGCGAGCGATCAGCACACCGATAATGAGGGTGACGAGCGCAATCGCCGCAACAGTTGAAAGTGTAAAGGGGGTTCTGAAGAATCTGGACATACCTTTCTTACTCCTTTTCTCAAGTTGTAGGAATGAAGCCGGCCGCCGCTGAAAGTCGCATCCTGCGCTAGTTCGTGTTGACCGGCTGGTACACAAGGGACTTGCGCCACAATTGCTACATGCAAGTGGTCAAAGTCTACAAGTAGACATACCTACGAAGCCTACATACAAAGACTCAATGATAGAAATCCGCGTGCTACACAAGATAGCCATACGAGACGCAATACAGGAGGAACACTACGAGGATAGGGTTTTCAGATATTCGAAAACCCGCTGACTTCATGTAAATAAGGGAACGAAGCAATACCGCCATAACGGGTGACGCTGATACCTGCTACCGCGTTCGCGAAATTGCCGATGGTACTCAGTTCCTGTTCTGACAGAACCTGAAGATCCGAGGGGGTGGAGCAGCCTTGCTGAACCAGCATGTATAATACTGCCCCGATAAATGCATCACCCGCCCCGGTTGTGTCAACGGGACGAACCGGCAAAGGGCGAATCTCTACTTGCCGGCTGGCCGTCATCAGCAGCGCGCCATTCGCACCAAGCGTGATGATGACGAGCCGCGGACCTCTCTCTAAAAGCGTTTCTCCCAGCGAGGTCAACCAGCCACTATCAGGAGGATTGGCAGGCGCTGTTACCTGATCGCTCAAGAAATGCGCCTCGTCGACGCTGAGCTTAAGAATGTCGGCGCGCTCTACGGCTTTAGCCAGAATCTCTTGTATGGTAGATGGCTCATCCCACAATGATTCGCGGACATTGACATCGAACGATACGATTGCGCCAACACGCCGCGTATGTTCCATGGCCGCCAGGGTCGCTACTCGCGCCGGCCCGCCGGAAAGTAAAACGCCACCCGTGTGACAGATAGCCGTATCTTGCCACGCCGACCAGTTCAGTTCTTCAACCCGTAACAGGCTATCGGCAGTGCCCTCGCGAAAAAACATAAAGCGTCTCTGGCCGTCATCAAGCAGCGTTACCAGAGCAACCGCCGTAGGTGCCCGCTCGATGAATTGCACATAGCGGATATCTACGGAATTTTCGACAAGCGCCTGTAGCAGTAACCGGCCAAACCTGTCCTCCGCAATTCCCCCAATGAAGCGAGAGGAACCCCCAAGGCGCGCAATGGCTACAGCAGCATTCGCTATCGCCCCACCGGCATGAGGAGTATAGCAGGCCCCACCTAACCGGATTGGTGAACTCGGAATGATATCGATAAGCGCTTCACCAAGGTTAATGATATGTTTCATACGGCCACCTCGCCAGTTTCGGGGCTTCTGTTGCCTCTTCGTCAGTATTTCGCCCCGCTATTGTAACTACTGCCAGAGAAGAAATTGCTTGATGTTCAAATTGTAAACGATTACAAGAATTTTGTCAAGGCTTTTTGGGCGAAAAGATGACAGATTCGATAATTTGGTCAAACTTGTTTCCAGAAAAGACAATATGCCGCCCGCTCGGGAAAGCAGCACTGAAAAATACACACTTTTGGACAGAAACATGTTATAATGTAGTAAATCGTTTACAAAAATTTGCTCAAAAGGTTGTTTCCAGCCCAATTTATTCTGAACCGGGAAAAGGGAGAAAAGAAAAGCTCATGAGAAGGAGTAAAAATCTCTGCTTTCATGCTTAAGCAATAGATGCATTATCAGGAGGTAACTTGTTCATATGGCTAGCATCAAAGATGTCGCGCAGGCTGCCGGTGTCTCGACAGCCACAGTTTCCCGCGTACTCTCCAATGGTCTGCACGTTCGACCTGAAGTACGCGAGCGTGTAATGGCCGCGGTAGAACGTTTAGGATATCGACCCAACCTGGTGGCTCGCAGCTTGCGCTCGCAGCAGTCTAACACTATTGGCCTCATCGTCTCCGATATCAGCAATCCGTTCTTTACCGCCATCAGCCGCGCGGTTGAGGATACCGCCTATGAACAGGGTTTTAGCGTCGTACTCTGCAACACAGATGAGAATCCACAGAAGGAAGCAATCTACCTGAACCTGATGCGCGACACGAGCGTCGCAGGGGCCATCATGTCGCCTACCCGTCAGACCATCGCCAGCTTTACAGACTCCAATCTTCCATTTCCTATAGCCGTAATTGACCGCTCTATCTTCAATGTTGATGTCGATGTGGTGCTGCTTGACAATGTAGACGCGGCCTATCGCCTCGTTACTCATCTTATCGAGCAGGGTTACAGGCGCATCGCCGCCCTATGCAGTGAAATGAGTACCGGCCTGGAGCGGCAGCTAGGATACGAAAAAGCATTGCGCGCCCATGGTCTCTCTCTCCGCTCCGAATATATGCGCTATATTCCACCCAGAGCCGATGCAGGGTACGCGGCAACGTTGAAGATGCTCGACCTTGCCGAACCTCCCGATGCTCTCTTCACCGTCAATAGCATGATTGCCGAAGGCGCTTTACGAGCCATACGCGAGTGCAATGTTACCATCCCTGACGATATCGCCCTGGTCACCTTTGACGAGACCACCTGGGCCTCGCTCGTCCAACCCGCCATTACCCTCATCGCCCAGCCAACTTACGAGATCGGCAAAACCGCCGCTGAACTCCTCATCCAGCGCATCACCGACCCCGACCGTCCAACCCGCCAGGTGATCCTCAAAGGTCAGTTGGTCGTGCGCGGTTCAAGCGTTCCCCACCACAATAATCCTGCTGATTCCCCAAAAGTTGGCATGGATTCTTCGCTGCGCTCAGAATGACATGCCCTATGTCATTCTGCATGGATTCTTCGCTGCGCTCAGAATGACATGCCCCGGACGTGTCTGGACATGCCCGGGGCATGTCATTCTGAGCGCAGCGAAGAATCCCCCCGTTGCATTCTGGGTAATCACCGGAAATCCTACTCACGCTAGAACGGCATACTGGTAGGAACAGCGCCCAGGCCATGCGCGTAACTCAGCAGGAAGTAGCCCACGATACCGAGCAGGAAAATGAACAGCACGAACAGGAAAAAAACGAAAGCCACATTGCTTGTAAGTGGCTGCTTGCCGGGTGAGGGTGATGGCTGTTGCTGCCTGCCGAACGTATGTGAAGGCGGGTAAGGCGCGAAAGGCGACCGGCGTGTTACCGGTCGTGACACAGGTGGTTGATAAAACTGTTGCATCTGGCCGGATGAATATCCCCCCAACGGCCCTGAAATCGGTATGCGCCCTAACGGACTGGACTGTCCGGGTGCGTGAGTCGTCCCTATACCTGTACTTTGCAGCCCTGGACTCTCAAGCGTTGGATACAGGATAGCATCGATATCGCGTTTCATCTCCAACGCCGTCTGGTAGCGCCGGTTGATATCCAGCGCCAGCGCGCGTTCCAGCAACGCCTCTACCTCAGAAGACAACCGTGGATTAATTGTGCGCGCGGGCGGAAACTGGAATAACGGATGCTCGGTCGGATCGCGATTCGTCAACAGGTAATACAGCGTCGCCGCCAGTGCATACAGGTCAGAACGTGGCTCAGCATTGCCCTGGTATTGTTCCGGCGGAGCATATCCAGGCGTGCCGAGGGCGGTCGTCTGTTTGCGCTGTGCCTTCGAGGGAGCATAGAGGCGGGCAATGCCAAAGTCTACCAGGTGGGCCTTTTGATCCCTGGCCCCGATAATAATATTGGCCGGCTTGATATCGCGATGCACAATCGGTGGTCTCTGCTGCTCCAGGTAATCCAGAATATCAAGCACTTCCGCGGCATAGGTGAGCGCTTCCTGTTCATCCATCGGTCGCCGGATGCGCTCCATTCGCTCATCCAGGTTCTCACCCTCGACGTATTCCTGCACCATAAAGTAGTGCGACCCCTCCTGAAAGTGGTCGGTCACCGCCGGAATGAGCGGGTGGTCGAGATGCGCCAGCGTCTGCACCTCGCGTTGAAAGTTGCGCACATCTTCTGTTGGGTCGGCATGCTCGGCAATCAGTTCCTTGATAACCACAGGCTTATCGACGAGGCGCGTATCGATAGCCAGCGCTAACGTACCCATTCCTCCCTGCCCCAATATCTTCTTGATAACATAGCGCCCCTCCTGCAACTGAGCGCCCGGAATCAGGAACTGTGTGGTGTTCGTGGTGCTTGCGGGCAGGCTTGTATCCACATTTCCGCTGGCAGGAGACGAATCCAGAGATGCCCCGCAATGCGTGCAGAAGCTCTCATCGTCGTGATTTTTCGTTCCACAAAACGTACATATTTTCATGAATCAGTAATCCTGGTATATCGCATCCATTTTGCCCTACACCATATTCTACCACCTGAAAGATACCCTATCCCAGATTTCTAACGTCAGTTTTCTCCCCTCAGAGGTGATTGAGGAGGAGATATACTCTACTAGAGTAAATGGTTCATCAATACTCATCTCAGCAGGGCATTTGTCATTTTGACATTTCTTGTTTTGACAATGTGTTCTATTTCGGTTATACTACCTGTGCTTGTTGCGAAATCGAAACCACTACCTATCAATGGTAGGGGCGACCCTGGCGGTCGCCCTGGAGTTCTCGTGCGAGGAACAGGTTCTTGAGCAGATATTTCACCAAAAAGCGCATCATCATCCTATATGCAGTGACGCTATTCCTCGCCGCCAGCATCTTCACCTATTTTCATCCGCTGCAATTCACCGGCTACGAACTTGCCTACATCAATCCTGCCCCGCCGGTCATTCCTGCTCTACAGCAGTGGCAGGGTAGCACTGGCTCGTTTGCCCTCAGCTATACATCGCGCATCGTTGTGGACCCTTCTTACAAAGCGCAGTTACTCGATACAGCCCAGGTTTTCCAGAATGACCTCTTCAATGAAACCGGCACCAGGTTTCCTATAGCCATATCAAGCCCACCCAATACCGGAGATTTTTTCCTGACGCTGACCAGCCTGGATAGCGGCCTCGGCAACGAAGGCTACCTCCTCGATGTAGAGGATGCCGTCACAATCAGCGCCCATACCAGCACAGGCGTATTTTATGGAACGCGCACCGCCTTGCAGATACTCAGAGAAGACTCCGCCCGCACCTATATCCCCAAGGGAATGGCAAGAGACTACCCGCAGTATCCTGAACGCGGCTTTATGCTCGATGTCGGGCGCAAATATTTCCCCATCAGCTACCTCGAGGACATCGTGCGCATGATGGCCTGGTATAAGATGAACGATTTCCAGCTTCATTTGAATGATAACGCGCCTGGAGCCGGAAATAATTCGAATTGGATGCACCAGTTTGCCGCATTTCGCCTCAACAGCCCGAACTTTCCCGGTCTTGCCGCTCCCAGTGGTTCCTATACTGAGCAAGATATCCTCGCGCTCGAATCCGTTGCCAGGCAGTATCACGTCACGATTACGCCAGAGATTGACATGCCCGCCCATGACCTCGCTCTCACCCAGTATCGTCCTGACCTCGCCAGCTCCGCATACTCAAAAGAGATGCTTGACCTGAGCAATCCCGCAACCTATACCTTTGTAGAGTCCCTCTGGAATACATTTTTACCATGGTTTCAGGCCTCCCAGGTCGATATTGGCGCCGATGAATATGTTACCAGCGCTGCAAACGACTACCGCCTCTTCCTCAACGCGCTCGACGTATTTCTTAACCAGAAAGACAAAACTGTGCGCATATGGGGGAGCCTGTCGAAGATGAACAGTAACATTCCCATCAACACAAATATCGTCATCGAAGACTGGAACAATAGCTGGTCTAACCCCGTAGATATGGTCAGGCAGGGTTTCCACATCATTAACGTGAACGATAACCTTCTCTATATCGTCCCCAAGGCGGGATACTATCATGACTATTTAGACACCCGCCAGCTCTACGAGCAATGGGAGCCAAACATCTTCGACTTCACACGTCCCAGCCTCAACCTTGCACCAAACGATCCTCACCTGCTAGGTGGCATGTTTGCCGTATGGAACGACGCGATCGGCAAAGTAAGCACTACAGATGTCTATGCCCGCGTGAAACCCGCCATGCCCACGCTCAGCGAAAAACTCTGGAACGGCCCCACAACCCCCTTACCCTATGAACTCTTCCAGCAATTAGCCATACTCATTGGCGACCCTCCCGGCACGCACCTGCCCGCTGTACCAACCTGGTGACCGCATACTGAGGAACGAAAGGGAAGAATCTGCACCTTGCCACCGTGTCATGCTGAGCGCAAGAAGCCGAAGCCCTGAGCAACGAAGGGGAAGAATCCGTGCCCATCCGAGCGAGCCAAGCCGTGTCATTCTGAGCGCAGCGAAGAATCTGTGCCCCCTCGTGCTGAGATTCTTCGCTGCGCTCAGAATGACACAGCCCGAGCCACCAGGCTTCCCGATTTTGCTGGTAAAAATCCCTTATTGGTCCCACGTCCATTTGCCACGAGAATCCTCATCCCATGTGATACACTAGTAGGGGCCTGATTTATCACGCCCAAAAGACCCGTTTCATAGAAGAAATCCCAGGATGCTAAGAACAATAACTGCTACACGCTATGTCACGCCGCTAAGAGAGGGTGGTTCGCTGCCCGCTATTGTTGAGGCCGATGATGATGGTCTCTATGTACTCAAATTTCGCGGCTCCGGTCATGGGACGAAGGCATTGATTGCAGAACTGGTTGCCGGTGAAATTGGCCGCGCGCTCGGACTGCCCGTGCCTGAAATCGTCTTCATGGAGCTTGATCCTGTACTGGGCCGCTCAGAGCCGGACTTTGAAATTCAAGCACTGATTGAGGCGAGTGAGGGCCTCAACCTCGCGCTCGATTTTCTGCCCGGCGCGCTGCCTTTCGACGCCCTGGATGCCGGCAGCGTAGACCCTGTACTGGCCTCGTCAATTCTCTGGTTCGATGCCTACATAACCAATGTTGACCGCACACCGCGCAACACCAATATGCTCTGGTGGCATCGCCGCTTGATGCTCATCGACCACGGCTCCTCGCTCTACTTCCATCACGTGAACTCGAACTATATTGAGCGCAGCCGCATAGCCTTTTCTCCGATCAAAAATCATGTCCTCTTGCCGGTAGCGTCCGCCCTAAAGGAAGTTGATCGAGACCTGAGCGCGCGGCTTTCACCGCAGATACTCCAGGATATCGTCGACCTCATTCCCGAATCCTGGTTAGAGGATGATCCCGACTTCCCAGACCCCGCTGCTCATCGAGCCGCTTATCTGAATTACTTGCTGGATCGCCTGGCAAATTCACAAATCTTTGTAGAGGAGGCCCTGCGTGCGCGAGACCAGCTCATATGATTACGCCATCATTCGTGTCGTTCCCCATGTTGAGCGTGGCGAATGCCTCAACGTCGGCATTATCCTGCACAGCCCGACGCGCCGTTTTCTCGATGCATCCATCCATGTTGACTATGAGCGATTGCGCGCATTTGCTCCCCAACTTGATCTTACTGCCGTGCAGCAACAGCTTGAGCATATCATCCAGATCTGCCATGGAAAAAAGCAGGGCGGTCCTATCGGGCAGCTCTCCCAATCAGAACGTTTTAACTGGCTCATATCCCCACGCAGCACCATCATCCAGACCTCGCCCGTACATGCCGGTATCTGCAGCAATCCAGAGGAAGAATTACAGAACCTCATGAAGAAACTGGTGCTGCTTGAGAGAGAGCAAAAAGATACAACATTGTCCGTTCCAGGAAAAATCGCTCATCAGCGCGAGCCTGAACGTTAGCCCTGCGCAGGGAATCATAGAAAGAGGATACATGAATGACAGACAATAAACACTTCACCACCATTGACGAATACATCTCCACCTTTCCAGGACCAGTCCAGGCTGCCCTGCAACAAGTTAGGCAAGCCATTCATCGCGCTGCTCCTAATGCCGTGGAGACCATCAGCTATAACATACCTACCTTCGATCTTTATGGCAGACATTTAGTGTTCTTTGCCGGTTGGAAACACCATATTTCCTTGCATCCTATACCCGCTGGCGATGAAGCGTTCCAGCAAGAACTCTCGCATTATAAAACAGCTAAGGGTACGATCAAGTTCCCAGTAGAGAAACCGATCCCATCCGATTTCGTGGAGCAAATTGTCACGTTCCTTACCAGGGAGAGAACCCTGCCACAATGAACAATACTATTTTTTTTATCTCATTTTCCACCTTGCGGCAGCTTTTGCGAAAACAGCCACTCGAAGAAAGGAGGGTCCGCCTTTGGATCGTAAACTCCGCCGGGACCCCATAGACCATGCCCGGCATCAGGATATTCGGTGTAAAGCGGCTGACCACCGGCCAGCATGATAGCAGAAATCATATCCCGCGAACCCGATACGGGCACAACCGTATCCTTTGCCCCATGAAACGCCCAGATTGGCTCGCGAACCAGCAGATACGCTTTTGAAGGATCGCCCGCTCCAGCAAGCGGAGCCGCTGCCGCGAAGTAGTTCGGCCAGCGCTCAATCGCCTCCCAGGTTCCATAGCCTCCCATGGAAAGTCCCGTGACGTAGAGTCGATGCGAGTCTATGCCCTTGTATTGCTGTTGCACCCAATCCAGGATTTCTTTTGCCATGCGTAAAGAATTGCTGGGCTGCGAAGTCATAGTATAGGAGCCGGTGGAAGCGGGAACATTCACCCAGCGATCCGGTGCCATAACCTGGGGAACAAGAATAAAGCTCGGCCACTTCTGCTGAATTGCCGGAGAAATCCATACCTGTACATAATATTGCTTGAGCAGTACATCTCTGTTCTGTTGGGCAGTCGCATTGGCCTTTGCAACCTCTCCACCGCCATGCAGCAACAGCACAAGTGGATACTTCTGCCCAGGATTATAACCGGTGGGGATATAGAGATAGTAGGTCATCTTCGACCCGCTTGCATCGTTAAACGTAAGTGTCTGAAATCCATCGAAGGTGGTAGCCGTCGAAGATGGTTGTGCTGCCGTGGGAGTAGGATTGTTCGTGGCAACAGGCGCAGGAACATGTTGAGAGCTGCTTTGCCTGCTTTTCCCACTTGCCGCGTCGTTAGAAAATATTCCCAGCGCGATCAGTGCCAGACCCATAATAATCATTGCAAGAGCTATCCAAACTATGAATTTCTTGACCAAAAACATACGTATCTCGCTTCAAATTGCTCACCTGGCGCACCACCATTGGATAATTTTTGAAAAATTGCCAGATCAGGGCTGCAGCCGTAACCTGGCACCATTTCTTCTGAATTTGCTCGTCGAATAGCATATGTGGCCATATGTGCCCCTCATTCAAAATGCGATAGTGAATAATCGCCACTCCATCCCTACACCCCAGCCATTGCTCGCCTATAATCGTTTTTTGCCTCAAGAATATATCTGGCCGGTTATTACAATTATCTCTCTGCACCCAACTCAGCAGCCATTTCGTCACCGATTCGTAGTCCTTCGACACGCTGCCATTATAAGGCACAACCCGGTCTCCTGTGCCATGTATTTCGAGCAAAGGAACCGACCTCACAACATGATAACCGCCAGGTACAGGATAATACGAGCCTGATATCGAAGCAAATGCTGCGATCCGCCCTGACAATTGTGCCGCCAGCAGATTTACCATCCCACCACCATTTGAAAATCCCATGGCATAAATGCGCGTCGGATCGATGCATAGCCGCGCCTGCAAGCTATTCAAGAGATCGCTCACAAACAGCACATCGTTCGCATGCGGGTCGTGGGCCGGCCCTGTCGCCCAGCCGGTTGTATTATCCGGCCCAACCATCCCCTGTGGGTAGACCGCTATAAAATCCTGCTGATCGGCCAGTATCGACAGCTTCGTCAAATGTTCCTGCTGTGTAGCAGTGCTGCCGTGTCCATGAAAGTTCAGCACTAAAGGCTGTGGTGTGTTGTTCCTGTAGCCCGAAGGCAGGTGCAAACGGAACAGTCGGGCAAATCCCCCAGACCTGATCGTTTCGTTCTCACTCGAGCCAGGCGAGAAAGGCGCCGGTTTGCCGCAGCCTGAACTTACTATTGGATGCGTAACTATGCTCGTTTTTGCTAAAGCATGGTTAGTCTTTTTAGACATGCCGGACGGGCTATAACTACAGATCAATAACAGGCCACAAACGAGAACGCTTATCAAACCGATCAGAGTTGTACGGAGTGCCTTGTTTGGGCCTCTTTTCTTAAGCGATACTTTGTCACTCCTGACTCCATTGCCTACCACAACTCTTACCTTCTCTATATGAAGAATATGGCAAGATTGGTGGCGGAGTACCTTCTGGGGACAGCGTCTTGTACCTGTCCTCGCCCCGCTGCGTTCAGTGCAACCAATTCGCCGGCCAGTAAAAAGAATATGCGCAAAGCAGCACCCATTCTATCACAACGAGACTACGAATAAAAATGTTGCGCTGAGCCTTCTTTTATGGTCGGCCATGTAGGGGCGTACTCTTGCGGTCGCCCGCCTTTCACTCGTATCTGGTTTGCCTGTCTTCTCCCTCCTTCGCCTTTACATTTCCCGTCCTATGCGGCGAAAACAACCCTCTGATCAGTACCGGCCACCAATGGCGGGGGCGAGAGCTTTGTCATCCAATGATCCTCGCTCATGTATTTCCAGCCTCCATCCGCCAGAATGACCACAATCTTGCCACGATTCATAGTAGCCGCGATACGCAGGGCCACTTCCAGCACCGCGCCACTCGAAGGTCCCGCGAAAATCCCCTCCAGCGCCTTTAATTGCAACGAGCGCATCCAGGCCTCGGAACTTGAAACTAACTGCCGGGCATCGATGACCGATAAATCGAGTACCGGGGGTACGAAACCATCCGCCAGGTTGCGCAATCCCTGAATACTATCGCCCTGCACCGGCTCTGCCGCGACAACGCGAATACCAGGATTGTGCATCTTTAACCGCCGGGCCACGCCTGTCAGCGTTCCGCCTGTTCCCAGTCCCGCGACAAAGACATCGACGCCGGGCATATCCGAAATGATCTCTGCCGCCGTAGTCGTATAGTGTGCCGCTGCATTGGCCTCATTGCCGTATTGATACAGCATCACGTAGCGCTTATCCTTCTGAACTAACTCCTGAGCCAGCCGGATAGCTCCATTGCTGCCGGCTGATCCAGGAGAAGTGATGATATCGGCACCATACAGTTCGAGCAATCGGCGTTTATCCTGCGTTCCTTTCTCGGATATCACCGCTGTGAACGGGTATCCCTTCATATTTGCCACCAGCGCCAGCGCCACTCCCGTATTGCCACTTGTCGGTTCCAGTATGATCGAGTTTCGCGCCAGCAAACCTTCAGCTTCAGCCTGCTCGATCATCTTCAACGCGATGCGGTCCTTGATGCTACCCGATGGATTGATCCCCTCCAGTTTCGCGAAGATCTGCACACCTGGCTTGATAGTAAAACTTTTCAGTTCGACCAGTGGCGTATTCCCAATCGTCTCCAAAATGTTTGCATAACGCATAATTTATCACTCTCTTTCTATGGCTTCGCACTCAATTGAGCGATACTTTCTGATACAGCAGCGGTGTCAATAAAAGCGCGTGGAGAGTGGAAGTAACGGCCCGCAACATGTTTGCCTGTAGCAATCGTTTCCTCGATGATGGCCCATACATCTTCTTCAGTGGTCATATAATTGACCATACAGGCGCGCAGTACCTCCTTGTCCTGAAAATGCGTACTCGTCAGAAATGCTTTCCCACGCCGCTGCATTTCGTAGGTCAGCGCTTTATTTAACTGGTCTAGTAGCAATGGCTCATCGCGTAGTTCCTCTGGAGCATAGCGAAAACGCACAATACTCAATGGGCCTGTCGCCACGAGTTCGAGGTCTGGATTGGCTTCAATGAGTTGTCCGAGCAGGTGAGCCATTTCGATATTTTTGCTAATGGCCCTGGCCAGCCCATTGCGACCGGCAGTATGAACGATGGCCCAGACTTCCAACGCCCTGAACCTGCGCGTGCGCTGCAATGTATATTCCGACTGCCACGGTTCATGCTCATCCTGCCCCGGCGGAGTGAGGCGAAATGCATCGCGCAGCGCCTCACCATTTCTCACCAGCGCGCAGCCGCAGTCAATAGGAACAGAGAGCCACTTATGCTGGTCGGTCGCCAGGGAATGCACGCGCTCGATGCCCTTGTAAAGAGGAGCAACATCCTCATCGAGAATGCCAAAAGAGCCGTAGGAGCCATCTATGTGCAGCCACAGTCCTTGCTCTTCACACAAATCGGCCAGCTCGTCAAGCGGATCAATCGCGCCCGTGTCGACAGTTCCGGCGGTCGCAACCACACAGAATGGCCGCAGTCCCGCTGCCCAATCGTCAATAATCTGCTGGCGCAGCTGCTTGACATCCATCTGGAAAGTATCTGTCGAAGGAATAATACGGATCGCATTGCGGCCCAGCCCCATCGCCTCGACCGACCTGCGAATGCAAAAATGCCCCTGATCTGACTGGTACAGTATAAAAGGACGATGCATTCCCTGCACGCCCTCAGCCCGTACATCCCAGCCATCAACGCGCGCTGCCCACTGGCGAGCGGCCTGCAAGCACGTGAAATTGGCCTCGGAGCCGCCACTGACGAACACACCGGCGCTTCCCCCTGTTGGAAATCCGCACAGTTCCATGATCCACTGCACCATGCGCCGTTCCAGCTCCTGGCCGGCATGATCTCCGATGCCACAATTGGGATTCATAGCAGCCGCCAATGGTTTGACCAGGATACCGGCATGGGCAGGCGCCGAGTTAATCCACCCGGCAAAGCGAGGGTGCCCATTCCCCTGTGGATAAGGAAGAATCATGTGTTGAATGAAATCCAGCGCTTGCTCGAATGGCTGTCCCTCCAGCGGAAGCTCCTGCCCTCGGATGGCCTGGTGTACCTCATCCGGCATTGGTTGCCATATAGGCCGCTCATCTATCTCATCCAGGTACGAAGCCACTTCATCCATCACCCGGTAGCCAAACTGCCGGAACGTCTCCCTATCAAAAGACAATCCGGTTGACGAATCCGGCATTACCTTCGTTTCTCTGTTCAATGAAAAGCTCTCTATCGTTTTCATATCGTTCTTCTCCTTGCAAATGAATCGGCTCCACGGCTCTGCCGTAGAGGCCGATTGATCGCGCCCATCGCCGATTGATCGGCCCTTGCGATGGACGGAATAATTTGTTCAAACCCATTATCGGCCCCTACAGATGTTTGAAGCGCCCCTGGTGCTACCTTCTTACTTGTGGGCTGCGCGCGCCCAACCAGGTGACTTAAGCCGGGAATATACAGCAATATCACCGTCGCTCCCATTGCGCTTCCCGCGGTCAAAAACCAGGTGAGAAAAACGCGGATTGCGATGGGCCACGCTGCCGGCATTGCGGGCAGCACCCATTTCAGGATTGCCGTCAGGAAGAGAACGTGGATGAGGTATACTCCAAACGAGGCATCTGATAACACCTGCCAGGTGCGATAGCCGCGTGGCAGGTTGTCCTTCTGCCTGTGACTTGCCCAACGACAAACAAGCCAGAACGAAAAGAGGATCACGGCCAGGCTATAGAAAGCCATGATCGGTTGCAAAACCGATGTCGCGTATCCCATCGACTCCTGGTACACACGCAGTTGCAGCACGAAGTGCAGCCACAGCGCAGCGGTTGCAGTCAGGAATCCGCATGCAATCAACCATCCATTGCGCAGCACAAATGAGCGCACCTGCTGGAAGTACAATGCCGTAAACCCGCCCAGTACAAAGTAGAACTGGTAGATCAGTATGAAGCGATTCTGGTAGGTAGCGAAAAACTGCCAGAAGCCGGATGAGGCCAGCGTACCCTGCTGCACCCATCGATAGTCCGCGTAGAGCAACAGAACCTCAAGCACGAAGCTAATACTTAATACTTTCCATGGATGGCTTGCAACGTGCGTCATGAACACCAGGAAAAGCGGAAAGAGGATATAAAACTGTAGGGTGAGCAGGATGTAATACAGTTGAAATGAAGCATTCCCCGACACTATATCAATAAGCGTGGTCTGAATATATTGGAGCGGCGCCTGTCCCGGCACGTTAACCGCGACATAGATCGCGCTCCAGATACAATAGGGCAGCAGAACCCCTATGCTTCGTTTGGCCCAGAATTTCTTGACATCAAAAGGCTTCCCATGATAGACATAGATCAGTGCGAAGGCCGTTACAAAGATGAACTCCTCTCTTGTAAAGTGCAGTGCCACCACCAGCGCATTTTGTATCTGTGCCCCCACACTCGTATGGTTGAGAAAAGTAGTTAAAGCGACTGCATGCACAGCGACAACACAGAGAGCCGTTATCACTCGCAGCGGATCTAATTCATACACGTGCGGGCGGCGAGCCTGTAATTCTTTCACCATCTCACCACCTCAACCCCCTACTGTATTCGTATGGGCCGGTTCACCGTGCCCCTCGTCGGTTGATCGGCCCCGACCACCATTGCTCGCCCCCATCGCCGGTTGATCGGCCCGGAGGGGCCGGTTTACCGTACACACCGCCGATTCATCGGCCCCTCCGGGCGTACCCTTATAGTCGCCCGCCTCCCGCCTGCCCGTGCCCGCCCGTTCTCGCAACCTCAACAAATGCCGGTCAATCTTACCCGTAGCATTCCTCGGCAGCGCATCGAGAACAATAAAATCGATAGGCACTTTCTGGGAGCTTAGCCGTTGCGCCGCGAACTCATGCAGCTCCCGCGCCAACGCCTCAGTCCACGCGCCCCTGACGGCAAGATAGGCCACGACCTGTTCGCCATAGATAGCATCAGGACGACCGACCACAGCCGCCTCTCGTACCGCGGCGTGTCTCAAGAGCACTTCCTCAACCTCGCGCGGCGCGATATTCTCTCCGCCGCGATTAATCACCTCGCGCAGGCGTCCCCGAATAAACAGGTAGCCATCCTCATCCAGGTATCCCAGGTCGCCGGTGCGAAACCATCCATCCGAAAAGGCCCCTTGTCCAGCATTATCTGCATAGGCATCGATCACGCTGGGGCCGGCAATACAGATTTCACCCGTCTCCCCAGGCTCAACATCGCGCAATAACTCAACATGCTCTCCACTGCCATCAGTTCTCGGATAGCAGATACGCAAAGCCACGCCAACGGGACGACCGGCGGAGCCTGGTTTGCGAACTCCTGGCGGCACAGGGTTAGCAACCACCTGGCTCGCCGCCTCCGATAAACCATACGTTTCGATAACAGGAATGCCGAAGCGAGCCTCAAAAGCCAGCAGATCAGCAGCAGGCAGCGCAGCCGAACCCGTTCGTACAAAGCGCAAAGACCCCGGCAGAAAAGCCGGTCTTTCTGTTTCCAGCAGCATCGCCACGATAGTTGGCACGATACTTGCCCACGTAACCTGGTAGCGTTCGATCCACGACCAGAAATTCCTCCTGCTGAACCGTCGCGCGATAATAACCGTGCCACCGGCCAGCAGCGACGAGCAGAGGCTTACCACCGGCGCGTTCACGTGAAAGAAAGGCAGCACCGTCAATCCTCGATCTACACGGGAAAGTTCATGACTGGCACGCACACGATCCGCAGTCCAGGCAATCTGCCTCTCCTTCAGTATGACCCCTTTCGGCGTGCCGGTCGAACCCGACGTCGTCAAACAAATCCGCCCCTCCACCGGCTCGATAGCGCCATAAAAAAACGCCTCTTCAATCAAGGCATCGCATTGCTGCCGGCTTATAATTCTGGCATAGGGATAAGCAAAATCCTCCGTGTTTTCAACAAACAAAACATCCGGCTCGTATTTTTGCATAATCCGCAACTTCTCATCATCAGTCGCATCCGGCGGCACCGGCACTAACAGGTGTCCCCCACTCAGCGCGCTCAGCCAGATTACCGCGCTGGCTATTCCGCCGGGCAAAGTCAGCATTACCCGTCGTGGAGCCTCACCGAGCATCCGTCGTACAGCGTTAACCGCCGCAAGCGCGCGCGCATATGTAAGCTCCCGCCCTGTTTCCGCCTCCACAACAAACACCGCCTCCGGTTGTATGCGTGCCCACTCGACAAGGCCCTTATATAATGACCCCCTGGCAAGATTCCTTATGCCCTCTAAATCCTCCCGAAAAGTTAACACCTTTATCTCCTTCTCAAGAAATTTTTAAATCGTCTTTATTCTGATCCATCAGACTGAAAAAGAAGCTATCCCTCGCTGAAAAATCCCTGAATTCAGCAATTTTTCAGCGAAATTTGCTATACTGATGCTGGGTGAAAAATGTATGATTGCCCTGGAGAAACCGTAACCAATCAATATATATGGCAAGGGCCGGTCTCATCGCCTTTTACCATCGCCCTTGCAGGCAGAAAATATGTATCTATGGCAACACTGAATCAAAATAACATGAGCGGCAGGCAACCTATCGCCTTAATAGTGGACGATGAGCCGCAGATAGTAGACTTTCTACAACTGGGATTCTCATATGAAGGGTTTAACGTCCAGGTCGCCACTACCGGTCCTGAAGCAGTACAGGCTGCAACGGCGCATCATCCCGATATCATCATTCTAGATATCATGCTCCCCGGCTTAGATGGCATCGAGGTCGCACGCCAATTACGCAAGACAAACGATGCCCCCATCATCATGCTTACCGCGAAAGGAGATATCGACGACCGCGTTTCTGGACTGGATGTCGGGGCCGATGATTATGTCACAAAGCCGTTCGCGTTCAAAGAGCTGATGGCGCGCGTGCGAGCGGTCATGAGGCGACATGGCAATGAATTCGCGGATGTACTCACGTTTCATGACATCACCCTTGATCGAGGCACGCGTATCGTCACCTATAATGGGCAGAGCATTGATCTGACCCCACGCGAATTTGATCTCTTAGCGTTGTTTCTTATGCATCCGCGCCAGGTACTCACACGCGATATCATACTCTCGCGTGTCTGGGGCTATGATTATTATGGCGATGACAACATCATTGAAGTGTATATCCGCCACCTGCGCGAAAAACTGAACGATAATCCACCGCACTTACTGCAAACCATACGCGGCATTGGCTATACATTGCGAGGGTAAGGAAACATATGTGGCGCATGAAACGATTGCGCAGGTTGGTGAATCGCATCCCGCTTCGCTGGCGATTGGCGCTCATTTCTTTAGGAGTGCTCGCGCTCCTGCTCAGCGCGCTGGGCCTTGTTATCCTCTTTACCGCGGAACAGGCGCTTTTGAGCAATGAGGCTGTAGCCCTGCGCAATGAGGCACGCCTGGCCGCCGATGGAATCAAAGGTCATCCTCTTTTCCCTGCACCGCCTCCTGGCCCGCCGCCAGGTTCCTTGCCAACAAATTTTGATGTATACACGACCATTCTGGTAGAAAAGCTCGCCAGCGCCAGCGTCAACGCCACCGTTCTTTCGCTCAATGACCAGGTCATTGTTTCTGGTAATGACCTGGTCGGCAACAATTTCCCACAGACCCCGTTCCCGGTCACACTAAAACCCTCGCTTATCCAGCAAACGCTTGCCAATGATTCGCAGGGTAGTAGTTACCTGATTGCGCGCGATATACAGGGAAACCGCCAGCTCGTCGTCCTCATGCCACTTGTCAGCCAGCACCGGACCGTCGCCATACTGCAACTCAATACTCCCACCGCGCCATATGACAACTACATTACCACCTTGCGCCTCATCTTGCTCATAGGTGTTCTCGGCGCATTAAGCTTTGCCATAGCGCTCACATTTCCCCTCATTGGAGCAGCACTGCACCCGCTTGTCGTCATGGAAAGAACCAGCCGGCGTATCGCTAACGGCAACCTCTCCCTGCGTCTCGATACACCTGTCACTGACGATGAAATTGGACATCTCGCCGTTTCATTCAACTGGATGGTAGCTCAGCTCGAAGCCGCATTTAAGCGCCAGAAGCAATTTGTCGCCGACGTATCCCATGAACTGCGCACTCCGCTTACCGCCTTGAGTGGCAGCCTCGAAATGCTGCTCATCGGCGCCGACCAGGGAGATACCGAGGCATCGCGTCGCCTGATGCATAACATGTACGCCGAAGTGCAGCGCATGCACCGTCTCGTAGAAGACCTCCTCGCCCTGACACGACTCGACGAGGGCAAATTAGTGCTGCGTGTAGAGACTATCGATATCCGTCCGGTGATCGAAAAGGTATACGATCAGGCACAGCAACTGGCGCACGGCCAGGAGATTCGTTACGAGGTCGCAACCGACATCTTGCCTGTCCGCGCCGACGCCGACCGGCTGCAACAGGTCTTGCTCAATATCGTCGATAACGCCCTCAAATTTACTCCTGCTGAGGGCCTTGTGGACATTTCGGCCCATGACGAGGGACAGACTTCCGTCATCATCAAAATTCACGACACCGGCAAGGGCATTCCCCCTGATGCCTTGCCCCACGTTTTTGATCGTTTCTATCGCGCCGACCCCGCCCGCGCCCGCTCGCCACAAAGCGTCACCGGCAACGGCCTCGGTCTCGCCATCGCAAAGGAATTGATTGAAGCACAGGGTGGCACCATCTCAATCGATAGTGTGCAAGGCCAGGGTACTACTGTGGTGATCCGGCTGCAAGTGCCGAAATGACCTCCTTCAGTCGCTGCTGGGCTTGCTGAAGCGCCGGTAATCTGATAGCAACTCCTGACTTCTCGCCGCTTTGCAGTAACTCCGCCTGGTCGAGTATCTGCCACAGCGCCGCCTCGCGTTCCTCCTCGGAAGGCCCATGCTCCGGTTCGCACAACAGGCTCGTCGACAGGCGCAGGCGCAGCACTTCAGGCTCCTCGCCGAAAACGGTGCCGGGAAGAGTAGCAATATCCCATTTCTCCAGCAGATAATGCGCAAGTTCATCGCTGGTGCGCACCCCGTTCGCGAGGAGCGCCTCTCGCCAGGGAGCGAAATCAGGATAAAGATAGAAGCCTCCGGCCGGACGCGGGCACGGTATGCCGAGCTGGCAGAGCGTATCGTAAAGCTGAGCGGCAACATAGCCATGCACAAGCGCCGAATGCCGCACGTATTGCTCGATTGAAGCCTCCGGGCTGAAAGCGATAATTGCCGCCTCTTGAATCGGCGTAGCTGCCGACGACCAGATTTCGCTTGCCAGTGAGCGCAGGGCCTGCATCGCCGCTCTTCCAGCTTCCGCCGCGGGCAGCACTGCATATCCCAGCCGCCACCCTCCGGCAGAGAAAGCCTTGGAGAGTCCGCCGGTCACAATGCAGCCGACGGGATAGAAGCGTGCAGGTGAAATATGTTCGCGCCAGCCATGAGCCAGTTCCGCGTAAATCTCATCGCTGATGAGCGTTACTCCTGCCTGTTTGCACCAGCCTGCAAGCGCTTCCACGATGGTGCGGTCAAACATACTGCCGGTTGGATTGCTCGGCGTATTGATAATCAAAATGCGCGGATCTGCTCCCTCTCTACGCGCTTGATCCATTGCTGCTGTGAGGGCTTCTGGAGACAGGCGATGATGTTCTTCAGCATCCGTCTGCACGCCAATCACCCGTCGTCCGGCCAGCTTCGCCATCGGCGCGTAGCTCACCCACGACGGAACCGGCAGCAGCATATCCCCATCCAGGATGTGCAGGAGCGCGTAGAGCAATGGCTTGCTGCCCGGTCCAACCACCATCTGCTCCGCGAAAAACTCGACTCCTCGCGTGCGTGTGAGATAAGCCGCGATAGCCTGCCGAAGTGCCGGTATGCCCAGCACAGGCGCGTATCCCGTGCGCGTCGCTGCCTTCGCCAACGCGCCTTTCAACAGCGGGTGCAAAGGAAAACTCGCCTCACCAAAACCCAGGTGAATCGTCTCGCGGCCCGCGGCACGGCGTTTTGCTACCGCCTCGTTCATAGAAAGTGTTGCGGATGCCGGTAGCGCCTGGGCTGAAGAGGCCAGGTCAAGCGGCTTACCTGTTCCCGTCGCATGTGTAGTACTCATCATGTTTCCCTTCCCGTAGTTGCACTTGAACAAGGGGATTTTTACGGATAGTTATAGAATAGTATAGACTGAAGGAATCAGATAATAAAGGGCTAGCCGGGCGAAGTATGTGTTACAGAAGTTCTTAGCATCGAAAAGAGAGGAAGAGTAGTGCCGTATGTTTACAGCAGAGTTCCGCGACTATGTGCGTCAACGAGTGCTTGAACTGGCAAAAGCAGACTCGCGCGTCATAGGAGGAGCGCTCACCGGCTCCGCATCTCTAGGCACAGGCGACAGGTGGTCCGATGTTGATATTGCCTTTGGAATTGCTGATGGGAACAGGCTTGAGACAGTTCTTGATGACTGGACGCGAAGCCTCGATCAGGAATTCAGCCTGGTCAACTACTTTGATTTGCGTGCTGGCAAAAGAATCTTTCGCGTATTTCTGCTGCCCAACGGTCTGGAGATCGACATATCAGTGATGCCCCCGGAGGAGTTTGGCGCCTATGGCCCAGAGTTCCACGTTCTCTTTGGTACTCCTCGTCAAGTGGAGGCCATGCCGCAGCCGGATGCCTCTTTGCTCATTGGGCTTGCCTGGCTTCACGTTTTCCATGCTCGCGCGTCCATCGAGCGCAACAAGCCCTGGAAAGCTGAATACTGGATCAGTGGAGTCCGCGATCAAGTCATTGCCCTGGCCTGCCTGCGCCTGGGCGAAAATGCCATCTACGGCCGTGGCGTTGATCGCCTCCCATCATCCGTAACCGGCCCACTCGCGGGCGCGCTTGTTCGCTCGCTCGACACGAAGGAGCTGCGCCGCGCTCTTACTGTGGCGACCCGGTGCCTGATCGCGGAATTAGAGGAATGGGATAAGCAACTCAGCGCCCGCCTATCACCACTCCTTCAAGAGTTCGGGACTTTCCAGGGCGAAAGGGAGCAGACAGGCACCTCAGAGTTGCTGGCCGAGAAGGAGGAAAGCTGAGGCCCTTGCCCGTTTTAAAATCCTTATCCTCTCGGCCTGCGGTCCTCCACGCGCCTGGCTTTCAACTCGAAACGGGGCAGCGTTCCCTGCTCCACTGCCTCGATAGGCACGCGCAGGTGCAGCGCCACGTGCAATTCTTCCTGTAACACCGCTACCAGGTCAGGCGAGCATTCAACCTGCAAGGCAATCTCATCCATCGCGCCATTTTTTGTCACGATGATGCGGTATTCCTGCACCTCAGGATAACGATGCAGGATATTCGCCAGCGCCGATGGATAAACATTGACGCCGCGCACGATCAGCATATCGTCGGCGCGCCCCAGAACTCCTCCGGGCAGCGACAGAAAGCTACGTCCGCACGCGCAAGCATAGCCACCATGACGCACAAGATCACCCGTGCGATAGCGAATAACCGGACTTCCCCAGCGCCCCAGGTTGGTCAACACAAGCTCTCCCACCTGGCCCTCCTGCACTGGCGAGCCGCTCTGCGTATCCAGAATCTCCGCGATAAATTCGCCCTCGTTGATGTGTATCCCCTGCTGCTGCGAGCAGGCGAAGCCAAAAGCGCCGACCTCAGTCATACCGGCATGGTCATACGTCTTCGCCCCCCATGCCTGCTCGATACGCTCGCGCGTCGCCGGGATCGAAGCCCCTGGTTCGCCAGCGTGGATCGTCACGCGAATACTCGACTCCGCCAGGTTTATACCCTGCTCCTGCGCTACTTCCGCCAATCGCAGGGCGTAACTGGGCGTACACACCAGCACGGTCGCTCCAATATCCTGGATCGCTCGCAGTCGCTGCACCGAATCCATCCCACCACCCGGCATCGTCAGCGCGCCCAGCTTCTTTGCCCCCTCGTAAGCAGACCAGAAACCGATGAAAGGACCGAAGCCAAACGCCAGAAAAACGATATCATCCCTGCTCACTCCTGCCGCCCTGTACACACTCGTCCAGCAATCAGCCCACCAGTCCCAGCTTTCCTGCGTATCAAGAATCCTCAGTGGCCGCCCTGTCGTGCCCGAGGTCTGGTGAAAGCGCACGTACTCGCTCAAAGCATACGTCAGGTTGCTCCCGAACGAAGGATTCTGCTCCTGGTCGGCGACAAGTTCGCGTTTGGTCGTGAATGGCAACCTGGACAGGTCTGCCAACTGTTCCAGCGTTATGATATCGCTTCCCTGCAAGAGCTTTTCCCGGTAAAAACCGTTCTGCGGCAAAATACGGCTCAGGCCCCGTTGCAGGCGCGCCAGTTGATGCTCCTCGATAGTTGATCGAGGAGCATGTTCTAGTTCAGACATCGTTTGACTTCCTACTCGTTTGACTGCGAGGAACCCCAGACCTCGCGTGCCACGCGTGCCACCAGTTCGAGCTTTTTGCGCTGGTCCTCAAACGAAATGCGGTTCCCTTCCATGGTCGATGCGAAGCCGCATTGTGGGCTGAGCGCAAGCCGCTCCAGGGGGATGAGCTTCGCGGCCTCTTCAATACGCTGGCGTAGCTCATCGGGAGACTCCAGGCGCGGTTTCTTGGTCGTCACCAGTCCCAGCACGACAAAGCGATCTTCGGGCACGTGCTTCAGTGGCCCAAAGCCGCCCGAACGCTCATCGTCATATTCGAGCAGGAAACGCTGGAAATGCGTCTGGCTGAAGATACGCGCGATCGGTTCGTAGTCGCCCTGGGCATAGAATTTGCTCTGGTTGTTCCCGCGGCAGATATGAATCCCGAACGTGATGCCGGGATGTCCATCGATAATGGCATTGTCCATCTCGATACAGCGGTCGATCAACTTGTCGGGGTCGCTGCCACGCTGTCGATAGCCTTCCCTCATCTGCGGATCAAGCAAGGCAGCGTATTGGGGAGCATCGATTTGAATATAGGTACAGCCAAGTCGTACCAGTTCGTCTATTTCCCTGCGCGAGAAATCTACGATATCGGCAAGGTAGGCGTCGAGTGATGGATAAGCCGAGCGCGATTTCTCCGGGTCGTAGTAGGCCGCCGCCTGTTGAGCGCTGAGCATCGTCACCTTTCCCGGCCTATTCTTGCGCGAGCGCAAATACACCCACTCCTCGCCGCACATGCTCCTGCGCCAGCTCAGCCGCTCCACGACCACCGGGCGTTTCAGCACCAGTTGCTCACCCGTCTCATCTCTGAACGGAATAGCCCAGCCGCCAAACTTATCGAAACCATTCAACGAGTCGATCAGGTGCCCATAGAACGCGTAGCGGCGCTGTTCTCCATCGGTGATAACATCGATCCCGGCATTTTCCTGCAGCGCAATCGCCTCATTTACCGCGCGATCCTCAATCGCCTTGAATTCCGCCGCGCTCATCCGCCCGGCTTCATACTCTTTGCGGGCTTCCGCAAGATAGGCAGGCCGCAACAGACTGCCCACCACTTCGCTGCGATAAGTCATGTTCCTAGTACCTCCCTGTAAATAAATGCTCAACGGTTTGAACCATATTAACCTGACCCCGCTAATACAGAGTCAACTCCAAAGCTCTGGAAACACCTGTATTCTCCTGTTAAGTGTAGCCCAGGAACTTGTAAAATGTAAGGGGTAATTCCTCATTCCCTCATTACTATACTTGACAGTATATCACGTCTCAGGTAAACTGTTCTTGTGGTAGAACAACTTGTTCACCATAATGAACCTACAAGAGAGGAGGACAAAAGACAGCTCATTTCTTCCCGGTTCTATAACCGGCGCGTTCCACATCTTCTACACACTGGCGGCTTTTCACGGATCTGATACGTAGTCCTTTGGCACTAGTTTCCAGCCCGTCCCTCCACTCGTCGGTGGAGCGGCGTGTGAAAGGAGTATCTTATGGCATCCGAAGCAGGCGGTATTTCTAAACCTGTAGCAGGCGCAGGTAGCCCCTCTGGTGCTGCTATCATTGCCCGGCAGGACCGTATTCCAGTATGGTCGCTCTCCTACCTTTTCATCGGTATCATCGGCGTTGGTTTCCTTTTCACCTTCTTCGACATTTTTGTCATCAACGTCTCATTCATCCAGACCTGTACGCAAATCCTCTCCAGCTGTAACCCTGGCAACTCGGTGAATTACTTTGGTCTTCCGGTCGAGTTGAACCTGGCAGGTTATGTTGTCGGTGCGCTCATCCTGTCGCCGCTGTCAGACAGGTTCGGCAGGCGAAATATGCTGCTCTATACCCTGCTCCTGACGGGTATTGGTTCGCTCTACACCGTTTTTGTCAATGACTATACCAACTTCATCATCGCTCGTACCATTACCGGCCTTGGCATCGGTGCTGACCTCGCGTTGGTTAACACCTACATCAATGAAGTAGCGCCCACCGGGAGTCGTGCTCGCTACACATCACTGATCTTTATCATGTCGGCGCTGGGTGCTTTCTTTGGCATCTGGGTGGGCCTCTGGCTGACCACACCCGCGGCACCTTTCCCAAATGGCCTGCCTTTTGCCATGGCTACAGTAAGCGGTCCCCAGTTTTTAGGCAATGGTTGGCGTGTCATGTACGGCATTGGAGCGCTCCTGGCACTCATCGGCATCCTGATGCGTTTCCAGTTGCCTGAGTCCCCGCGCTGGCTCATTTCAAGAGGACGAGTGGACGAAGCAGACCAGATTGTCACAGACATGGAGGAGCGCGCGCGCAGGAGAATGCCCAATTTGCCACCCCCGGCCACTGAGCTTCCCGTGCAAGCGGTCGCTGACAGGGTTTCATATACAGAAATCTTCAGCAATCCCCTCTATCTGAGGCGTACCATCTTCCTGGTAGTGGTCTGGTTCCTTGGATATGTTACGGTCTATTCGATTGCTCAAGGTCTGACCACGCTACTGGCCGGCATTTTACCTCTTGCCCCTAACCTTCCGCCGGCAGAAGCTGGAGCAGCAAGGGCCGGGGAAGCAGGAATGATCGCGGCATTTGGAACCTTTGGCTTCATTCTAACCGCCATCTTTGCCTACTTCTTTGGTGAGCGCCTGGAGCGAAAGGTATGGCTGCCGATCTCTGCCGTTCTCACCCTCATTGGCGGGCTGATGATTGCGCTGTTTACGGCCAACAACTTCCCACTCGCTGCCATCGGCTCCATTATCACCTTCTTTGGCTTCAACCTGTGGGTGCCCATGACCTACACCTGGTCTACTGAGAACTACCCAACCCGTGCGCGCGCCACCGGTTTCGCGCTGGTGGATGGTATCGGTCATCTTGGCGGTGGCGTTGGCATCCTGGTGATTGCTCCGCTCATCCCTGGCCTGCTCATGTCTCTCGGAAATACGACCGGCGCAATCGTGATTTTCTTGATCATCGTAGCTTTCATCATCGTAGCTGCCATCATCGCCCAGTTCGGCACTGCTACCAGAGATAAGCGTCTTGACGAAGTTTCACCGTAATCGCTGACCCGTAGGGGCGTACCCTCGTGGTCGCCCGCTTCAACCCGTAGGGGTCGATTGATCGCGCCCACCGCCGATTCATCGGCCCCCGCGGGGTTACCAGAATAATTTGCG
Source organism: Ktedonobacteraceae bacterium (assembly GCA_035653615.1). Lineage (NCBI taxonomy): Bacteria > Bacillati > Chloroflexota > Ktedonobacteria > Ktedonobacterales > Ktedonobacteraceae > Ktedonobacteraceae bacterium. The sequence continues at coordinate 102,343 of DASRBN010000035.1, read as the reverse complement.
AAAACTCATGATCGGCCCCAATCGCCGAATTTTTCATCAAAAACCAATAAGTCAAAACTCATGCAAAAAAATATTAGACCGCCTGCGGCCAATTTGCCTCGCCTAGCCAGAAGCTGTTGAAAACCGCTGTCAGAGCCACAAAGTACATAAAAGTATGGCAGGTCTAGGCAATTCATGCCAGAGTATCAGGTCAGGTTGAGGCGTTTTGTCTCAACCGCTGCCCTCGACCCGAAAGCCTCGGTTTCCTTAGCCCCCGCATTCATCAGGCGGGCTTTCCAAAACCAGACTCACTTTTCCCTTAATCCTAGGAATTTTATACCAAAACACTTGACAGTGAAAAAAACATATGTTAATTTTTTATAAATTAAATATAGATATTTTCTTAAACTGCCTCCATAGAGGGGTTAGAAGCAGGAAAGGTGAGGGCCAATCAGAGCGCTTCCCAGAAGATCCTGTAGCGTGTGTTTTGTATCCGTTGCCCGTGCATTTTTCTGCTAACTAAAATATTGATTGTGGGAATGGGACAGGGCCGTGCCCAGGGTGGAGTTGTGGCTTTGCCGGACAGTATCCTATTCCCGCTTGGTATCACACCCGTCTCCAGGAGTATGATGATGCGACCTGGGGCGGGTATCTAGGCCCGGAGTTCTTTAATTGGACGAAGAATCGGTTTCTCAATCTCTCTTTTCAATGGGGGTATAGAACTACTCCAAGCCCCCCTTGCAATGGTGGTGATGGGTGTCCAAACTTTTATTTAGGTGCTCCACCCCCTCAGATGTACTGGAGTACCTACCCCTCTCAGAGTGGTGCAGGTGGTCAATTGACGACTTGTGAACGGAGTGATGGCAATCCAGTCTGTTGATAGCTCCTTGACCAAACGCGCTCCGTGCCATCGGTTCGCATCCGGCACACGGAGCCCGATATTTGGTGGATGTATGGCCGATCCATCGGTGTCATAACAAACGTTCCAGGGCATCGGCGAGTGCATGACCGTTCAGGAAACGCTGTGTCGGGACGCGCTCCAAACAGCTCATAATAACCGCTTCCACGTCTGGAGGCATGTTGGGATTGTACCGGCTGGGTGGTGCGAGTGGGTCTTGCGTTTCTTGCATAGCCACCTCTTGAGGCGAGTAACGATCAAAAGGCAAGCGGCCGGCGAGCATCTCGTAGAGTACCATGCCTAGCGCGTAGACATCTGCAGCCGGAGTCACCATCGCCCCCAGCGCCAACTCAGGCGCGTCAAACGTCCCTATTGCTAGCGTCATCCCTGGAGTGGTGCGCCGCTGGTAGGCAGCAATCTCCTTATAGGCGCGGGCATAGCCCAGGCCGTCCAGTTTGACCAGGCCGTTGTGTCCCATCAGAATATGGTACGGCTTGACATTGCCATGCACCAATCCCTTTTGATGGGCCGTGCCCAGACCACGTGCGACATCGCGCGCAATCCTGATGGCCTGCTCGACGGCAAGCCTGCCCTGTGTACGCAGTATATAACGGCGCAGTTCCATCCCTCCAAACGGCTCCCTCACCAGATAAAAATTTCCATGGCTTAGGACACCGTCATAGACCTGCACAATATTGGGGTGGTACAGGGAGGAGGTTGCCTTCGCTTCCTGCTGCAAGCGCGTCACCAGCCCGGGATCAGCGCTTTCTACATCATAGAGCACTTGAATGGTCACGAGGCGATTCAGATGAGTATCTCAGCCAGTAGAGCTCATTATCTTGCTGCCTCGCCCAGTAGAGCCTGGAAACCGGTAGCGATCACCCAGCAATTCGAACCCTTGTTTTAGCCGTGGTGGTACTTGTGACTTCTGAAGATTGCCTGCCGAGCTGAGCATATATATGGCTGCCGCACGCGCTTTCTCCAGGCTGACACCCAGGCTCTGGAGTACCCCGGTGGCAATGCCCTCACCCTCGCGCATCAGGCCCAGCAGCAGATGTTCCATTCCAATCGTGTGATGATTCAGGTGGCGAGCTTCATCCACAGCGAGTTCGAGCGCTTTGTTGACGCTCGGAGTGAAGGCAATTTCGCCAGGAATAGCGCGATCTCCACGTTCAACCCTCAACTCAACAGCAGACCGAAGCATGGTCAGGTCCACACCAAGGTTGCTCAATATGTTGGTAGCGTCTCCCTCTATCTCGCGTATCAAACCCAGCAAGAGATGTTCGGTGTCGACAGCATCATGTTGGAGGCGCTGCGCTTCTTCCTGAGCGAAGCTCAAGACCTTCCTGGCCTGCTCGCTGAAATTGTCAAATCTCTTGCTGTCCAATGAGGTAGTTCCCCCCCATTCATTTGTATCACTCAGGTCAACTCTGCCTCATTCTACAACATACTGTTTCACAATCGAGGCCTGACAACGTTATTGTAGCTTTGCAGATAAAGCGAGAAACCTTTTCGCTCTATTCAAGCTGAAGCATCCAGCCCCAGCAACTTGATCGCATTCTCCTTCAGAATCAGAGGTCGCACCTCGGGCCGGATCGCAATCTGCTCAAAGTCAGCCAGCCAGCGGTCGGGAGTAATCAATGGATAGTCGCTGCCGAACAGCACTTTATGCTTGAGCAGCGTATTCGCGTACTGTATCAACTGCGGCGGGAAATACTTGGGCGACCAGCCGGAGAGGTCGATGTACACCTGCGGCTTGTGCAGGCAGACCGAGAGCGCCTCATCTTGCCAGGGAAACGAGGGATGAGCCATGATGATCGGCATATCGGGAAAATCCACTGCTACATCATCAAGATACATCGGATTCGAGTACTTGAGGCGCACGCCGCCACCACCACGCATGCCGGTTCCGATGCCGGAATGCCCGGTATGAAAAATAGCCGGCAGGCGCGCCTCCGCGATCACCTCGTACAGTACGTATGCCTTAGAATCGTTTGGATAAAATTCCTGCATCGAGGGATGAAATTTGAAGCCTCGCACGCCGAAATGCTCGATCAGGCGACGTGCTTCACGCGCCCCCATCTTTCCTTTCGCCGGATCAATGCTGGCAAACGGAATCAGCACGTCCGGATTCTCGGCAGCGACCTCGGCCACCTCTTCGTTCGGCACCCGCACCAGCCCCGTTGTCGACTCCATATCGACAGGAAAAATCACACAGGCCATCTTTCGTTCGCGATAGTAAGCCGCGATCTCAGGAATAGTCGGGCGCGGCCCCTCATCCTTGAAGTATTTTGCCGAGGCCTCCTGCATTGACTGCCACAATGGGTCGTCAGGAATGCGGCTCGATACCTCGGCATGCGTATGCACATCGATTGCAACCAGGTTCTGTATATTCACGACAGTCTCTCTCCTGTCTATCGTCTACAAGCCCATCCTGCGCCGTTCCTGCTCCTTAAGAATACGGCGCAAAATCTTGCCAGAAGGATTTCGAGGAATGGCATCGATAAATTCGACCTCGCGCACATTCTTATAGGCCGCCAGTTTCCCATTCGCCCATACTATCAGTTCATCCGCGCTTACCGCCTCGTAGCCCGCTCGACGCACAACAAAAGCCTTGGGAATTTCTCCCGCCTTGTCGTCCGCTTTAGCGATCACCGCCACGTCGGCAACGGCAGGATGTTCCAGCAATAACGCCTCGAGCTGCGCAGGAGCGACGCTGAAGCCCTTATACTTGATCAACTCCTTTTTGCGGTCCGTGATCGTCACGTATCCATCCTCGTCGCGCCAGCCGATATCGCCCGTGTGCAGCCAGCCATTGCGCAATGCTTCAGCGGTCGCCTCCGGTGCCTTCCAGTATCCCTGCATCACCTGCGGCCCCTGGACAATCAACTCGCCCTCTCCGCCCACGCCCAGTTCAACCAGCCCCGTCTCGATATCGACGATCTTCTGTTTCGTATCGTGAATCGGCAAACCAATCGTTTCGACCTTGATGAGTCGCGGATTGTAAACCGGATTGGAATGCGTTCCCGGCGCCGCCTCGGTCAGTCCATACGAAGTCATAACCGTCACGTGCGTGCGCTCCTCGAAGCGGCGAGCCAACGCCGGTGGCACGGGCGCCGCGCCACATTGCGTAAAACGCACCGTGTGTAAATCGTAATCATTTAATCGCGGCCAATCGCTCAACACCGCCAGCACCTGCGGCACGCTGTACAGAATCGTAATGCGCTGCTCCTGGATTAGCCGCAGGCATTCACCTGGGTCAAAACGTTCCATCAACACAATCGTCGCACCGGTCATCGCTGCCAGCCCCATCAGCATAATACCATAGATATGATAGAGCGGCACAAACACCAGCAGGCGATCCGCGCAAGTAATACGCGCAGTAGCCACCGACTGGTACGTGTTGCATACCATGTTTTTATGACTCAGCATGACGCCCTTAGGCAATCCCGTCGTCCCACTGCTGTACGGCAGCACTATCATATCTTCCCACTGCCATTGAGCGCGAACTGGCGGCGTTGTTGGACAGTTTTGCAGCAAGTCACTGAAGGAATGCGTCTGGAACCCGGTATGCTGTGAGCCTGAGCCAACCGTAATCACATGTTTCAAAGACGGAGTCTCCGCGCGAGCTGCCTCAACAATCGGGAGCAAATCATACTGCACGATAACCGCTACCGCCTCGCTGTTATTTAGTTGATAGGCAACCTCGCGCTCTTTGTAAGAGGGGTTCATAGGGCTGGCCACCGCGCCCGCGCGAATAATCCCAAACCAGCTAATCAGATATTCGGGTCGATTGGCCATGAACAGGCATACCTGCTGGCCCCTGCCTATTCCGAGGTCCAGCAGAGCATTGGCGAAGGCATTGACCAGCGCATCCAGCTCGCGATACGTCACGTTTTCATCCTGAAAGAGAACGGCCTCGTTTTCTGGAAAACGCTCGGCTGTGCGGGCCAGCATTTCATCATAAGGATGGGATGGATAGTGCAGCGATGGGCGAAAGAGTTCCTTTTGCATACGTCAGTCCCCATATCTTTTCACGAAGATTCCGCGTGGTCCACAATGCATTCTGACAAATATATCACGCTATCACCATAAATGTATCCTCTGCCAGATAAATTGTCAAAGGTCATTATTAATAAGGTCTTCCTCCTCTTAAGGGATGCAGGAGCGAGATGTTGGCAAACTCACCATCTCATGTTATAATCCTTCCATACAAAGTCATCCATGTGACGACAAAAAACAAAGCTGTACATAGCAGCAAAATTGGAGAACCCTTTTCTAAGGACCATCTGCATGCAACTAACGCATTGTCACCCTGAGGAGGAACATAACCGCCGGCTTACCACCGGCGGCAATACCATCTGCTAACACATTCACACACACCTTTTTGAGATGTGTCAGATTGGAATCCCTGCATGGCATTCCAAATCCTGTCCCTTGTGAATACTGTTAGCAAATGGAAGGAATACCTATGTTCTCGCCATCACGTGTGACGGTGCGCGTACCCGCCACCAGCGCCAATCTTGGCCCTGGCTTCGACTGCCTTGGGCTTGCGCTCAAGCAACACAACATATTCGAAATCCAGCTCTTGCCTGCAAACATATCAGCCGAGTCTGAACCGCTCATCGACATCTCTTCAGCATGGTGCAATGATGCCGCCATCGCCGCATTGCCCAGAGATCAGCACAACCTCTTCTACCGCGTCCTCCGCGAGCGCCTGAAAACTCTGCAAATACCTGTTCCCCCTATGCGTATCCGTGCCTGTATAGACATCCCTCCTGGTCGCGGACTTGGCAGCAGCGCGACCGCCGTCGTAGGCGCTATCCTTGCCGCCGAAGCCCTCGCCGGGCGCATTTCCTCACCGCAACAACGCGCCGGTTTACTGCATGCAGCCGTTGAACTCGAGCAGGGCAAACATGCCGATAATGTCGCCGCCGCGCTCCTGGGCGGCCTTGTCGTCGTGACGAAGAGCGAGCAGGATGAAAAGTGGCACGCTATCCGCGCCTCGATACCCGCCGGACTGCAAGCCGTCCTTTTCGTACCCGACTTCCCGATGGACACCATCTCCGTGCGAGCCCTACTGCCCCAACACTATACGCGCAGCCACGCCGTGCATAACGTCGGACACGTCGCCCTCTTGCTCGCGGCCCTGGCGAATGGCGACCTGCACAGCATCGGCTCCGCCATGGATGATCGCATGCACGAACCCTATCGCGCGCAGATCTTTCCCCAACTGCCTGACTTACTCCTCGCCGCGCGCCGGGCAGGCGCAATTGGAGCCTGCCTCTCAGGCGCCGGCTCCAGCATCCTCGCGCTTACCAACGGCAACGCGCGGGCTGTCGCGGCAACTCTAGAGCTTAAAGCCCAATCGCTCAATCTTCCCGGTCGTATCCTTATCACCGCAATCGATCACCAGGGAGCAACCATCGAAGTCGAACCCCCCAACCCACTCAATCAATCGGCTCCCGAAAAACATCTCGCCTCGCTCAATCAATCGGCCCCCCAAATCGATCATCCCAACCCACCCAATCACTCGGTTCCCCGTAGGGGCCGATTGATCGCGCCCACCGCCGATTTATCGGCCCGCGCCCTCACCAACTCAAATCATCCGCCCACCGCTGGTAATGAATGTGAACCAACAAAATCGACCAGCTCCCTCTCGCCGTCTCATTCTGGCTCCCCATGTCATTCTGAGCGCAGCGAAGAATCCCTGCCCCATCCCACCCTCACCCTTTCCTGTAGCCATTGCAACACCCATTTCCCCCTCACCCGCACCGATTATCGCTGTTCCTGTGGACAGCCATTAGACATCGAGCAGGGCAACACCGGAGAAGAAATGAATGCCGCGCGCTGGCAGCAGCGTTTCGACGCGCGTCTGAACTCGCTGCATTCCATCGACCGCAGCGGCGTATGGCGCTTCCGCGAACTCCTGCTTCCCCTGCCCGCCATCACTCCCATCACCCGGCCCGAAGGATTAACCAACCTCTACCCAGCAGGTCGCGCCCAGGATAGTCACGGTCATGGTCGCATCGGAGAGTTTGTAGGCCTCGACCACCTGTGGGTGAAGCACGAGGGCGAGAATCCAACCGGGTCTTTCAAAGACCGTGGCATGACGGTAGCGGTCAGCATCGCGAAATGGTTGGGCGCGACCGCCGTCGCCTGCGCTTCGACCGGCAACACTTCTGCTTCCATGGCCGCCTACGCTGCCCAGGCTGGCCTGCATGCAATCGTCCTGCTACCCGAAGGCAAGGTAGCCGCCGGAAAACTCGCCCAGGCCATCGCCTATGGAGCCGAGATTCGCCACGTCCCCGGCGACTTTGACCGCGCCATGCTCGACGTGGAACGCATGTGTCTCGATCAAGGCATCTACCTGCTCAATTCCCTCAATCCCTTTCGCCTGCTCGGCCAACAATCGCTTGCCTTCGACATCCTGCAACAATTACATTGGCATGCTCCCGATTGGATCGCGCTCCCAGCTGGCAACCTTGGCAATACCTCGGCGCTTGGTATGGGCCTGTTATGCGCGTATCGTTTGGGGATCATAGATCGTCTTCCGCGCATCGCCTCCATCCAGGCGGCAGGTGCGAACCCGTTTTACGCGAGTTACCGCGATGGTTTCGTCGCTCTCCAGCCCGTCAAGGCGCATACCCTGGCCACCGCCATCAATATCGGCAATCCCGTCAGCTTCCAACGCGCGAAAACGGTCATTCAGGCGACAGCAGGAATCGTCGCCCAGGTCAGCGATGAGGAGATTCTGCGCGCCAAAGCCATCATCGATAGCGCCGGTATCGGCTGCGAACCTGCCTCCGCCGCCTCGATTGCTGGCCTCAAGCAACTCACGGCCCAGGGCATCATCCATCCCTCACACCGCGTAGTTGCCATACTGACCGGCAATTTACTCAAAGACCCGGACGCCATTATGCTCTCTCGTCAGGTGTCACTTACAGCTAGCTGAGACTAAAGATTTTTCAGCACGAATGGGCATGAACAAATGCCTTTTTGTTCATGCCCATTCGTGCTGAAAAATCTCATCCCTCATGGTTTCGCTTAAAATTGGGGTCTGTCACCACGAGAAAGTTATCGCTGCCATGCGGATTGCTCACATATCCATCGGCCTGGCTATCATTCATCCATTCTCCATCACGGCGGTAGCGAAATTCATACCGGCGGCCCACTTCCAGGTCAACCGTAATCGTCCAGTTTCCTTCGCGGTCGAGTCGAAAAGGATGCGATGTCTGGTTCCATCCGTTGAAATCACCCACAAGGTAAATGGTATCAGCCCAGGTACTCTCCGGCAGAGTAAATGTGACTCGTGCAATGGGACCTCGCTCTGTTTCAATAAATGACTTGTGAATCATAGGCTATTCTTCCACTATGTTATTTTTAGCTCAGCGGGCGCAAGATTGCCCGCGCAGGTGCGCCATCACTACCAACAATCTTTATTGGCAGGCAGATCAGTTCAACCAGCCCTGGTTGTACGTTTGCAAGGTTCAGTCCCTCGATAATCCAGATGCCCGCTCCCAGCAGCGCATGATGGGTCGCAGCCCCATCCTTGAAGAATCCCCCGACCGAGAGGTAATCGACCCCGACCGCCTGTACCTTTTGTTCCGCCAGGTACTGCGCCGCCTCAGCAGAAATATACACGAAATCCTTGACAAAATCATCCGTTTGCCAGCACCTCGATGAATTGCGCGTCTTCAACAGGATACGTTCACCAGCCTGTATCTGATGTGGTCGCAATTCACCGGATTTGATCGACTCCGGGTCGGCAATCTCAATCACCCGCGCCTGGCCAATAACGGCCGTTAAAGGCATGGTATCAATACCTTTCCCACCGGGAAAGAAATGGACCGGTGCATCCATATGTGTCCCGGTATGCACCCCCATTGAAATCTTCGAAACATTCGCGGCATCACCTCGGCTCATATCCAGCGCGCGTTCAATCAAAACAGGCGGATTATCCGGCCAGTGAACCATACCGCTGTGCAGCGGCACCGAAACATCAATCCAATCTCCTGCCATTCTTTTCGCTCCTTCGCAACCTGTAAGGGTCACCTATGCTGCAATTATATGCGGAATCCTACCATAGGTAGACAAGAGGTGGACAGAATGGCTATTCCAGAAGACATATCCCTATCGGTATTGTTCCTGTAGCAGTTCAATTTTGATACGGGGGAACAAGAGGATTAACGTGGATAGTTTTCGCAACTAAATCAAGGAATGCGTCGTTTTCCTGCAGAAACCCCTGGCTTGTCGTTAAGATTAAACACCCTGTTGCTTGCACATCCATTTCCTCGCTCGTATTTGTATCCTGGATAAATTTTAAATGGTAAACGATGCCAGAATCTTCCGGGCAGTTTCGCTTACCGTTGCTCACGGCAGGCAAATTGTAAGCAGCTTGATAGAGTTGTTGCACAGACTGTTTATCTGTAATCGTGATGTTCAATGGGGGGAGAGGTCGGAGAGGCGATGAACGTGTGACATCAAGCGTTGTAGGGGTGATTTTTGTCGAACCACATGAGCTTGTGATACTGAGTAGTATCAGGCAGAAAAGCGCGAAGAAAGCTCTTTTGCTAAATGTGTGTGAATATGTCTTTTATAAGTCCTCATCTTTCACTCCTTTGAGGATATATGTTTTGGATTTTTAGATTATAGCGCCTTCCTATTATAGTGACCCAGATTGTCAGGCTCACCCGCACTTTGCGTGAAAGATGAGCCTAGAAGAGACTTCTTTTTTTCAGAGCTGCTTCTGGAACTCCCCAAATCTTTGCTCATTCCTCTTCTTGCAGACCTTCTCACGGAAAGTGAGGGAGAGCCGCAGAATCCTGGGATTTACACCAGAGCGAATCCGAGCACACGCAGCGACCGTGGCAGGCGGAGCGTCCGTTGGGCGTGGGGAAGGGCGAGCAAAGGAACCCTCTCGGCGAAGATTTTGCGCCGACAAGTCGCTTTGGGACAAAAGAAGCGGCGGACTTCCACATGCAGATGAAGCGCTCGTTCGCCACTGGGAAGGTCGTGTAAATGTCGCGTGTACCGACTTTGCACCCGTTTGGCCTCAGTCCCGCAACAGGGACAGGGAGCGGCGGGGGAAGTGGCTCGCAGCGTCACCGTGATCTCGTCGGCCATATGGATCTGCTCGACCATCCCATCAGAAAACTCGGGAAAAATTACCAGAGAAGATTCTCATTGGGAAAAATGGGTTCGCTAGGAAGGAGAGATTATGTCCTTTCATTATACCACATTTAGGATCAGCGAGGTTGCGTAAGAGAAAATGCGTCAACACCTTGTTTTTGGTCCCAGAGGTGGGTATACTGTCAATCCCACAATGAAACTGGTGAAGGAGTACCATTATTCTGGTAGCTTTGAGCTTTCTTCCTTTTCCGCTCTTCTCGCTTGAGAGGCTAAACGAGCTCTCTTTCTTCCCCAAAGAGCGTGGCTCCATTGGTCAGGATCATTGTACCGCTGCCACCAGTTTCATCGTGGGATTGACCATCGGGTTGCTGGAACATCTTGCTGATGCGAACATCCGTGCCTACATGACAAACGAGTCACCCGAGTCCGACCGACTCAGTCGCTGACTCATTTGGCGCAAGCTCTCAGTCGCTTCACTCCTGAGGTGGTCCTGGCCGGGGCTGGTCTACCGGCGGCGGAAGGCCGCACTGAGCGCTGTTGTGCCGATGTTCCACATGTTGTCGGCGATGTTGATCGTGACTCCAGGGGGAACGATCTGGTCGATGCGGTCCAGCACGTCGCTCGACAGGTCGATCCTGGAGGCCTCGAGGTAGGTGTCCAGGTGTTCCATGGTGCGCGGGCCGATGATCGCGGAGGTAACCGCAGGATGGCGGGTGACGAATGCGACTGCCATCTGGATGAGGGTTATCCCGGCCTCGTCGGCGAGAGCGCCGAGGGCGTCGGCGGCGGCGAACTTGGCGGCATTGGCTGGGCTGGTGGAGTCATAAACGCCGGAGCGCTGGGCGCGAGCAGCGGAACCCGGCCCGCTGACCTGCTGGCCCTTGCGGTATTTGCCCGACAGCCAACCCCCGGCCAGCGGGCTGTAGGTCAACACGCCCATTCCGTGGCGCAGGCAGGTCGGCAGCACATCGTATTCGATCGCACGGGTCAGCAGAGAGTAGGGGGGCTGCTCGGTACGAAACCGTTCGTGGCCGCGGCGTTCAGCGGTCCACTGAGCTTCAACGATCTGAGAGGCGGGAACCTTCGACGCGCCGAAGGAGCGGATCTTGCCAGCATGGACGAGATCAGATAGGGCGCCGAGGGTCTCGTCGATATCGGTGGTGGGATCAGGAACACCCACCTGGTAGAGGTCGATCCAGTCGGTCTGCAGCCGACGCAGCGAGCCCTCGATCGCCTCTGTGATCCACCGCCGCGACGCTCCGCGATGGTTGGGGTCCTCATCGAAAGGAACGCCGAACTTGACGGCGAGTACCACGTTCTCCCGCCGTCCGCCAGAGAGCGCCTTGCCTACGATCTCTTCCGACTCGCCGGCAGAGTAGCCATCAGCGGTGTCGATGAAGTTGATCCCGTTGTCAAGCGCTTTGTGGATGATGCGGATCGACTCGTCATGATCGGGGTTGCCGAAGGCGCCGAACATCATCGCGCCGAGGCACAGGTGGCTGACATTGTCATCCTGAATAATGTGTTCTGCCTGATCGATACGCCGAACATCATCGCGCCGAGGCACAGGTGGCTGACCGTGATGCCGGTGCGGCCGAGGGTGCGGTATTGCATGATTGTCTTCCTCCATGATATACTGACAAAACGGAGCAATGCTCCGATACCATTATACGGAACGCTGTTCCGTTTGTCAAGCTATGGTTTGAGGAAGGAAGCGATGACCACCAACGACGAGGGAGCAAGGCAACCAGCCCGCAAGATTCGGGCCGACGCGCAGCGCAACGAGCAGGCGTTGCTCGCCGCAGCCGCTGCTGTGTTCGTCACGTCCGGTGTCGAGGCGCCAGTGCGTGACATCGCGTCTGCTGCTGGCGTCGGAATGGGGACGATTTACCGCCACTTCCCGACACGAGCGGATCTCGTGGTGGCTGTGTACCGCCATCAGGTCGAAGCTTGCGCCGAGGCTGGTCCGGTCCTACTGGCCAATAGTGACTCGCCGCACGCGGCCCTCGGTCAGTGGGTCAACCTCTTCGTTGATTTCCTGGTCACGAAGCATGGACTTGCTGCGGTCCTGCAATCAGACAGCGCTAGCTTCGATGCGCTGCATGCCTACTTCCTTGACCGCCTCGTGCCCGTGTGCGCTCAGTTGCTCGCCGCCGCAGCAGAAGCCGGAGAGATCCGCGCCGATATTGACGCCTATGAACTGATGCGTGGCATCGGCAGCCTCTGCGTTGGCGGAGACCTCGACCCGCGCTACGACGCCCGCCGCATGGTCGAGTTGCTCATCGCGGGACTCCGGGGTAGCGCTCGACCTGATCCTTCTGATCCAGAGAAGAAGCACCAGCAGTACCTCGATACGGTTGGTCAACTTCATATACATTTGGGAATTCCGTGAGCGAACATGTTGATACATCGGTGAGTGAATCCTCCCGGAGACAAGAGAGCAGGTCATTCATTGATGTATCCTGATTCCACCCATAGAATTCCCAAATGGACATCGAGACAAATGAGGGTCAGAATCTGACGCAATATCCTCGCCAATTTATCCTTCTGGCGCATATCTCCCCGTTTTGGCGAATTTATGTGTCAAACGACAGCTGCCGCCAGCATTCATCATGACAGCTGAGTACGATGTGCTTCGTGGCGATGGCGAGGCGTATGCGAAGCGGCTTGAACAAGCGGGAGTGCCAGTAACGTATTCTATGCAACTAGGTCATGTCCATGTGTCTGCATCGATGACCAAAGTCATGGCGGCAGCGCGAGCGTGGAGGGATGAGGTCCTCATGGCCCTGCAGGGCGTGAATGAGCAGCGCGAAACAGCGCAGGCGGGAGAGCAGAAGTAAGCGCCGCCGCTTGTCGCACGGGAGATTCACCAGCTTGATCTTTACGACCTCACGGCCCTGCTAGTATGTACAACTCGTAGTAGCCAGACACTGATCACAGCTTCAGGAGGCGCTCCGCGTTGCCATGGGCGATCTGTTCTCGATCGGCGGGACTTACTGGAAGTTGGTCCAGGAAAGAGCGAGCCTGGGTCATGGAAGCGTAGGGATAATCGGCTGAGAACAGAATGCGGTTGACGCCTACCTCAAGCAACAGATTCAAAAAGGGCGGAAGAAAATTAAAGCCACTAAAGCTATAGTGGAGATTTTCACGGAGATAGGCTCCAATTGGGCGTTCCAGGGTTGTTATCTGTTGGGGCAACGTGAGTTCAAGCCTTGGCATCATAAACGGGAGCCCTTCACCCAGGTGACCAATGATCACTTGCAAGTCTGGATAGCGATCAAAAGCGCCGCTGAGTACAATGCGCAGCACGTGAAGAGCCGTTTCGATGTGCCAGCCCCAGGACGAGTTTGCCAGAGCGGACGCGATCACCGGGGAGAAATTACCGGTATAGGAGGAGGCCACCACTGCTTGTGGAGGTTGTGTTGGGTGGAGGTAGAGCGCCACCTGGAGAGCTTCGGCGCGTTCCAGAATCGGCCAGAAAAAAGGATCGTCCAGGTAACGCCCCCGGACGTGACCATTGATAACCGCTCCTTTGAAGCCATAGGTGTGCACAGTGCGTTCTAGCTCAGCAGCAGCAGCTTCCGGGACGGGAGTTGGCAGCGTCGCAAACCCGGCGAGACGGTCTGGATGGCGGCTGACCGCTTGCGCGAGGAAATCGTTGATCTCGCGGGCGCGCGTGATGGCCTCGGTGGCATCGAGCTGTTCTGTACCGGGAGCGGTATGAGAGAGGACCTGGACATCGATTCCGGCCGCATCCATATTGGCAATGCGGCGTTCGTCAAGATCGCAGAGCAGTTCAGGCACCCCGCGCATTCTTGTCTCAGGCCCCTGGGCCCGCTCTTTCAGAGAGCGCCCCGGGCCCTCTAGAAAGGCTGGAGTCGCGTAATGCTCTTCTACTGTGATGGTGCGCATCATCTTGGCTTGTTCTTGTCGAGGCATAAGCGTTTCCCTGCTTTCTTCACTGATAGGTTTGGGTCAGCATATCCAGACCCGAATATTGGACGCTCAGGAGCGGAGACGCTGACCCTTGCTTCGCCGACAGCAATGCGGGCATCCAGCAGGTGGCTCACTGCAGAAGCTGCGTCGCGGTCTCCGGGTGCTCAGGCCCCACGGACTCGGTCGATGATTGCATCTGCACCTGGCCGATCAATGGACACTCCGCGCCAGGCCACATGCTGATCAGGTCGCACAAGCAGCAGCGAAGCCTCGTAGAGCCTTTCGAGTGCCTGTCCGCGTAGCTCGACAACGGTCAGCGGCACACGACGGGCCGCAGCGGACGCGATAAATGGAGCCACATCGGCGTCATCACGGAGCCGCAGCAGCGAGAATCCATTGCCTAGCCGATCATAGAGGGAGGCTCCATCTGGTAGCCACAGGTGCGGCAGCCGCGCTCCCGGTCTGGCCGTCGGCACATACGCCTGGCCTTCAGGAAGAACAGGCGTCCCGTCATCCACAATCACCGGCGAGGCATCGTATTGGTAGCCCAGGACGAGTCCCAGGCTATGGAACTCGCGGTCTTTGGTGGCCCGGATCACTTGAGCGGCCGCGTGCCGCGCTTGCTCACCGACGAGACCCGGAGCGTCCAACTCAGGATTACCCAGTTCCGGGGCCAGCACACTCATATTCGCGACCGCCTCCCGAATGGTGCGCTCGGCGATGGGTCTCCGCTCCGCTTCATAACTAGCGAGCAGTCCATCTCCTCCCCAGCCGTCAATCACTGCCGCCAGCTTCCAGCCGATGTTCACCGAATCGCCGATGCCCGTATTAAAGCCGTGTCCTCCCCAGGGCGGATTGAGGTGCGCGGCGTCTCCAACCAGGAAGGCCCGACCGTTGCGATAGCGGTCCGCCAGCAACATGCGTGCCGTCCAGGGGTCGGTCCCCAGGACCTCAGCCTCGATCTCAGTACCGACAAGACCACGAATCAAGGCATGTGGATCGGACTGACCGACCTCGGCAGGGACGCCATTGGCGATGGCCCACCACACATCCTCCAGATCCATCCGGCCCAGTACCCCAGGGCAGGCCGGATTGAGGACCCAGTAGTGGACCGCCGGGCCATGAGGTTGCCGCTCGGCCAATCCCGGCGCGCGGAAGACGAGGCCAAAGTTCGGACGCTGGTCTGATGCACCCTCATAGTGTACTCCGATTGCCCTACGAACGATGCTGCGAGCTCCGTCACACCCCAGGACGTAGAATGCTCTGACCCGCCGCTGTTCGCCTTGCTCGCTCGCGATGGTCGCATGTACCTCGTCGTCATGCTGCTGAAGAGCGTGCAGCGACCAGCCCAGGCAAAGGTGACACGGCTCCAAATTGCTCACGGCCTCTCGCAACACCTCTTCGACCAGGGGCTGGGCGATCTGCTGCCCCGCCTCTGCGAACTCCTCGGTTCGCTCTCGTGAAAGACCGAGGCAGTTGCTGAAGCGCATCACCTCGTGGCCGAGCAGGGTCGTGCAGAAGACGATGTCCTGCGACCAGTCGACCTTGAGCGGCGCCGCCTCACGAATGCGCTGGGCCAGTCCCCATCTGCGAAAATGCTCCATTGTGCGCACACTGGTCGTCTTAGCACGGGGTCTGAGCCGCGAGACAGACAACCGCGGCTCCACGATCACGCACTGCACGCCTCGCTGCCCCAGCTCGACGGCTGCGCTGAGTCCAACAGGGCCTCCTCCAACGATGAGGACTTGCGTCTCCTGAGGAATATCTTGACTGCTGTCTCTGGTTTCTCTCGCCGTCATGGTACAACTCCTCACATCACATAGGCGCAAGTTTGAGCACCTTTTCGGCATTCCCATGCGCGATTTTTTCTCTGTCGGCTGGACTGACCGAGGCATTCTCCAGAAACGCTCTGGCTTGATTGCCCGCAATATAGGGATAATCGACGGAATACATGATGCGATCTGCCCCCATGATCTGGAGGGTGAGCAAGAACGGGGGAAGCGTAAACATCCCGCTGGGAGTTGCATACATCTGCTGGACGAAGTAGTCCGCGACAGGCCTTTGCAACTGTTTGGCGACCGGGGTTAAGATCTCATCAAAGCGAGCCAGGAAGAACGGGATCATTTCTTCCCAGTGACCGAGAATGAGTTGTAAGCTGGGATAGCGATCAAAGACGCCACCCAGAATCATGCGCTGCGCATGAATACGCGTGTCCAGATGCCATCCCCACCCGAATGTGGCAAAGCTTCCGCTGACAGCAGGATCAAATCCAGCATAGTACACATCCCACACGGCTCTGACCGGGATGGCAGGATGCAGATATACGGGAACATCGAGGGCAGCGGCTGTTTCGAGCATGGGACGAAACGAGGAATCATCGAGAAAACGACCATTGGTCTGCCCGGCGATCATCGCTCCTCTGAAACCCAGGGTGTTCACACATCGCTCTAATTCGGCGGCCTCCGGATCAGGCATCGGTAAGGTCGCCATGCCGACAAAACGGTCAGGGTGGGCAACAATGGCTGCCGCGAGTTGGTCATTGGCCTCTCGCGCGAGAGGAACGGCCTCCGCTGCTGGAACCATGGGTATTCCCGAGGAAGGATACGAAAGAACCTGGACATCGACGCCCATGGCATCCATAGCTTTCAAGCGACCAGCGCCCAGTTCTTCGAGTTGGGCTGTGGGTGGACTATACGACGCTAACTGAGCGGTATCTTGGGCCCCTGGAAGAAATTTCGCTACCACCTTCTTGATCGTCGCAAGCTCAAAGCGCTCTTCAAGGGCAATGATTTTCATCTTCTTTTTACTTGCCCTTTTCCGTGAGAACCATCAGCAACCCGCCGATCATGCTCAGATTTTTCAGAAACTGGGTCTCTTGATTCTGGCGCTGTGGTCCTGGCTCTTCCTTCCAAAAGGCATGTCCCACAATCGTGGTTGGAATCATGCTGCCGAGCAGAAGGGCCGCAGCGAGCCGAGGTGTGATGCCCAGGCCGAGCAGGAAACCAGCAACGATCATGACAGCAGCGTTGAGTACCACGGCCCGCTCTGGTTGTGGGATACCTGCCGCAGCAACCAACTTGGGCCGTCCACCGGGCTTACTAAAGGCCCCCCATCCGTTAATAATGTAGATACCCGAGAGAAGCAGGTGTGTGACGGTTCGTATCATAGTGGTGTTCCTTTCAACGGGATGCCATCCATCCCTTGCCTGATCAAATCAATGATCTCATTCGTGTGTATGTGAACTTCCTGTCTCCTGTACAGGTGGAGGTTCACGCAACGGCTTTGAAGCAAAGGTGTCAAACGCGCTACTGCGCTTAGGGAAATCGGTGGCCTCGAAGGCAAAGATCTCGTACTCAGCCAGCCCCTGCTGTTGGTAGGGATCGGTGGTCAGAACCTCACGCAGTTCCTGTTCACTGGTTGCTCGTGCCACGATGATGCCCCCGATGAGGGGTTCACGCCGTCCAGAGACCAGAAATCGCCCAGATTCGTAGTTCCGTTGTACCCACGCGCTGTGCGCTGCGAAGGAGCGGTTCACCTCCTCAAACGGCTTCTGGAAACGAGAGATGAGAACGAACATGTGCATACTGCCTCCATTCGAATTGAAGAGAACGCCATTGGCTTCGAAACCGCATGGATCATAACAACAGACACGCGCTTCCTGTTCACTTCCACAGCAAATGCTGCCCAAGGTCATGTGTAAGACCTGCAACATCCTCTGACGAGTAGACATGACGGGGAGGTGACTCAAAGGTGGCATACGGCTGCACACGCAGTTGGACACGTCGCTCAGCAAGTGCCAAGTGTCTTGTCTGCTCGCGTACCGACTCCGGCATAGGCTTTCCAGCCATCAAGCCGAGAATCCGCATCAACAAGTCTGTCACTTTTTCAAGGTCGGTATCGACGGTTGCATCAATCGTCGCCTCGCCATAGACTTGCAGATAGGTGAGCGGCCATTGCTCGTCGAGCACACAGAGAGAAACCTTTGGATTGCGTCGAATCGCTTTGGCCTTGCCTCGACCTTCCATTGTAGAGATGAGGATATCGTCGCCATCCATCAGGTAGTACACGACCGACATCGCCGGGCCATCATTTTTACGATTGAAGCCGTAAATGGCTGTTCGATGAGCATGAACAAACGCGATGCGTTGCTCTTGATTCATCCATCTTTCCTTTTTAGAGTTTTCCTGGAGGTGTTTTCCTCCGACATGTTTGTCCGCACGCGTGTCCCGTGTTTCACTCCTTTCAAAGGAGTGACACTCTATGGGCACCCTCCGCACGTCCCTACAACTACATGGGAGAGTGTGGATCGCCTAGCGGCACACGCAAATCCTGAGGACGAGAGGGCTGGAACTCACCGCTGTAGGCCCGCTCGTGCAGTTCGGCGAAGGAGGCTCCAGCCTGGCGTGCGGCCACCATCTGATCAGGATCGATGGGCATCCCAATGGGGTTGGCGGCGAATTGCGGCGAGGTACGTATCCATTCGCTGGACTCCCGCCAGCTCCCAAAATTGTCGGCTTGCAGTTCGACACTGTTGCCGTCGGGATCCACATAGTAGAAGGAGGTAGTCAGGCCATGATCGAGGCTGGCGTGTGGCACAATGCCTATGGCCTTCAGACGCGAGTAGGTGTCGAGCAGATCCCCCATCGACGGGTACTCGAAGGCGCTATGATGAAAGCCGTTGTGCATCAGCTTGTCAGGGTCATCGGTCAACACCGGTGAGACCAGTAACGCCAGGCGATGATTGGCCTCGTCATTGGTGAGCCAGGCCCCACCGGGAAACGTATAGTTTGATGTCATGCCCACCACGGTACCGTACCACGCAATCATCTCGTGAAGGCGTGATGTCTTCAGGTTGAAGTGGTGTAACGTGGGCCGAATAATGGTCGTGTCTTCAGATGCGTGTGACATTCCTTTTCTCCTCTCATGGTGTTCAGATGAGAGACACCCCTTCCATAGGACGCATCTCTCCAGATAGAATTCCCTCTTTTTTGTGCTACTTCTCTCGCTCTGCTCCTGCTTCCGTCCGCGTACCCACAACAGAATTGCGTAGCTGACCAATGCCTTCGATCTCGACTTCCACGACATCTCCATGCTGTAAAAAGAGGGGCGGCGTACGCTTGAATCCCACTCCTGATGGCGTCCCTGTCGCAATGATATCTCCAGGCTCCAGCGCCATGAGGGAGCTGAGAAACGAGATGATGGCCGCCACGGAAAAGATCATGCTGGCCGTGCTGGCGTGTTGTACCTCCTGTCCATTGACTCTAGTGGTCAACAGAAGCGCCCGGGGATCGGGAATAGCAGATGCCAGCACGATCCCAGGCCCCATCGGCGCGAAGGTGTCGAGTGCCTTGCCCGCTATGTACTGGCTCGTCTGCATTTGCAGGTCACGCGCGCTCACATCGTTCATGATGGTATAGCCAGCCACATACGAGAGGGCCTCCTGCTCAGAAACGTCTTTACAGCGCGTTCCGCTGATGACCGCTAATTCTCCTTCATAATCGATCTGACTGCTCACACGGGGTAAGAGGATCGGGCTGGTCGGACCGGTTAAGCTGTTACGGAATTTGGCGAAGAAGAGGGGTACAGATGTCTGTGCCAATCCAGCTTCACTGGCATGATCGGCATAATTGACGCCGATACAGATAATCTTATCGGGATCGGGTACCGGCGGTCCAAGTTCAACAGATGCCACCTGGAACACTCCTGATGTCTCAGAACCAGCAGCGAGTATCTCGCGGGCCTGTTTGAAGACGCTCTCTATGACCGCTGGTCCAGCCGCGAGCAGTTGTCTCGTCGTCACCTCATGGCTATTCCCATGCCAGAGGGGGACGACATCTGCCACAAGGCCCTTGTGTTCCACGCCTGCGCGCCAGGCTTCATCCGTACCAGCATGAGGCCGGTAACTCACCAGTTGCATGATGATATTCCTTTCTACATGCTCGCTCGATTTTGATGGTACAAGATGCACTCCTCGACAAAAGCGAGTATCTTCATGTAGAATGCGCGGGCCAGCGTATGCAACTCTGCCGAATGGCCCGCCATGCGCTGTATCCCCACATCGACAAAAGGCGCGGCAGTAAACATCGCGGCCACGTGGCTGAGTGCCTCCTGATCACCACGCCAAATGCCATCATATTCCGGAACAATGAACTGGACAGGAACTCGCACGGACGCCGCAACCTGTGGAAGACGTGCGCCCCATTTTTGTGCTTCTTTGAACTCTGGCATGGGACAAGGAACGTCCCGTTCTGGGTCCAACTTCGCCAGTTCCTCTGGATAGGACCACGGCGGTCCGTACATGACAGCAACTTTAATCGATTGATCCATCACCACGGTCGGTGCGTCATTCATCAACGTTGCAAATGCTGCACTTGTCCGAGTTTGATAAATAG
Source organism: Ktedonobacteraceae bacterium (assembly GCA_035653615.1). Taxonomy (NCBI): domain Bacteria; kingdom Bacillati; phylum Chloroflexota; class Ktedonobacteria; order Ktedonobacterales; family Ktedonobacteraceae; species Ktedonobacteraceae bacterium. The sequence continues at coordinate 82,006 of DASRBN010000035.1, read as the reverse complement.
CTCCCGAGCCAGTCATATTCAGGCCGAGCAGACGTTCATGCGGGTTTTCTGCCGCGAGCAGTAAGGCAATCATCCCCCCGATGGAATGCCCAATCACAAACATCCCTGCGGATTGCTGGCCATAGTCATCCCAAATCTCCGCAAGCGCCTGCCGCAAGATGGGAATCTGGCCATCGAACGAAAGGTGGTCCTGTGGAACAGAAGTAGCTGTCCCATACCCAGGTCGGTCAAGCGCCAGGATCGAATAGCCGAGTGAAGCGCACAACTCGAGTAACCGGGACGGAGCGGTATCAAAATATTTACTCGAGTAGGTTCCACCATGCAGTGCAACCAGAAGCGCGCCTGGCTGGCCATTGGTCGCTGGAAGGAAGCGTCCTGAAAGCTTCACGTTCCCAGCATCTACGCTGACAGAGCGACTTGCCATAGTTGTTCCTTTCTTCATGTTCCGCTCAACGATTGGCCTATCTCAGCAAGAACCGGGGATAAACCAATGCTTCGCATCTAGACAAAGCACGTTAAAATATGATATATTATGTATAATGTTTCATATATTTGTCAAGGGGAGAGAACAACAGGTATGAACGTGACGGCACATACGGGAAAGGGTAGCCAACCGACTATCCTCACAAAAATCACGATGCCGGAGCAGATTGCGACTGCTCTGCGTGAGGAAATCGTCACTGGGCAGCTTGCCGCAGGCACCCGGTTGCGCCAGAATGAGATCGCGCAACGCTTTGGGGTCAGTACGACTCCCGTCCGCGAGGCGTTTGGACTGCTGCAAAGTGACGGCCTGGTGCAAATTGACCCCCACCGGGGAGTCACCGTGTTCTTGCCAACCATTCAGGATCTCATCGAGCATTATGAAATTCGCATGGCACTGGAGATGCTGGCCGCCGAGAAAGCTGCCGAACACTTCCAGGCGCAGGATGCTCCTCCACTTATTGCCCTCCTCGATGAGATGCTCACCACCAGCAATGCCGTTCGCTATGTCGAGCTGAATCAACAGTTCCACTTGCGCTTGTATCGACTTGGGGGACGTTCGCGGCTAGTCACGATGATTGAAGAACTGCGCAATGCCTCGCTTGCCTACAACCATCTCTATGCCGCAGCCGATGTTCCCAGGGATGCAGAGCGCCTCGACGCGGAACACCGCGAGATTCTGGCTGCCTGCCAGACGAACGATCCGGTTCGTGCTGCCAATGCGGTGCGCCAGCATATGCAACAGACTATCGCTCATGTCACGAAACTGCTTGAACAGGGAGGGAAAGCGGAAGAGGCAAGATGATAGTCCTCAGACGTATTCACTGAGGTTATTCACATCCCTGGAATGCAAGAAGGACATGCTGAGAGAGGTGAACGTGATGGAAATCAAGACGTTTACGACGCACGCGAATGGCATGGATTTCCATTGCGAAATGATGGGTCAAGGTCCAACCGTTGTGCTTGTCCCCGATGGGAGCAATGATTGCGGTCCGGATGAGAAGATGATGGCATATCTATCCGATGAGTTCACCGTTTTGACTTTCGATCCTCGTGGTGGATCACGCTCACCTGATCCCCATCCTCGTCCAGTAACACCAGAATTATTTTCCGATGATATCGCCTCCCTTGCTCAACAAGTTCCTGTAGAAACGCCTGTTTCGGCATTTGGTGTGAGTTCGGGAAGACAGGCAGTTCTCGCGCTGGCCAGGTTCCACGCAGATATTCTCAGAAATGGCATTGTTCATGAAGCTCCATTACAGGCGGATACACCCATTGAAAATGCTGGCTTTTCGACTTCACCATTGGGACGTGGACGCCTTCCTGGTTGACGGCTGCTAATCAAACTACCGCCGCACGCGGAAATCGTTCAGTCACCTGGATAAACAGTTCCCACTCTCCCCATCTTACGATGCCGGAAGAAATGACACAGATTGTTCGAGAGAAAGTGAAGCAGTATATGAGATCATAAGGAGCCAAACACAGCATTCACAGGAGTTGAAAGAGATAAGTGAGGACGAAAAAAAGCAGAAAAGAAGGGAAATATACCTATGTCTGAAATAATCGCCATTACGAATGTCAACGTGTTTGACGGCAACGCCTTGACCGGAGAACGCACGGTGGTCATTGACCATGGCATCATCTCTGCTGCCACGACGGCTGACACCATCGTTGATGGGCGGCATGGAACGCTGCTGCCTGGCCTCATCGACTCCCATGTCCATCTGAGGAATGTCGCTGAACTCGAGCAAGGGACATACTGGGGCTGTACAACGATGCTCGATATGGCTTCGCCATCGATGGCAGTGACCGATTCACTGCGTCATCGACACGGGTTAGCCGATATTCGTGGTGCTGGAAATCCAGCGAGCGCACCAGGAGGGATGCAGACAACTCGCATGGGCTTCCCTGCTTCGAGTGCAGTGGCAGGCCCAGCCGATGCGAATCGCTTTGTGGCTGAACGCGTTGCGGAGGGTGCGGATTATATCAAAGTGATTGTTGAAGACCCTGCCAGAATGGGTCCCGCTGCGCTTGACGTGGCAACCATCACGGCGCTGGTCGAGGCCGCTCACCAGGCGGGTCTGAAAGCGATCGCGCATGTCACCACCTTAGCTGCATTCACCATCGCTGCGGAGGCAGGAGTAGACATTCTCACACATGCCCCCATCGATGCGGAGGTTGACGACATTCTGGCGTCCTCAATTGCGAAGCGAGGCATCGTGTCGGTGCCGACGTTAGTGATGATGCGTGCCGTGGCAAGCATCGCAGCACGCCTCCCAACCCATGCTGGTTCCAGCGTCGATTATGCCCACGCGCGATCGACAGTGACAGCGTTCCGCCGGGCAGGCGTCACCATCCTGGCCGGAACGGATGCAAATCAAGGATCTGTTTCGCCCGCACAGATTCAACACGGGAAAGCACTGCATGATGAATTAGGGTTGCTTGTCGAGGCAGGGCTGACGGCTGTGGAAGCACTGCGTTCTGCCACAGTCCTGCCGGCTGCATACTTTGGCTTCACAGATCGAGGTGCCATTGAGCCTGGTCGCCGGGCTGATCTGCTGCTCATCGAGGGAGACCCGACCCAGGATATTGCTGCCACCCGTGCTATTCGTGGGGTCTGGGTGGCAGGAGTGCAAGTTCGCTAGGCAGTCGAATTTTCGGTAACCATACACTGATTGAGTCCCGCCTTGATCCCGGCCCTGTAGGTTGCCTGGCTGCTGCACACATCGGCGGAGCAACATCTCGCAGTGACAGCGACGCATGCAGAGTCACTGCCTCGTGTTCTCGCCTAGCGGCGAGCTCATGAACTGGAGTGGGCTTCTGCACGCATTGCCATAGGGTACTCTGTTGGGGAAAACAGAAAGGAGAACAGACAAGCATGAATATATTTTTGGGTAATCCAGACCTCAAACCAACGGATCTCAACGACGTACAACCAGGATTGTGTCAATAGCGACTTAAACCGTGGTATGATGCACCTGCGGCAAAAGTTTCCACTTCCTGTTCAGCCCGATTTTCAGCTTGCCTGTTTTGCTGCCTGGACTAAACGGCGGATGGTTTCTCGTGAGATGTTGTAATCTTTCGCAATGGTGCGATAGGACTCATGGTTCGCCACTCGTGCAAGGACAAGTTGCCATTCATCCTCTGGAATACCGTAGGGAATGTCTTTGGGGCCAGGTCGTCGCTGCGTCTCAACGACAGGCGGGACATCAACTTCTGAAAGGACTTTTTGGAGCTTCAGGGAAAGGGGAGATGAGGGTAATTGGAAGAGGTATAAAATTGGTGACAGCGTAGTCGTAGCCCGTCGGTTCCGGTCGGTTCCGCGATCATGCCCAAGCCCTTAAAGGAGGCTTGGGCATGTCTTTTTCCTCTTCCCTTGCTCTCAATGAAGAGGGCTGTGTTGCATATACGCACAGGGGAACATGCTGGAGAAGAAGCCGCGCTTCCTGCTCAGCTGAGGCTGCCACCGGAAACAAGCTCCAAAAGCATACTTACCTGTAAACGTCAAGAGCAAAGTGCATCACTGTTTGTCGTTGCCAACCGCGATGTTGATCGGTTCGCCCGCGGTCGTGAATGTGCCGTAGGGTGCGATTGTCGGGTGGTTGGTGCCCTGTGGTGTGGGGTCAACGCTGAGGCTGAATGCACGCTGTCCCTGGAACACTGAGAGGTTGAGTGCTGTTTCGAGCAGCGATGTGCTGAGGTGGCTGACCGCATTACCGGTGCTGCACCCCACTAACGCCGACACGATCCGAACGCGCAGATCATCTCAGAGGTGATGTCCACGATCGGCACACGACACGCTACGTATCGGCTCCTGAACGCGTTACCGATATGAGCCTCGACATCCCCTGGATGACCTGGTCGAGGCCCGCATCGTCCTTGAGCGGTCCGGTGATGCCGAAGCTATTGACAGATCCCACGACGAGTTGGGGATGCAGTTGCTCGAGTCGCTCGGTGGTGAGTCCTAGCTTCTCGAGTGTGCCGAGTTTGAAGTTCTCTACGAGGACATCGGATCCCACAATCAGCTTTTCGAGGATCGCGCGCCCTTCCGCCGAGTAGAGGTCGATGCACACCGATCGCTTGTTGCGATTCACGGAGCCGAAGTACAGGCTATGGTCATTTTGGACGGGCGGCCACTAGCGTGCGATGTCGCCCCCGTTCAGACGTTCGACCTTTATAATCTCGGCGCCCATGTCAGCCAGCAGTGCCGTGCAGTACGGTCCGCCAGAGCACGGCTAAGGTCGACTACCCTGATTCCCTCGAGTGGTTTGATCATGCGGCGATCTGCTTCATCCTGTCTATCCATGATTCGATCTGCCCCGTCGAGGCGCCGGTCGGCAAGCCTGTCATGCGTAAGGCCATTGGGGGTCTCCCCTCTTTGGGCGCGACGACGACGACAATGTTCGCGAGGTCATAGTGTTCACCGGCGACGAGGTCGGTGAAGAGGAAGTTGGCCAGATCTGACGTGACTTGTTGCACAACGCGCTGCTGCCGAGGGAGGCGGTCGGACTGTTCGAAGGCTGACAGCGCGGCCTGATGACGCTGCAGCACCTCCGACCCAGCCGCGAGCAGCGAATAGCCGCACTCACGAACTCGCTCGAGATGGGAGCGGTTGAGAGCGCGACGTTCGTCGCTGAGGTCCGGTGCACGCCCCAACCATTCGTCTATATCGGAGTCTGAAGCGTTCACCATGAAGACCGCACCGAATGGCGGGATGATCGGTTGGCGATGACCAAGCGGGAAGGGTTCTACGATCGGCGCATGATTCGCGGCCAGGACTTGCACCGCGTCCCAGCGGATTCTCGCTAAGACGCTGCAGTTGACGCCGACCTCGACGCTGAACTCTTCGACTTGGATACGCATCGTTTCGGCGGCATGGCAGGCCTGGATCAACTCGGGATCCGGCGCGGCGATGAAGGACCCTGGCGAGAACTTTCCATATCCCCCCTGGAAGAAGAGCAGCGGCAGCGTGGACCGCTCGACGGCCAGGTCGCGCACGCGTCCGAGCACGATGTAGTGATCACCAGCTTCCCGAACATCTTCGAAGGTGCATTCGATCCACGACACTGCACCAGCGAGGATCGGCGAACCAAGGGGGCCCGGTCTCCAGGCGACGCCGTCGAACTTGGAGTCGCCCGCAGTTGCAAATCGGCGGCAGAACGGTTCCTGATCGGACGCCAGGACATTCACGCAGAAAGCGGCAGCGGTTTGAACCTGCGCGAAGCTCCGCGAACTGCGCATGGAGTAAAAGGCGATCAGCGGGGGATCCATAGAAACCGACGAGAAGGTGCCGACAATCATTCCGACGGGCTTGCCGTCGCCTGCCACTGCAGTGACGGCGGCGACACCGGTCGGATAGTGACCCAGTGTTTCGCGGAAGAGCGCGGGATCAATATCTTTGGACATGCGACCTCCATTAGACATAGTGCTGAGCAGCGGTTCTGTCGCCCAACTTTTGAAGCAAACCAATTCTTCCTAAACATGTCAACGGTTATGATTGAATAAAACGATAAATAGGCCGTCCGTGTCAAGTCAAATGAAAATGTGACCGCATTTTAGATGAGGGAAAACGCCATCTTGACAAGCGAGAAGCCACAGAGTATAATCGTAAATATCCGAAAGGTTCGGATGTTTTAATTCCGGCCCGGCCGCTCTCCCAAAGACGAGGACTACACATATGACCAACGACGACAAAGCCGAGATCATCGAGATCCTCAATCTCTATGCCTTCGCACTCGACACCCACCAGTGGGACCTGTTCGACCGCGTCTTCACCGAAGACGTCGTCGCGGTGTTCGGTCCGGCCGGAGCCGGCTGGAACGGCCTCAATATCTTCAAAGCCTCATTCGCGGAATTCCACTCCAGGCTCGACAGCCATCAGCACACCATAATGGGCCATCTCGTCGTAGTCGACGGGGACACCGCCCACGCCTTCAGCTACGGCAACTGGTTGCTCATACGCGCAGCGGCCGAGGGCGGCCCGACCTGGACCGGCACGGGCTGGTACGACGACGACCTCGTACGCACTGAGCAGGGCTGGCGCATCAAGCGCCGCGTCTGCCGACTCCAGGGCTGGACTGGTAACCCGAAAGTTCCCGAACAGCACAACGAGCACAACCCCGACATGAACGTGAAGGTGCTGCACTCGTTTGCCGAGGCCGGGGATCTCAGTTTCCTCAAGGCGCTCCAGGGCAAATAGCCCAGGCGCGAAAGAAAACGTTATGAACACGTCGCGAAGCGGGGAATCGACGGGCCTCGTCGATTTCATCGTCGTCGGCACTGGAGCCGCACGTGAAGTACGTGGTGCTGCCCTCGCCGCCCCACGAAAGTGAGAAATGAATGAGCACGACCGACACGCAAACCGGAGTGTTCGCCGGCCCGATCCGCGGACTGCGGTTCGAGACCCCGACGAGAAGCGGCATCACCAACGACCGTGGCGAGTTCCAGTACAGAGCGGGCGAATGTGTCACGTTCTCGATCGGCGGCCTCGTGCTGGGATCCATCGATGGCGCACCGCGCGTGAACCTGGCGCAGTTGGTCAAGCGTGCAGACGGCAAGGTCGATCGGCTTCACGACCCAATGGTGACCAACCTCGCCAGGTTCGTACAGACACTGGACGAGGACGGCGACTTCGAGAACGGCATCACGATCGCGCCAATCATGCACGATCTAATCGGACCGATCGTTCTCAACTTCAACCAGGCCGCGACGGATGCCGCAGAGGTCGACGGTGCCGCGCACGGCTCAGAGGGCACAGCGGCCATGGTCGCGTTCTCGACTGACCAGATGATCACGTTCGCCAGCGACCCTGCAGTGACGGGCCTGTTGGCGACACTCAATGCGACACCCGGTGCGTTCACCGCGAACACCCCGCGCAGACTGCGCAATGGTGCTGCGGCCCGCAACGAACTCCGCCGGAACATCCGCGGCATCGTCAAGCTCACGGATGTCCGGATCCCGTTGCGAGACGGGTCATATGTGTGCGCCGACATCTTCCTGCCCGCCGACGACGGCCAGCATCCGGTCATCATGAACCAGGGGTTCTACGGTAAGAGCTTCGACCACGGCGTCATCGGTAGCGACGAGGAGGCCCAGCAGAAGGAGGAGATCGAGGACCGCTACTTCACGGGCAATCCGGACGGCCTGCAGTACGAGAACCACGAGAGTGTCGACTCGTCGGTCTGGGTGCCAAAGGGATACGTCTGCATCCGGGTCGACGCTCGCGGCGTCGGCAACAGCCCAGGGCTGCAAGCGCCGTTTAGCGTGCAGCAGGCCGAGGACTATTACGACGCCATCGAGTGGGCTGGCACTCAACCCTGGTCCAACGGCAACGTCGGACTGTGGGGGATGTCGTACCTTGCAATCACCCAGCACGCCGTCGCGAGCCTGCAGCCGCCACACCTCAAAGCGATGATCGCCATCGGCACCGACTCTGACCTGTACAACGAGGCCTTCTATGGAGGAGGCCTCTACGGAGAAGGATTCTGGGCATGGTGGCGCATGGCGATGACCGGCCACAACTATAACACTGAGCAGCGGCAGGAGACCGACTGGTTTTCCCGTATGCTGGCCACTCCGTTCAACGACCCCGAGGCATACGGCCCACGAGGGTCGATCTTCATGTGTCCTGAGATCGAAAAAGCGATCGCGCCAGTCTGGATCGTCGGCCCGCAGACCGGGGTCGTCATCCATCAGCTCGGCAGCAGCGAGACGTTCATCCACTCGACCGGGGTGCAGTCGAAGAAGTTCGACTTCGTCGACGCGTGGTTTCCGCACAGCTATAAGAACTCGACGATTGCCGATCATCAGCGCTTCTTCGACCACTGGCTGAAGGGCGAAGACAACGGTGTGATGGATGGCGCGCCGGTGCTGGTGCAGGTCCGCACCGGAAACGGTGGCCACTACCTTCTCGAAGAACAGGAGTGGCCGCTTGCCCGCACGACGTATCTGCGGTGGTATCTCGATGCGACGCCATCCGACTGGACAGGTGATGATCGACGTGACGACTTCCTTCGAATCGGCACGAGCATTCCGACCGTCGAGGCATCCGCGAGCTATGACGCTTCACTGGACCGCGGGCATCCCATCCCGGCACCGACCGGCTACATCGGTGGAACTCCGCGTTGGTCTACTGGCGTCTCGTTCATCAGCGAGCCGATGACGGAAGATATGGTGCTCGTCGGCTACATGAAGGCAGGCTTGTGGGTGTCTTCGACGAGCAGCGACATGGATGTCTACGTGTCGCTCCGAGTGCTCGACGAGCACGATCGCGAGATACGCTACGAGTCCCTCGTGCCCCCGATCGATCCGGCCAACATCCATCCGGTCGGGCATGGCCTGCTCAAGGTGTCGCATCGCAAGCTGGACGATGAGCGGTCGACGGCGTACTGGCCGGTGCAGACGCACCTCAAGGCGGACTACCAGCCGCTCAGAGATGGCGAAGTCGTGTACGTCGAGGTCGGCCTCAACCCGAGTAGCGCGGTGATCCGAAAGGGCTGCCGGCTGAGGGTCGACATCCAACCCTATTCGCCGGCCGGAATCCCGTCTCGTGCGTACGACGAGAACTACCACGCCGGAGCGACGAATACCATCTATACCGGACCTAACCACCCCAGCTACGTGCAGCTGCCCATTGTGCCGCAGAACTAAGAGAGGAGAGGAATTGAGAATCATGACGACCCCCGACTCCGCCGACCGGCTTGCGACGATCCTCGAGAAAGTGCGCGCCATCGGACCGACCCTGCGCGCGCGCGCCCCCGAAGCAGAACGCGCTACCAGACTCTCTGACGAGACCATCGCCGACCTTGACGCTACCGGTGCCTTCAATATTGCAAGCCCGGCCGAGTTCGGCGGTGACGAGCTCTCCGTCAGGGAGCAACTCGACGTGGTGATCGAAGTCTCGAAATGGGACGGGTCGTGCGGATGGGTCGTCTGGGCGGGCGCCTCGACCGACTGGATCCTTGCCGGATCGGGTTCGCGCGTACTCGAGGAGGTCTTCGCACCGGAATGGGTCGGACCGCGCGTTGCCGGATCGAGCCACTTCCCGGCATCCCGAGGTCGTGCCAAGCGAGTTGATGACGGCTGGATCATCACCGGCGGCCCGTGGACGTTCGCGACCGGGTCGCTGTGGGCGCCCTTCACCAACCTCGGGTGCATCGCCGAAGACGCCGACGGAACCTACCTGGTCGCCGTGCAGGTGCCGCGCGACGAACTGAAATTCCTCGACGACTGGCACGTCGCTGGCATGCGTGGCACCGGAAGTGTCTCAGTCGTGCTGAAGGGCGATGAGTTGCTCGTCCCCGACTATCGAGGAGTCGACTTCCGGCAGATCACGTCAGGCGCGATTGACAGTGGCCTTGCCGGCTCACTCTGGAAGGCTCCCTCTCTCGGCTGGTCATTCAGCCTGATGGCGGGCATGTCGATCGGCATTGCGCAGGGCGCCCTCGAGCGTTTTCTCGAGCGCTCGAACGGACGCTCCATCAGGGGGACCACCTACAAGAACCAACTCGAGGCACCACTCACGCATCTGATGCTCGCTGAGGTCCACTCCAAGATCCAGTCCGCGACGCTGATGACGCGTGCCAATGCCGAGGAGACCGACAGGCTCGGTGAACTCGCTGCCGCAGGCACACCGGCGGCCCCCGAGTACATGCAACGGTTCAGCGCCAGGGTTCTCGTCGAGACGGCATACGCGGCCAAGTGGTGCGCCGAGGCGATCGAACTGCTGCAGCGCAACTCGGGGTCCACCGCGATCATGGACTTCGAGCCGATCCAGCGATCCTGGCGCGATGCGCGGATCATCACGCTTCATGGGGCCCTCAACCTCGAGGCGCTGTCCGAAAACTACGGGCGCCTGATGGCCGGCATTCAGCCGCATCTGGTCGCGGGCATCACCACGCTCGACCGGTTTGCGCCGGCACCTGAGATAACTCAATGATTGTTGAGTTTCTCACCGTAAAGCCGTACGCTCGCAACGACGCGAGAACCGACCCTCGGATCGACAGAAAGTAGGAAGTGCCATGACCGACGACAAGAAGATCTCCATTCCGTCCAGTCCTCTGCGGACGGCGAGATCCAGCGTTCTGACCACGTTCGAGCCGGGCGCCAGTACGCTTGAGGCGACTTACCAGGGCGCGCCGCCATTCGAGTCGCTGCCGCCGACATCGTCTTCGAGAAGGATGTCGCGGTCACGTTGCGAGACGGGGCCGTAGGGAGGAGATGGCAGTCCTATGAATGCACCGTACTTTGATGAGACGTCCGGCCTGATCGACTTCCTCGTTGTGGGCGCGGGCCCGGTTGGTCTGGTGACGGCAATTCTCCTCGGACGTGAGGGATGGCACGTGACAGTCGTCGAGAAATGGCCGTCGCGCTATCCGATGCCACGGGCATGCACGATCGACCACGAGGCTCTTCGTATCCTGCAGGCGGCCGGGGTCATGCGTGAGCATGCCGATTTGTTCGAACCGTCGCGCGGAGAACGGGGTGGCTACCAGATTCGCAATGGGGAAGGTGAGCTCCTTCGCGCGATCAACTGGAACCGACCGGCAGAGTCCGGCTGGGCGAACGTCAACGGGTTCTACCAGCCCGACCTCGAGGCGGTACTCGAGTCGATGGCACACGCCCTGCCATCGGTGGAGATCCGTCGAGGATGGTCTGCCACTGCCATCGACCAGGATGAGGGCTCGATCACGCTGACCGTGTTCCGCACCAACGATCATTCACGGCATGATTCGTTGCGGGGTCACTGGCTCATCGGTGCCGACGGCGCCAACAGCGTCGTTCGCGAGCTCGCTGGAATCGAAAGCGTCGACACGGGATTCGAGGCGGACTGGCTCGTCGTCGATTATCAGCCGCTCGATCACCGACAGTGGGATGCGTTTGTCACGCAGTATTGCGATCCGGTCCAGCCGGCGACGGCGGTCAACAGCGGCCCTGGTCGGCGACGCTTCGAGTTCATGCGTCGAGCGGATGTCTCGGCTGACGAGCTAGGACGAATGGAGACTGCGTGGAAACTGATGGAGCCATGGGGGGTGACACCCGAAAACGCGCGTCTTGAGCGCCATGCCGTCTATACCTTCCGCGGCCGGTGGGCGCGGGAGTGGCGCCGGGGCCGCATTTTTCTCGCTGGAGATTCCGCCCACTTGATGCCACCGTTTCTCGGGCAGGGCCTGTGTTCGGGACTTCGTGATGCGAGTTCGCTCGCCTGGCGGTTGTCCTTAGTCGAGTCCGGTCGAGCGTCCGAGTCGATCCTCGACTCGTACGGCACAGAGCGTGGCGGCCATGTACAAGAGATCATTGCGGGAGCCGTCGCACTTGGCAAGATAATCTGCGAACTCGATCCACTTAGAGCAGCCAAGCGCGATGCAGACATGCGCGCCGAGCTGAACGACCCCGAGGCAGTCACCGTCGAGCCACCCCACCCGCGACTCGGTCAGCCCTCGATCACCGAAGCAGGCGACGACAACGCTGGCCGGCTGTCCGTTCAGGCTCGGGTCGAAGCTAACGGGATCGTCGGGCTCTTCGACGATGTCGTGGGTGGCGCGTGGCAACTCATCGGGCTGGATGCAGAACCGATGGTGGACGTTTCGGCAGAACTCCGCACGTGGTTTGAAGACCTCGGCGGCACGGCTACCGCGCTCGACGTCGACGGCGGGGTTCGCGACATCGACGGCGCATACCGCGCATGGTTCGAAGCCCACGGCTGCAGTCTCCTGCTCGCGCGACCCGACTTCTATATCTATGGAACTGGCGATGCACAGGATGCCGCGCGCCTTCTCGGCGATCTACGCAACGCTCTGGGCGTCGCTGTTACGGACACGAATAAACCCATCGAGAAAGGTACACTACCATGACCATGCGTGTGACGAGGATTGCTGATGCCGAGCCGTTCAATCCGGTCGGGCATGACGGTGTCGGACCGGTGCGCCTGCAAGGGGGAGCATCCACTCCTACAACAGACTTCACCATCGTGCTATCCCATTACCTGCCCGGTGGAACGGCACAACTCGCGCCGCAGGAGGCCGAAACAGTGTATGTCGTCCTTTCCGGGCAACTCGTGATGGCGAGCGACGGGGTCGAAGAAACACTTGGCGCATACGACTCGGTCCACTTTACGGCCGGCACGCTGCGTACCGTCGAGAACCGCACAAACCTGCCGGCCAGCATGCTCGTCATTCGAGCGAAGAGGTAGGCATTGAACATATGAGGAATGGAGAGAATATGCGGATCGTTGGCCTCAAACAGGATGATGGAACTGTTCTCGTCGGTGCTCTCAGCTCGAACGGCACCGAGGTCGTGGTCTTTGCAGAGGTCGAAGATTTTTGGGCGTCCCCGCACGCGTTTATCGCTGCTGGCCCCACTGGACCCACGTTTCAGGTCGAGCATGTCGAGCTTGTCCCTCCGGTCGTCAAAAGCGCCCGAGTCCTTTGCGTGGGCCTCAATTATCTTGACCATGTAAATGAGGGCACGTACCGGGACACGCAATTGCCCGAGATCCCCACCCTGTTCGCGCGGTGGCCGGCGTCGTTGAGTGTCGACGGTGCCAAAATTCCTGTTCCCTCCAACGAAGAAGGCCTCGACTGGGAAGGCGAGGTCGTCGCCTGGATCGGGGCGCCACTGGTTGACGCCACTGCCGAAGAGGCTCTCGCTGCTGTGGTCGGTTACTCGACCTTCAATGACGTCACAGCGCGACGAGCACAGAAGGCAACGTCGCAATGGATTATGGGGAAAAACGGCGACCGATCAGGCCCGATCGGGCCGATGGTACCCGTCGCGGAGGTCGGCGACCTCAGGGACGGACTTCAGATCGAAACACGCGTGAATGGTGAGGTCGTGCAGCAGGGAAACACCGCGCAGATGATCTACGGAGTTGGTGAGACTCTGGCCCACATTTCCAAAAGCTTCACGATCCATCGAGGCGATCTCCTCGCAACCGGTACGCCGTCCGGTGTCGGCTACGCGCGAACGCCGCCGTGGTTGCTGCACCCCGGCGATGTCGTTGAAGTCGAGATCGAGCGACTTGGAATTCTCACCAATCACATCGTTGACAACACACATCGTCGGCTCACCGCTGACTCGGTGAGCCTCACATCCAACTCACGACCGACTGGAGCAAATCATGGCATATAGACGTGCATATCTCGCTCGCCCTGGCGACCGACCTGACGACATAGACGACGTTTCGACGCCTGTTTTCACGATCTTCGTTCTCGATGTCTGCGGCGTCCGACTAGCTGGAAGGGGGAACCACCGATGAACCTTGAAGAATTGAGCGCTCGCGTTGAGATTCACGACGCGCTCCTGCGGTACTGCCGGGGTCTGGACCGCATGGACATGGACCTGGTACGCAGCGTATTTCATCCGGACGCCTGGATTCAGTTCCCCGCAAGCCTGCACATTGGCTCCGTCGACGGCTTCGTCAAATTCCTGTCGGGAGAGATGCCGCGGTTCGTGAGAACCATGCACTTTCTTGGCAACAGTCTCATCGAATTTGACGGACCGACCATCGCCCACGTCGAGACGTACCTGAACGCGGATCACCAGGGATCAGAAGTGCATCAGTGGAAGGGCGAGATCGTCAAGCTCTGGGCGCGCTATCTCGATCGATTCGAGCAGCGTGACGGCGTCTGGCGCATAGCACGGCGCAAGCTTGCCACCGGGTGGATGTACCGCTATCCTGCGGAAGGCTGGTTCGATGATCATCCCGACGCGTCGGCGCTCGGTCGCGACGGATCGGACCCCAGCGTCGAGCCAGTCGCAGGTTTCACAGGGACACCCATCTCGAGAGAGGACTGGCCATGAGCACGGACATCGCACAGCCCCGAGCCGAAGAGATCATCGCGCGAATCGTAGAACTGCAGCCTGCACGCGGCGAACAACCTGGACACCTGGGCGGAGAACCTTGGACGAGCACTCACAGGCGTCGAGGCCGGTCCTTCATCCATGAGCGTGCTTGAACGCCGTTCATAGGCGCGCCCGAAGTTCAGGACGGATCCTGCCCTTGAGGCAACTACCGTGAGTGAAGTCGCGGGCGACCGCAGGTGCAGGCATGCGCTCAGCACTTCGACCAACGACCACCAGTGAATGACGACTTGGAGAATGACATGACGAAGACAGGTGTTATGGCTGGGCCGATCGCCGGCCTGAAATACGAAACGCCCACGCACAGCGGTCTGACAAACGAGAGAGGAGAGTTTCAGTATGAGGACGGTGAACGCGTCGCGTTCCTGGTCGGAAACACGGCGATCGGGAACGTAACGGGACGACCCCGCGTGACTCTCGCAGACATCGTCGCGCGCGTTGATGGCAATATCAACAAACTCAGAGATCCCGGCGTCACAAACATCGCTCGCCTGGTCTTCTCGCTTGGGCGCAGCGGTATCCGGGACAACGGCACAGACATCGCGCCCGAAGTCCACGAGATCATCGGCGACCGAAGATTGAACTTCCGTCACGATGCCAACTATGAGGCTACGACAGTAGTCGATAAAGTGCAGCAGTTCACCCAGGATCAGGTCGTTCTCGAACTCCTTGACGACCTCAATAACTCGGGAGTGTTCACCGATGGCACCCGGCGTGAGCTCTGTACCCCAGCGAACGTGCGTAATGAACTCAGGCGAAACGTGATGGGAATCCTCCGCTTCCGCGATGTGAAAATCCCGCTGCAGAACGGCGAGTATGTTCTCGCAGACGTCTTCCGACCTGCGACGCCGGGCAACTATCCGGTGATTGTCAGTTGCGGGCCCTACGGCAAGGCATTCAATCACCACTCCATCGAGACGGCGGACGACCTCGAGAAGCACGAGCAGATGGAGGAGGACTACTTCTTCGGGAACTCAGCCGGCCTCCAGTTCGAGAACCACGAGACGGTCAACACGGCCGACTGGGTGCCCAACGGCTATGCCGTCGTTCGGGTGGACATGCCGGGGTCGGGCAAGAGCCCGGGACAGCTCGCTCCGTGGGGAATCGCCGGTGCCGAAGCGTTGCGCGACTCGATCGAGTGGGCAGGGGAGCAGCCCTGGTCGAACGGAGCTGTCGGTACATGGGGTATGTCGTATCTCGCAA
The DNA here is from genome assembly GCA_035653615.1 of Ktedonobacteraceae bacterium. NCBI lineage: Bacteria > Bacillati > Chloroflexota > Ktedonobacteria > Ktedonobacterales > Ktedonobacteraceae > Ktedonobacteraceae bacterium. Next base: position 66,463 of record DASRBN010000035.1, on the reverse strand, counting down.
TGAGCCAGCATGGTGCGGCCAGTCTGCATCCGCAGCACCTGAAGGCCATGATCGCTATCGGAACCGATGTCGATCTCTATGAAGAGGTCGCCTACAACGGAGGGATTTTCAACGAGCAGTTCTGGTCGATCTGGAAGGCTTCCGGGCTGATGCCCGCGATCGTCGGTGAGCCGGACGTCGCCGACTTCATCACCACGCTGAAGCACTCGCCCTTCCGTGATTCCGATCCAGAAAGCGTGTTCGGCCCGCGTGCGAAAGTGTTCATGAGCCCCGATTTGAGCGGAGTGGATGTTCCGCTGTGGGCTGTGGCGGCTACCACGCACGTCGCTCACTTTCACCAGCTCGGCGGCAGCGGGGCGTACCTGAGCACGCCGACCCCGAACAAGAAGCTCGACTTCTGGGAGGACTGGTTCCAAAAAGCCTACGCGACCGAAACATTCGCGAGCCACAAAGCGTTCTTCGATCACTGGTTAAAAGGGATCGACAACGGAATAATGGATGTTCCGCCGGTGCGGCTAGAGATCCGCACCGGTAACGGTGCGTCGTTCGTGCTTCAGGAGAACGAATGGCCGGTTGCGCGCACGAACTACACCAGGTGGTATCTCGACGCGACTTCGGCGGAATGGGCCGGAACCGACGCCCGCTCCGACTTCCTGCGCCTGTCGAGGTCGGAGCCCTCGGTCGAGCGACAGCGGAGCTATTCTGCGGAAGTGCGGCTTCTTCCGCCCGGCGTCGGCGCAGCCATACGTCTCGACCCGGAGTCGCCTGAGTCAAATCCACAGGTCACTGGCATCTCGTTCATCAGCGAGCCGCTCGGCGAGGATACGGTACTCGCCGGGTACGGCAAGGCTGGGATGTGGGTGTCTTCGAGTACTGCGGACATGGATATCTACGTGTCGGTTCGCGCGGTCAATGAAGACGGTCGAGAGGTTGACTACACAGGCTTCACAACGATGGGCTTCGGCGACCGGCCGACCCCGCTGATGAAGGGATGGCTGAAGGTATCCCATCGCACGCTAGATCTCGAGCGATCGACGGAGTACAGCCCAAAGCACACGCATCGCAAGGCCGACTACGCGCCATTGGCGCCCGGCGAACTCGTGCAGGTGGAAATCGAACTCATACCCAACACGGGGCTCATTCGAAAGGGACAGCGCATCCGGGTCGACATCCAGCCATACGACGGCGTTGCTCACGGCATGCATCACGCCTATGACCCGAGCTATCACGACGGCGCGACCAACACCGTGTACACAGGTCCGGGGCATGTCACCTACGTGCAGCTTCCTGTCCTCCCGACCCTTATTCCGCATTCCGCAGGTTCCTAGAAGGTCAAGTAAGCCCGTTTCCATCACGGGCCAGGAGGTAAGACTATGACTCCAGAAGAGCAAATTGAGCTCGTCAAGAAGCACTACGCGCTCAACGCGTCCGGCGACTACGCGGCGGCGGAGGACCTGCTGACCGACGACTTCGTCATCACGATCCCTCCCTTCCTGCCGTTCGCGGGCGTCTACCGGGGCAAGAAGGCCTTCCGCGAGTTGATCCCGCGCGTGGTCGAGTCGCTCGCTGTGGTGAAGATAAAGTCCGTCGCAACGACCGTTGGGGATGACCATGCTGTCGAAGTCGTCGAGTTCACGTTTGCCGGAGACGACGGTGTGACGGTTCAGAACACCGAGGTGATCCGGTTCCGCGGGCAGCAGATCTGCGAGATCCGACCCTTCTACCACGATCCAGCGCCATGGATCGCTGCCGCCGCTCGTCTCAAGGCGGCGAGGACTCCGGGAGCGTCGACGAGCAGCTCGTCGTGAGCCCTTATGGCTGGTGTTGACACGCCGCTGCCGGCTCACTTCCACTCGAACGGGCCCTGAAAAGAAGCACGCCGGGTTACTCCACGTCGAGTAATCCAGCGTGCTTTTCGACCGCGATCTTTACGCGCCGGGTGTCCCCGGCGATGATGGCATTGACAAGCTCCTCGTGCGTCTCCATGCGGATGTGCAGCCACTCAGCGGCCGATTCGTGGGAGGCATCGTGAGTAGCGACCACAGCATGCTCGCGCACGAACCTTGTCATCGACAGGTAGAGCGCCGATGCCGTCTGGTTCGGAGAAATGAGCGCAATGCGTTCGTGCAGGTCCCAGTTCGCCAGCAGGAACTTGGTCCTACCCCTGGCTGCCGCTGACTTGAGTTTGGCAAGCAGTTTCTTGATGTCGGCGACGTCGATGGCACTTCGGTGTTTCGCAGCGTCGACATCGATCAGGACCTCGAGCGCTTCTCGCACGGCTATAGCTTCGGCAACGGCGGTGGGGGCATCGGTGACGGCAAGGAGGGTGTGCCGGATTTTGACCATCGGTCCCGGGGCTGTTGCAAACAGCCCGCCTCCACGCCCAGGGCGGATTTCGGCGAGCCCGCGATCGGCCAGGAGCCGAATGGCTTCGGCGACAGTCGACCGGGCGAATCCAGTGCGCTCCCTCAGCGAGTCAATAGTGCCGATCAGTTCGCCGGGCTTGAACTCTCGGTCGAGAATCTGCTGTTCGATCTCGCTCGCAAGGATATTCGCGCGCGTCAGGCCTGCTAAGGATTTCATGTATTCAGACTCCCAAGAAACAGTCTAGATTGGATAGGGCCGCACCGGGTGCGGGGATCACCAGGACCAGTCATTTACTTGAAGCCCGGTGCTCTCGCTCGACGTGGTGCGAGTCGAGAGGTGAGAGCCGTACTCGGCCAGGCGCGCCGCATGGTCATGGAGAGTGTCGTGGGCGAAGTCGTGCTCGAAGTCCCGAATAACAGAGTGAAGATGGTTTCCGCTGTCGACAGCATTCACCATCTCGATGAGGAGTAAGCGTGTCTGGATTCGGAAGTAGTGAGGTTGACCTCGCACTAGCCCGCCTGCCCATGCGAAGTGGGTTTCGGTCGGGCCGTCAGCATCGATCTGCGCGCGGTACTCTCCGGCCGCGCGCGCGGGAAGGCGGGCAAGGTACGTGTCGATCAGACGGGTAAGCAGAGCCTGCTGGGTCTCCATGAGACGGTCTGCCGGAATGCCGGACGGCTGATCACGCACCAAAGCAAGCGCCTTCCGATCTTCGGTCGTGATCTGGTACTGCGGCATTCCCAGGTCGTAGTGGTCGGGATACTCAATCGCGCCGATCAACGGCACCTGTCGTGACACGAAGTCGGCGGGCGCCACGTCATGGATGACAGCGAGACTGCGCTGGTCGTCATTCAGTGAGTCGAGCAGCTCGAAGCCGAGTCCTTCGTCATCGGACATCGGATTCAGCACACCGGAGCCGATCATAGGCTGCTGGCCAAGAGCGCTTGGCGTGGTCGAAATCCAGCGCTGGTTCACGATGGTGATATTGAGACACACGTGGTGACCGAGGAAGCGCAGTGACCAGGTATCTTCGAACCCGGGTCGGCCGAAGATGCTGAGGAAGTAGGAATCGGAGGTGCGCCATAGTGGTGCGGCGACCCCCAGGAATTCCGCCTCCCGCGCCCGTAGTACGTGCTCGAGCTGCATAATGGCGAGCACCTTGGTGTAGACCTCGTGTGAGACCGCAAGTCGCACGAGGTCATGCACCACGACCTTCTGGTGACGATCGAGGTTATGCATCGAGACTCCGACGCGGTCGGGCTTCGGAATGATGTCCCAGTCGAGACGACGAGCGTCATCGAATCCGAACAGGGCTGCGCCGCGCTGCTCGGCTGAAAAAGTATCGATCAGGCCAATCACGCCAACGAGCAACTTCTGGATGGTCTGCGCGTCTTCGTGTGTCGGCTGTCTGGTGGAGTTGCGGGTCGTCATTTGGGCCTCCTTTCTGCTCATGAAAAGATTATAACATTTATGCGTATTTCTTGGCAATGGCGCGGACGTCTTGACATCCCCTACACGAGGTGCATATAATTAACAAAACATCATAACCATATCGATGTTTAGCAAGGGAGATGACGTGTCGTCGATGGATGCTCGATTTGTTAACCATGGCCCGCAGAAGGCGGACACTGTGAAGGCGCTCGCGGGGATTGTGAACGCTCCCGGCGCAGAACCGCTGGTGGGCTGGCTTGAATTGCCCTCGCGCTCGCCCGGCACCACATCGCTACAAGTGATTGCCGCTCCATTAAACCCCCTCGACCTGCTCATCGCTTCGGGGACATTTCATTCCGTACGCCACGAATCTCCATACGTCCCCGGCAGCGAATGCGTGGGAGTCGTGATCGACTCAGACCGATTCGCGCAGGGAACCCTCGTGTATGCGGAGTGTCATGCGTCGCCGGCCAGACCGGGAGCTTTTTCAACCCAGGTACTTGTGGACGACGAGAACATCCTTTTGTTGCCCGATAGACTCGATCCGATACAGGCTGCCGCCATCGGAAACTCTGGAGTTGCGGCATACATACCATTGGTCGAGATCGCCAGAATAAGGCCAGGCGATAACGTGCTGATCCTCGGCGCGACCGGTGTAGTCGGCCAGATTGCAGTCCAGATCGCAAAGGCAAAGGGTGCGGCCCGTGTGGTCGGGGTCGGCCGCGACCGCGCCGTGCTGGAGCACCTGAAATCTCTTGGCGCCGATGCTGTCGTCGAGCTGCACGCTGGCGAAGAGGCGGTCGAGCTCACGCACCGATTGCGTGACATGGCCGACGCGGTGAACGTCATTTTGGACTGCCTGTATGGACTGCCGCTGGAAGCCGCGCTGCCGGTGTGCGCATCACACGCGCGTGTGGTCAACGTCGGACACTCGGCAGGCGCGACGGCGTCGATTCCCGCTGGCATCCTTCGCGGCAAGCAGGTGGCCCTCTTCGGATTCGCCGGAGTACACACTCCGCTTAAGGAGAAGCAGCCGGCTCTGTCCTGGCTGTGGGCTGCACTAAAGGGGGGCACGCTTCGTGTGCATGTCAAGACGGTATTGCTCGAGGATCTCCCCGAGGCCTGGCGCGGGCAGGCAACGTCGCCGCACGCAAAATACGTCGTGCTGCCCTCGCAGGCCAAGAAAAGTCGGCAATAGATGTGCCGAGCCAACGCAATGAAGTATTCGCAGACCCCATTAGCCACTTGACACGTAACTCAACACACGTTGAGTTACGTAAAACGCGGACGTATGCTCGCAACCATGCGAGAACCGATCTTCGGACCGGAAATGAGGAGAGGCTTTCAATGAGCGACGACAAGAAGATATATGTGTCATCCAGTCCGCTTCCGGCGGCCAGGTCTGGGGTGTTGACCGGATTCGACCCCGGGATCCGCACCCTGAAGGCGGGCTTTCAGATCGCGCCCCAGTTCCGGCCTTTGCCCGTCGATGTGGTGCTCGAGAAGGACATTGCGGTCACGTTGCGTGACGGGGTGACGGTCTACGTGGATGTGTTCCGTCCGGTAGGCGAAGAGAAGGTGCCCGTCATCGTGGCCTACAGCCCATACGGCAAAGGCCAAGGCACCTCCCTGAGCGTGATGGGCATCTTTGGTCTGGTCGGCCTGGACAACAGTATCGTCTCGGGTCTGGAGAAGTTCGAGGGGCCTGACCCAGCATTCTGGTGCGCGCAGGGGTACGCGATCTGCAACCCTGATATCCGCGGCATAGGCAACTCCGACGGCGACAGTGTGCTATGGGATCGACAGGACGGTCGTGACTGCTACGATCTCATCGAGTGGCTGGCCGAACAGGAATGGTGCAGTGGCAAGGTCGCGATGAGCGGGACCTCCTACCTGGCGGCCACGCAGTGGTTCACCGCAGCCGAGCAGCCGCCGCACCTCGCCGCCATCAACCCGTGGGAGGGTGTGAGCGATGTCTACCGCGATCTCGTCATGCGAGGCGGAATGCCGGACACCGGCTTCGCCCGCCAGTTGCAGACCGGCAGCTTCTTCGGCAAAGGCCAGAAGGAGGACATACTCGCGGAGGTCGAGCAGTACCCGCTCGTCAACGACCTGTGGGAGCACAAGATTGCGGATTTCGGCCGGATTGACGTGCCTGCCTATGTCGTTGCGAGCTATTCAAACACGCTGCACACCGCAGGAACGTTCCGCGGCTGGAGGCGGATTGCCTCGAAGGAGAAGTGGCTGCGTATCCACAACAGCCAGGAGTGGCCCGATTACTACGACGAGACGAACAGGGACGACCTGCGTCGATTCTTCGACCGCTACTTGAAGGGCGAGGACAACGGGTGGGAACAGACACCACGCGTTCGCTACTCCGTGCTTGACCTCGAGGGCGGCGACAGGATCAACATCGCTGCGGACCAATTCCCCCCGAAAGATGTCACGCCGACGAAGTACTACCTCAACGGACGCTCGAGAGTCCTGACCACTGAAGCCCCGCCGGATGAGGTGGCAGCGACCTACGCTGTCGGTTCCAACCCCAGTGCGGTGTCGTTCATCATGCGCTTCGACCAGGAGACTGTGCTCGTCGGTTACCCGAAGGCCCATCTCTGGGTCGAAGCACAGGGCGCTGACGACATGGACTTGTTCGTGCTCATGCAGAAGCTCGACAAGGGCGGCACGCCACTGCAAGCGTTCACCGTGCCCAACCACAGCGCGATGATCCACGACATCACTGATCACGGTGCGACGATCCTGAGGTACAAGGGATCCGACGGACGCCTGCGCGTCTCTGCCCGCAACCTCGACGAGACGCTGTCGACCGACGACGTGCCCGCCCACACGTTCGACCGTATCGAGAAGCTCTCACCGAGCGAGGTCGTCGAGATCGAAATTGAACTGCTCCCGATCGGACTTGCCTTCCACCCAGGCGAACAGCTTCGCTTCGTCATCAGCTCTAACAACCTGCTTGGCACGATGATGCCGGGAATCCAGGAATACGTCGGTGCGAACAGCGGCTCACACGTCATCCACACGGGTGGCGCGCACCCTTCTTATCTGCGGCTCCCCGTGCAAGCGGGGTAACGACGGCCGCGACATACTGTGCGATATCGCCTTGATGATGGCGATGATCGATCGCTTGTTGCATCAGGGGAGGTCTTTTACTTACGAGGCATCTCGTACCCCCTTCGGGGGAAAGAGCTAGTGACGTTGACCGCCAAACCAGATCTGGCCATCGCGGCCAGCAATGGAAAGGATTGAGTCTGATGCCGGTTTTTAGGCCGGAATTTCGCAGGGTTGACAGGCTCAGACGCACTTTTGCTGATGCGGCAGCCCCGAGCGGTGAAGCACGCGGAGACGAAGTAGGTCGAAGTTGGCTCGTCCGTATCCTTGCCTTTTAATCAGTTTGAGTCGATGGACCTGAGCCTCGGTCTGCCCTTGACTCCACTCCAAAGCCAGCCCATTGCGAACCGCGTCGTAGTCCCGATAGATCCCGGCAGCAAACCCCTTGAGTTCTGGAATCCCACTGGCTTTGGCTTCCTCAAGCCAGCGCGGAAGGGGATCTGCCTGATGAGAAGCCACCATGGCCCGGAAATCTTGGGCAAGCTGATACGCCTGGTCCAGTTCTTCGTCCCCTCTACGCAGCGGGTCCAATTGCCAGACCTATCTCAGTTTGAGCTTGCAGGGATTGCACACAAAGAGCCAGGCCGCCTCCCGCGCTGTAAGGGGTGCAGGGGTGGTCCCGGGGTGATGGTGCTTTTGAGACTGCTGGTACGCCTCCTTCCAGGCAGGCTGTTTGCGCATGCTGCGGAGATAGTCCCGGACAATCGTGCTGCCACCTTGATAGCCTTGCCCTCGCAGTTCTTCAAGGAGGCGAGTGGCGTTGCATTGGCCCGCCTGCACGCGCTGCTGGAGATAGGCTTTGTAGGGGTCGAGTTTGCTCGGACGCAAGCCTCGCCGCGCCATTTCTGGGAAGGCCGGGGCTCTGAGGTAGCGACGAACGGTGTCCCGGTCCAGTCCCACCAGGGTGGCAATCGCCACTTGGCTGGCTCCCTGCGCGTGCAACTGAATCACTGCCTCATAGCGACTTTGGCGTCTAGCGCGACGAGCTTGTCGCTGCGCTTCCGCGCAGGTGAGAGGCTTCGGCTCACCTTTCCCCTCTGATGCTGGCTCACCGGGAGGTGGAACCGTCTCCGCCTGCTGTCTGCACTGTGCTTCCGAGGCCAGCCGTGTGAGGGTCTCGTGCTTGCGCTCAAACAGACGGGTCAGAGCGGCCTGGAGGTTCAGCAAGAGATGAAAGCGGTCACTGACCTGCTTGGCACTCGGCGCGCCACGCCGCAGCGCGTCGGCATACGCGCCCGCGCGATCACGGCTCGCGATCTCAATGCCAGGATGCGCGGCCAACCACTTGACCAGGGTCTCCGCCTCTCGATCGGGCAGGACATCGATGACTTGGTGGAGCACCTGGTCGATGAGAATCGTTCCGTAGCGGCGGCCACGTTTCCAGGCAAAGTCATCGACCCCTAACACCCGAGGTGTGGCGCTCTCGGGAGGATGGCTTCGCCGCATCAGCCGGACAAGGGTATCGTGGCTGACCGGCATGCCCAGCAGGTGAACAATCGGTTCGCCTGCTCTCCCTCCGAGCGCAAAGGCCAGTTCACACAAGGTCTCTGCCTGCCGGATTGTCCGACGGGCGTAAGTTGGCGCGCAGGTGGGCAAGCGCTCGGTAAAGATTTTGCGTTCGCAGTCCCCATTCAGACAGCGGAAACGCCGGACCTGCACGAGCCAGCGCACTCGCTGTCCCGAACAAGAGAGGTCAGCAAGCGTCCGAACGTAGCGAGAATGGACCTTGCTTGAAGGGTGCTGACAGCGTGGGCATCGGGCCTCGGAGGCCGTGGTGAGAGCCGTCGCCACAATCGTCTTCGTGGGCTCATCAACCTCCAGGTGGGTAAGCATTAGTTCAGCCGCGTCGGGGAGCAGTAAGACACTTGCCATGGCGGTGGACTCCTTCCATCCATTCCAGAATTATCTTTGGCAAAAGAGTGTACTGCATCATCCGACAACAAGCTATTAAAAGTGCATAAAAGAACAGGGGGAATATAGAACACGTGTCTCAGCAAAAGTGCGTCTGAGCCTGACAACCGTGATTTACAAGCAGATAATGGAGGGAGCGAGGGGCTCTTTTCTTCGCAGTCATGCCATGCCCGTTCCAGGGAGGCCAACGCATTCATAAACTGAGTATGTGTAATAGTTACGCATCTGCGGAGGTCCTTCTTTACGATCCAGCTATACCGTTCATTGCTCAATGCCACCTGGAGGTAGAGAGGTGCCATTGGCTGCCCTCCAAGCAGTGAGATATGTATGGATCGTGTTGGTTTGCTGATCGCAAGCTGAAGAAGCGGTCTCTGTCTCGAAAATGTATCTGTTTCAACGATTTTTAGAAGCGCCCTCTGAACTTCCTGGCACTGCTCTCTGCTCAGCTCGATGTGCAAAGCCTCTTCGTCTGAACGGCCAGTTGCCTCAATAGACGCATAAGAACTTCGTCCTGAATTACCAAGCATACATTCCAAAACATGTTTCTGGGGGAGCCAGATCAGATGGATGTCCTCATTTGCAAGCTCTTCTGCATCTTCCAGAAAGGGATAAAGCCAACAAAGGGCCTGCCATAATTCATGAGCGACGACATGAAGAACATCTTTTTCTGACAGAAGTGATTGGTCAGCGAGAGATATGCCTCTTGTGTCCTCCTGTATCGATGAAGAGCTAACTTCCTTTTTTGAAAGCAATGCGTCGAGTGTGAGTTGGGTCAGTGCAGCAGAATCTGCCATCGGAAGAGGCGCTGGACTATTATCGCTCATGGAAGAAGGGGTTTTCGATACAGGCGATTGTGGGAATGGTGAATCAGGCGTTCCTAGATGGTTTGGGAGGCGACTTTGTTGCACGAGGGCCTTCCGGCGTTGCTGAAGCTGGTCTGTAAGATGCTGCTACTGTGAGTCACGCTCTATGTGTTCTAACAGTCTTCGCATATCGCGCAACTGTTCGTTGCTGATCGGTTGACTTTCCTCCCAGAAAGGAGCCCAATCCGCTCGAATACGCTCAATGAAGTTCGGGTCGGCAACTGCAACGCCATATTCGAGGTTGCGGTCTAAGCCAGAGCGGGTTGCGCTCCCGGAACCAACGACGGCAAATTGCCTATCAATGACCCATACCTTCGCGTGAATGCGCTGATGTGTCCGCAGTTCGACTGCCCAATGCGGCATCTGGCTTGGCCAGGCGAGAAGGCGTTCAAGTGCTTTCAACTCAGAGGCCCCTGTTAAAAAGTCCTCGATGCGGATGCGTGTCAAGATATGGAAGGTAATGAGTGAGTTTGCTTTTTGTGGAAGGGAAAGCAGCGTTTTTTCTACGTCTTCAAGCACATCGTCAGTGAAATAAGGACTAATACAGAAAATGTCTTGCTGTGCTTGCTTGACGGCTTCTACTAGGGTAGATCGCCAGGGGGGCATCACTAGCCGAAAGAGAGACGGTATATCGTTTTGCATACGAGCAAAGCCTTCTTCTCGTGAAGAGGGAAAACCCCTCGTCATTATCTGCGATAGACGCTGTAACGGACCGGATATGCATTTTCAGTGTTATCATAGCGAGCTTTCCGCAGATGCGTCAATTTTCTTGGCAGAAGTCCTGTTTCCCCTAAGAACGCTATTTAGAAGATATATCTTGTGCATCCCTTGTCCCGATTGTTCTTGATTCTACACAGGTTTCATATCGCATGGAAACATGTTCTCTTACCTGCGCTGTGGCTAAATCGTTTCGGAGGGGAAACCGTGCATGAGAGACGACCTGGAGACAGGCTCGAGCTGTGCCCGAATCACATTAACTCTCTTGGCCTACGTAAATTGCACACAGGTGTCTGACATCATATACATCTCTGTCAGACACGCCGCTTAAGAATCACGGTGCTGTCAGACAGAGTCCCCAGATCCACTAGTAATGGTGCAATGTGCTGGTGCCACCTGATTTCTAGCGCAGCAGGAGGATAGGATAGCGTGTACCGCCTTTTGAAAGAGATGGTGTAGTGAGGAACTTGGAAGCAGTATCTCCTTTAACACGGATGATGTTGCTGCCAGAAGTCCAGGCGGTTTTCGTAGTGAGGAACTTGGAAGCAGTATCTCCTTTAACACCGTGGATCGTAGCATCAATCACGGGTGGCTGGCTACTCTGGATGTACTTCGGAAGAAACCGCATGAGGACATTGTGGACACGTGGCATAAGGGATGTGCTGTTGCTGCCAGTAGCGCACGAGTGCCTCTTGCTGCTGCGGCGTAATCCACCACTCGCGCGCATTACGCGTGGCGTTGTCCCGCGAAATAATCGAGAGGGCGATCTGCTGCTCCTCGTACAGTTTCTTGACACGATTCACTTTCACCTGATGTTGCTGCGCGAAGGCTGCGACGGTCATTGATCCTGACGGCAAGCCCCTCCTGCCCAGCACCGAGAGCGATCGATCCGTCGCCCTTGACGAACGAAACCCGGCGAGCAAGCGGACCATGTCGTGGGGCTCGAAGGAGGGCTGCTGCTCTGAATCGGTTGCTTGGGTCTTGGCTCGAACCCTGGCGGTAGTGAACAGCGCCAGCAAGGAATCAATCTCCACCCGGAGGAAGTGAACTTGCTCGGTGAGTTCTTGCACGGCATGGACAAGCTGTTCGTGGCGATCGTCCGAGGAGAGAGTTGGCAGACCTTGCCGCTCTTTCCAGGCCAGAACATCGTCGTAGGCGATCCGCAGCTTGTTGCTCCTGGCATGGGATGCGACCAGTTCACCTCGATCTATCATACGGTAGATGGTACGAGGGTTGACACCCAGCAAGGCGGCTGCTTCTGCTCCTGTGAGATACTTGCGTCCCTCGTATTCGTGCTGCTCTTTTCTCATAGCGTTTCCTGTATTCTGCGTTTCCGGTCAATACGCGTCACCGCCCTCCACGTCTTGTCCGAGCCTTCTTGCCACCCTTTTCATTCGTCTGGCTACATCTTCTGCCGCGCCCCTTCTCTTCATCATGCTTCCCGCTCACTACTGTAGCAGAAAAAATGCCACATAGCTGTTAGTTTTCACCCAACATTTTCCCTGAAATTGGTCAAGGCACCAGATTTGTGCGTTATCGTAATCTGCTGGATGCCTGAAGGCCAGTTCATCGGTACAAGGATACGCGCGAACTCATATGTCATGACATGTCGGTCCTGAGAAGACTTGGCGGTATCGTTCTTGTCATGTCAGGGCTTTGCAGTCGGCCTCGTTTATCCAGCATCTTGTCGTGACGGGTCCATACATCATCCTTACCCAGCAGATACTCCTGTCATGACAGGCACTCGCAATAGAGGCATCTCCGTCTCCTTCCTCCTGTATGCGTGTTGCTTCATCAGCGCTTCCTGTCGTGACAGGTCGCCTCTTCTTGTGCATCAGCCAAGTTCTGCGGTCATGACGTGTCGCTCCCTCCCGCTCTTCTCTCTGTTGGCATAGTCATGACAGATCCTCTTTCTGCACCGATGTTCTCTTACTCTCCGTCATGACAGGTCTCTCTTTTTGAGGAAACTAATACATATAAGTAAAATGATCAACATATATAAGTTTAAAATTAACACGTATCATTTGAAAATTCCCTAAATATATGCTATAAGACCTGTATACTATTGTGGTATGACTTCGCCCAAAGGGAGTTACAGTACGGGCCGCTGTGCCAGTGGGGCAACCCCTGGAAAGGCTCAGGTCGATCGTCACCTCACTGTGCTAGCGGCTGGGAAGTCCGCTGGTGGTGAAACGACGAGGCGTGGTTCCGCCGTGGCAAGCAGTTCTTGGAACACCGACCAGATGCTTTTCACAAGCAACCGGGCCGCATCTGCCAGCCACCCTTCTCGGTGGCCATGATGGGCGTGGCTCCCCTCTTACGAGCTGGTGCAGGTCGCCTCAATGATCTGGTTCGCTCCGCACCTGGCGCAGCCTAGCTACCTCAGCAGTTCTGAGGCACCACGACGATTTGGCATGACGTTCTCGTAGGGCACCCTTGGAGTGCGTGCCTGCTAGCGGTGAGAGTCCTCTGGCAGGATCGGATGACGGGACTGGTAGAGAGATATCCCTCCCAAAGAGGTTTGGGTGTTCCCGGCAGCTGTTCAATTGATGAACGGATAAACAGGGGAGTAGGTAAAGAAGGATCGAGGAGCGTCATCAGTACCTGCGGATAAGTGTCGAGCTTCGGAAAATTTCTCAACTCGATTATGGTTTCCTAGCAGAAGTAATAGGAGGGCACGCCATGGGCAAACGACCTGGAGCCAAGTATGCCGCCGTTCAGCGCCTCAATACACTCATGGCGGATCATCAGAAACGAATGACAGCCAAGGATGAGGCCCGCGCACGCGGAGAGTCCCTATTTGCCTTCACCGACAACAAGATTCATGCCTTTGAGTCGCGCAACAATTATCAGAAGATCGTGATGCGTTTCATCGATTGGGTGCGCGATCAGCACAATATCCGTGACCTGGCTCGTATCGACTTGGAGGCTGACGAACTGGCCTCGCTCTACTTGCTGGAACGCATCGAGCGAGATTATAGTGCCTGGACACTGGCAACCGAGCGCTCTGCATTGCGCATGTTCTTTCAGGATCGCACGCTTACCGATTGCGTAGAATTACCTAAACGGCGGCGTGAAGATATCACACGCTCCCGCTGGCCCGCCATCCGCGACAAACACATTAACCCGGAGAATTGGCAACATGTCATCAACTTCTGCTTAGCCTGTGGGCTGCGGCGGGAGGAGCTACGCGACCTCCGTGTGCATGAGGTCTACCCTCGACCGAGTGATCATCGCCTGGTGGTCTGTGTCAGACACGGCAAAGGGGGCAAAGATCGTCAGGTGCCTGTCTTCCCTGGCCGCGAACAGGCCGTTCTCTCGCAAGTCACTGGTCGCTCTCCCGGCGAGCATGTGTTTACGAAGATTTCCGGCAATCTGGACATTCACAGCTATCGCCGAGAGTTTGCACAGCAACTTTATGAGCATCTCTCCGGCAAGCCGCTGCCGCCATTAACAGGTCGGCTGCAATCAGCGAACCTGGACCGCGATGCTGCTCTGTATGTCAGTCGCTGCCTTGGCCACAACCGCATTGACATCATTTTTGGTCACTACATCCGCTGATGTATCGGTTGACAAAGCAATGGATGTCCTTTGAAGCTGTGCTAACGGGCGGCGCTTCTGTGGCTAAGGGCATGCTCCACAGCCCATCAAAGGAACCTAGAAAGCACATAGCTCATGTCGAATGCCTTTCGTCCACAGAAGGATCCTCGGCCAGAGATGGAGGAGGCTCTTGACAAGGCCATCGCCTTGTCCGCCGGAAAGAGGCACTACGCGGTGACCGATGGCCAATTGCTATATGAGCAGCACCGACGCTATCGCTATGCGTTCACGCTCGTCAAAGGGCGCTGGGATCTGCCCGATGGAACCGACCTGAGGCTCTCCAGTGCAGACCTCATTAATCCGCTCCCGGTCGAACTGTCAGGCACCAAAGAGGATACTGTGATCATCACGGTGACGCGGCGACTCATGGAGAGCACGCTGACCTCTGCGCAGCTCGTCGTGGACTGTGGCTTCCAGCTCAGGAAACTGAAAGAAGCTCTCCTTCGCAAAGCGACCACGGCCCAGTTAGGGCTCAAACTCTTCGGTGTACTCGACTGCCCCGATGATGAGGCAGCCTCGCACCTGGTCGATACCATTCAGGATGCCTTCGTCCCCGACGAGGCACAGCGCCAGGCGCTCCGGCGTGCGCTGGCAAGCGCATTGCTGGTCGTCCTGGGACCGCCAGGCACTGGCAAGACCAACGTGCTGGCCGCCATTGCCCTGCTCCACGCCACGCTCTTTGGTTCTCGGGTGCTCATCGTCTCACACACGAACGTCTCGCTCGACAACGCCGTCATCTGCCTGGCGCATTTTCTTCGTGCATGTAGGCTGGGGCAGTGGCTCGACGGGCAGCGCCTGATCCGCTTCGGGAATCCGCACCTGGCCAAACTCGAAGAAGAGGACTATCGTACCGTCACCCTGCCACACATTGTGGCCGACCGCGTGGCGTCCAATCGCCAGGAGATGACAATTTTGGAACTCAGGCGCGCAACCCTGCTTAAGCAACTCACCGAATCTCGAGAGGAACTGCCTGAGCAAGTGCAGGCGTGGCAGCAGCGATCCGCTGAGTTACTGCGGAAATGTAAGCGAGCCGAGCGCGCGTTGGCCGACCTGGAAGCTGAGGAGCATGCGAGGCAGGCCCCGATCCTGGAGCATCTCTCACTGCACCTGGATCAGTATGCGAAAGAAGAGCAGACCATGAAAGACACCAGAGCCGACTGGGAAGAAGCGGATCGCCAGTTGCAACCGTTGCAAGCGTTTTACCAGGAGCAATGGATACGGTACGAGACTGCCTACAGGAAGCTCGAACACCTTCGGAAGTATCCGTCCGTGATTCGTCTCGTGATTGGGGTATGGACGGGCGAGCGAGAAAAGGATCTGGAGGAAACCGTCCAAACGCTGGCAACTCAGCTCCATGACCTTGCCATGCAGATCAAAGAGCTTCAGCAGGAGCAAAGGCAGGATATCGATGCTTATCTACAAGCCAGGCAACGAAGGGATAGCCTTGCTCCTGCTATCGCATACTGGGAACAAGCGCGTGATGCGCGACCGATCCACGCGGTAGAGCAGCAGGACACGCTGACCAGGCAACTCAACGATCTGACGCAGGAACTGGCTGAAGGCAACCTGCATATTGCCGAGATCGAGCGTGACATCGCCTCCTGGGAACAGGAGGTAGCCTCACTTGAGGGAACCCTGGCCCGCCTCGATCAGCAGGTCGCGGATCTGAAGCGCGAAGCGGAACGGCAGGCTGTGGAGAGGGCCAAAATCATCGCCGCAACGCTCACCGCGCTCTACCTCAACCCGGTGCTCCTCGCCCAGGAATGGGATGTCGTGCTGGTTGATGAAGCATCGATGGCCCCACCGCCAGCGGTAAAAGTGGCGGCTGATTGCGCCAGGCATCACCTGATCATCGTTGGCGACCCACAGCAGCTTGCACCCATCTGTATCTTCAAGGATGACCTGGTGTACCGCTGGCTCGGTCTCGACGTGTTCGCTCACGGGCACTACACCCTGGAGGAGGCGGAGCAGGGAACGCACCACTGCATCCTCCTCCGTTATCAGAGTCGCATGCACAGAGACATCTGCGACCTGGTTCGCGGTCCGGTCTATCAAAGGCGGCTCAAGGATCGCAACCCCTTGGCACCCAGGCGCGCCTATCAACCAGAGCCTGAACACGCCGTTGTGCTCTATGATACTGGGAATGTCAAACGCGCGCGAGCGTATCACCCGGACAATGGCCAGTCGCGCTATAACCAGTACCATGCCGAGCTTGATCTCATCCTGGCAAAGCAAGTCCTTTCTAGTGTCCCCATAAACGAGCGGTATGCGGAATACATCGGCATCGTGACACCGTATACAGCCCAGCGCGAATGTATCAAGGAACGGATGCAGGGCAAGGACCTGGAGATCTATTGCAGAGTGGGGACAGTCCATGCCTTTCAGGGGATGGAATTCCGCGTCGTCATCTTCGATGTTGTCGAAGCGCCTGACCTGAGGATTGCCCCCTTTCTGCGTGAAGGATGGGGGTCTGACGCCATGCGCCTGCTCAACGTGGCCGTCACCCGGGCCAGGGATAAGCTGCTGATCGTCGCCCACCTGCCGCACATCCGTAAACAGCCTGCTTCCTCTATGCTGAAGCAGATTATGCTACTGGCCGCGCAGAAGAGGCAGATTCCAGCTGAGACCCTTCTGCTCTAAGAGACCCTCTCATTGGCCCGCACGACTGGGAGCGGCGTAGATGACAAGGCGAAAAGACGCGCCGACTGCTTTCCGCACAGATACAGGAGAAAAAAGGACGAATCAGGAGGTGCTTCTCGTCATCCCGCTGAGGCAGGATGTGATTGGCCGCAGGCGATTTGGCACGCGAATTTGCCTCTCTTGCCTTCTGCTTACGTACCGTCCTGCCCAGATCATTGAAAAAGTGGCTACCTGGGCTCACTCTTCCTCAACGCAATGTATCCATTGTCAGTTCGGCGGCGAGTTGTTCAAACAGATACGATGTTCGCAGGTCTCTCCGCTCGACACATCTACGCAAGGCGCTTTCGATGCGTGCAGCAAGGTAAGGTCATAGCTCTGCTCATCGCAAATCTGGCACTTCAGCGCTGGTATGCCAATGACCTCGATACATACCATGTGACCGACCCACCGGAATGACACGGCTCGCGTCGAGGCCACCAGGTGCTGCACACCCTGATCGCGCACATAGGTTGGAGAGGCAGAGAAGCTCGCTATGGTGTGGTCAAGCACCTGTCGCTCTCCCTTCTGACCCATGAAGTCCCTGAGAATCTGCTCTAGTATACCCTATGCAGGTGCAGCTATCAGCCGTTCTTAACCTTACGTATAATTTTTTTTGCTTCCCTGATGAGAATCCAAGTTTAGCTACCGATATATATTCTAGGTCTCAAAAAGCGCGCAAAAGTTGCTTTTTTTGCGCGCTTTTGGTATAATAAACAGAGCTAAAGATCAAATAGGGGAGTGTTACATGGAACAAGCTTACGGTTCACGCCTTGAAGAACTTGAAGCGCTATTGCGTCGTCATCCAGCGGGTCTCACATCTAGTGAACTGGCGGAATCTTTAGAGGTTGATGTTAGCACGGTCCGGCGCGATTTGGCCCGCTTATCATCGACAGGAGTAGATATACACAAACGTGGTCGGCGCTACAAGATAAGCTTTCATCAGGCGACCCGCCCTCTACGACTGACGCCAGATGAAGTGCTGGCGTTGTCCCTGGCATGCCGTTTGCTTTCACGCCATCAGAGTGATCGTAATCCCCATGCAGAGAGGGTTATGCTCAAGCTCGCCAATGCTGTGCAGGATGACGCCCCCCGCTTTTCGAGCTATATCGAGGAGGCCGCCCTGCTGCAGCGGTCGCTGCCATTGCATGAACGCTATCTTGCCGTGTTAGAAACGATGACACAGGCCTGGTCCGAGGGACGGGTTGTCTATCTGCATTACCGTGATCGTGAAGGGACTCCCACAGAGCGGCGTTTTCATCCTTACTGCATTGAACCCTATGGTGCGACGAATAGTTGCTATACTATTGGCTTCGATGAACTGCGTGGGGAAATCCGCACCTTCAAACTTGATCGCATTGCTGCTGCCGAGTTAACCAATGAGCGGTTCGACATCCCCTCCAGCTTCAATCCTAATCGTATGTTTGCAGAAGCCTGGGGAGTGGTCTGGCGTGATACTCCTCCTCAGATGGTAGAATTGCTCTTTTTTGGCGACACCGCACGTCTTGTACAGGAGGCGTTCTGGCATCCCAGCCAGCGTGTGATACCACAACAAGATGGAGGCTGTCGTGTCACATTTCAGGTGTCCGAGCCTCTCGAAATGGTCTCCTGGATCCTTCAATGGGGGGCATCAGTAGAAGTCATTTCCCCTCTCCAACTACGGGAAGCTATCGCTACTGAGACACTTCAGCTAACGGAACGGTATGCTGGGTGCAATACCTCTGACTCTCATTAGCCCATTGGAGGAACTGCCTCCAGTGAGAAAGGCACTGTCATGACAGGATACCCTGGTTACTATCAACGTGCGATTGATGCGTATGAGCATGGCCTCAAACTTGTTTTGGGGCCAACAGGCCTGGGCAAAAGCAGCAGTATTCCCGATGTTGTGCATGCGAATCCTGATCGCAAGTTCATCTATATGGCTAACCGTAAACAACTGCTCGAAGAAATGGCAGCGCGATTCAAGCCAGGAGAGTATGTCATCTTACGGCGTGATCTCGAGGTCGTGCGGGAAGTGCTTCTGACCCAGCGAGCGGCCTTTGAAGCATTGCTCGCTGATCCTCGCTTCAAGTCCTACCTCGCGCGGGCTCGCCAAAAAAGCCGCCTGAAAAGCCTGGAAATCGTTGCTATTCGTCGTGCCTGCCAGCAAGTGCTTGAGATGACAAAAGAGGAACGGATATTGCCGGACTGGCTATCCAGGTACGTTGATGCGCAAGCGCGGATAGTGCTCCAGGCGGTCCGCTGGGTTCTTCAGGTCACACGTGATGAAAATGAGCAGGGCAAGGTCTATACCTGGCTGGTAAGTCACCCTATCGTCGAGGCACTCTTCCCGGCCATTCCTTTTCGCCGCCGCTCTGAAGTCCGCATTATGTTGGTGACGCTCCACAAAGCCTACTATGGCTTTTTCGACGGTGCGCAGATGCGCAGCCTCACCGATCTTGCTGCCGAGAAACGCCTGGTCGTTTTTCTCGATGAGTTTGATTTCCTCGAACACGATCTTGTCACATTGATTTGCCGCGGCCCCCAGATCACTGATCCCTTTGCTTTCATGGCACACTTCTATCGGGCGATGGCCCATCATAAGCTCCCGAAAGCTGATTTTCCCCTTCACCCCAATATCCGCAAACGTATCGAAAAGATCGTCGAGATCATCGATGGCGTGCAGGGAAAAGGGCTGAGCTATCCGACAATCAATCAGTTCACGCTGGAAAAAACACCCACGCCAGCAAACCAGCGTTTTACCCCGGCAGTGTTTCGCACGCAGCATGTGATCAGCACCAATCCGCTTTATATTAACCAAACTGAGCGCGCTTTCCAGCTAGAGATGCAGCGCAGCAAACCGAACTGGGTTGCGGCACGGTGGCTCTTTAACGCTGTTGGAACGGCCACGACGCGTACCATCGCGCTGCTCAAAGAGATGGAGCGTGATGAAGAAGTGCGCTATTGGGAGATCCTGCGCCAGTGTTTTAATAATACGGACTTTTTCGATCAAGTTGCCGTCATTCCACGGTTACCTCGTCAAGAACAAACGCAGACTACCCAGCGTGGAAGCCTGCTCAGTGGAGGATATGATCTCTTCGACATTAGTGACCTTGAGCAACGTACCGATAACGAAGAGGTTGAAGTACAATACTATCAGATGCTGCAAACACCTGAAAACTTGCTCCATGCTCTCGCAGAGAAGTTCCTTGTCTTCGGCCTCTCGGCAACTGCCGATCTGCCACGCTGTATTCATCATTTCGATCTTGACTGGTTCGACCAACAGGACCTCCTGCTTCCTACGACCGATGAGGATCGCTCCGACATCCAACTCATGAGTGCGCAGAAGGCAAAGCAGCGAGGAGGTCACCAGATGAGTGTCGCACTCGTCGATGGTCTCGACAAGGCTGATCCTGTTCAAGAACGCCTGTCTCAGTTCCTGGAAGCGGTGACACACGATGATGAATTTGAAAAGGATGCGGGTGGACATCGGAGCCAGCGCATGCACCGTTTTTGCGCCAGCCTGTTTTGGCTGCTTGATCACGGGGGCGAGCGTCCTCGGCAACTGCTCTTTTTGAATTCTTTTCACCAGATACGACTTCTTTTTACCACTTTTGCCAGTCACGGGGAGGAGGCAGGTGTCTATCAGGTCGAGCCATTGCCCGATACCCCCTGGTTCGATGCCTTTAGGCTCACGATAGCTCAACGCAAAATCACCGTGGTCTTTTTTAATGCCGAGCTTGCTACACAAGTGCGACAAAGCAAAGAAGCCGAACAGGCTTTTACGCGGCTCTTCTGGACGGCGGATCCGGTGATCGTCGTCACCCAGTATCTCTCCGCTGGCAATGGCGTCAATCTCCAGTACACAAACGAGAAAGGCGGGCCAGCACAGGACTTCACGCATATTGGGCTGCTCGAGGCTCCCTATTACTTTTTCACGAATCCTGATCCACAGGAGCAATCCTTCGACGATGTTTTCGCTGGTCGGAAGGAGAATGTGTGGTATCAGGCAAAGCTCTTCTGCGCCAAACTGATTTCTGAGGCGCGCTTTCGCCAGGTTCTCAGTACCATCAACCGACCTGGAGAGTGGAATGTACGCTATCAGCAGGGAACGACGGCGGAGGACTGTCTCCTGAATCAGCTTGCCATCTTTATTCAAGCATTGGGCCGTGTGGAACGGACCTGGGGTGAGACGCCTGCTCAAGTTGCGTTGCTCAGTCCAGAAGTCTTCCGTGCATTCCAGGCATTTATGGATGACAGGTATGAAGCGATCAGAGAGCAGCATGCGCCTTTTACCTCTGCCAACCTCCAATCCGTGCTTACTGACGTTGCACGCAAGACAACAGATTTCGAGCGCGAGGCACGCCGTCGACATGACACGCGTCTACGAGCCAGAAACGATGCTTGTCGGGAAGCGATTCAGACTTTAGTTACCCGGCTCGAATTAGTTCGCAGTCAGGGGAAAGACCTGGAAGCCAGGCATGACTGGGAAGCGCTGCGCCGGGCAGTACTCCGGCATGATTTTCATGCAGAGGTGGTGAGTCGCTACCATTGCGCCGCTTCTTCCCCGTATTATGCGCATGGTCGATTGAATCTCACACCTGAACTTGACCTTCTGCCCCTTGCGCTCGCGGTACCTGGTAGTCGGATTTTCCACCTGGATGGGGTTTATGCCATTGTCGCGGAAAACCCCGTGATTCGCGACCATTTTCTCGATCAAGGGTACGACTTACAGTTCGATCATCCAAGCTCTCATTTCTTCACCCCCTATTGCCTCCAAGCCATTTTGGCTGGAGCAATCGGAGAGGAGGCGGTTACCGCGCTTTTGGAGAAGGATGGTATTCCGATAGAATCGCTACCTGATGCGCTTTTCGAGATTGCGGACCTGCGCATTGACACAAAGCCCTGGTTCATCGATTGTAAAAACTACAACGACCTCACCCTTGATCGCTTTTCCCTTCCCATCGACGATCCGCTGTGGCATCCGTCGTTGAACGAGTCAGCCTTTACCAGGCACGCACAAGACAAGCTCGATCGTATTCGGCACACTGTCGGACCCGATGGTAAGCTCATCTATATCAACCTTGTCAGCGGGCAGGAGCGACCACTAGGATACTATACCCGCGAATTTCGAAAGGTCACGGACTTTTCCGAGGCAGCGATCATCGTTGTGCAAGGCGCGCTTGATCGTCAAGCCCCCAGTTCTTACCAGGCTGCATTCACGATGTTCCTTGCCGACCTCAAAAAAGCGTTACGTCCAGCAGAGGAGAACGAAGCATGACAACCCAAACAACCCAGGCTCACCCCAAACAACACACGGCGAAGACAACCACGCTAGTTATCGAGCGCCCTCAAAATTATGCACTGCTCGAAGAGCGGTTCCGGCTCGTGCGCTATCTCATTCCCAAAGCGTTACGCTCCCAGAATGCTGCTGACTTTGGTCGCGTTCACAACGCCATCCGCGATCAAATCAAATTTCCTTACAGGTCATTTCAGTATGATACCCTTGATGGGGCGCTGAATAAACAATGGGCGGTCTACGTTCTTTATCCGCGAGAGGCCGAAGTCAGTGAACTGGTCCTGACCTGGTATCAACCACGTACTCCCCTTCCTCGGCGGGAGATAGCGTTTAGCGACCTACCATTGCATGTGCTGCTCAAACTGTTACAGTTCAGGCTTTTCCGAGGCGATAAGACGAACCGCTTCGTCGGCCAGGACAAATGCTATGTATATGCACGTCCAGGTGGGAAGGACAGTGACTTTCACTATTGCGTGGAAATTGAGTTGAGCGGTGCTCCGGCTAATAGTGAGGACGCTCCAACACAAGAGTTTCGTGTCATTCCTCACGCCAGGTGTTTTGGCAAAGTGACTCCGCCGTTGCGACCAGGGACCCCTTTCTTTGGAAAGCGTGCAGTTGGAAGCAGATTCGTTTTGCTCCATCTCACGACGGCAGCAGTTGAGCAAGAATCGCCAGTCTATAGCCTTGTTACCTTTCCGGGTAAACGGGTGCAGATCAAGTATCACGACCTGCGTGATGTGAATGCAGGTAGAGGCAAGATCGTTTTTGACTTCACCCAGCAATTTATTGTCAGTCTTAGAGAGGTAGGCATAGTCGCCCATCTGCGAGAACGTAACTTCACGCTGGCGCCTTTATCCAAAACAGCCGATATAGCTGTACAGCAACTGACTGAGGTAGGCATCTATGATAATCGCTTGAGACGCACACACAGCCTCGACGCCTATCTTGATCTCTTTCAAGGCATGTACCCCGCGCTCCGCTTTGCGGCCTTAGATGATATTGCCTCTGCACCGCAGGGAGGAGTCATCGTCTTGTTGGATGCGGCGGCAGAAGATTTTGAGGAGGATGGGCTCCTCTTTGGCCGGGATGATCCCTACCCTCCACTCTATAGGGAGCATCCCAACGTTCCTAAACAGTCCATCAATGTCAATACCAACGACCCTGATGCGTTAGAAGGTGGAGATTATCTCGATTATTCCATGCTTCAACTGTCCGATAAGGATTTTAAGCGAAATCTTGACGTAGTACTGAGCGAACTCTATCTGAAATGCGCCATCATTCATGGCACGGCGCGTTACCCCTTGCCATTTATCCCTGATGAACTGGCATTTGTTCGTCGGAGGCCCTTTGACGGCGATACCATCACAACAGCGCTCTGGTTTGCAGAACAGCAGTTGCACTTTATCGATCTAGGAGACCCAGCACAAAGCGAGCCATTTTATGAGATGCTCGAGGGATGGGGGGTTGACTGGGATAAGCAATATGAGAAGCTCCTCGCAGAACGAAAGCGCATCTCAGAGCAGGGGCAGGTCAAGGACCTACCCGAGTTTGATATCATTGTGGGCCGTGATCTTTTCGTCGCTATCGAGAACCTAAAAGAACGTATCTTCTACGACTACGATGCTATCGAGCAGCGACATCAAGAACAATATTCCACGGCCTATCCTGTCAAATACTTTCAGTTAGCTCCACACTATGAGAGGATTCAGCAAGAGCGGTCTACGACACTCTTACCCTTGGAGCAGATGATGCAACAGGGTCTCCTGGATGGTAGCAAGCAACCTAGCACGAGAAAAGCTCGGGACTCTCAGGCTTTTTACAGGCAATTGCTCGCCTATGATGCCTTTTTAGAAGAGGTAGCTGCGACACATCCTATGCTCACCTATCAAGAGTTAACGAGCGGAGAATGGCTGGAACGGATTGCCCGCATTTTTGACAGCAAAGCAACGAGCCAGGGGAAATACCACCGCAGACTGATCACGAGGATTTATAACGACCTGGGAATGTTTTTACCTGAAAGAGGCGAAAATGTTCAACTCTATCAGGGTATTTGGTATGATGATACGGATGCCTTTCTCGTAGGTTCTCCAACAAGCATGAATCTCCAGGGACAAGCACGAGCGCATCTCGTCAGGCGTTTCCAGATCATGCAGGGAAGCTCACACTTTGATAAAGAAGAGCTTCTGAAAACAATGGGGGTGCTTTTTGTGCGTCACAAGCAATATACCGTCTCGCCATACTATTTCCACCTGATCGATCTCTACGTGGAGAATGTATTGCGGTATGGTTCTTCGGGAGAAGAGGATTCCTGAGAGAACGCACAAAGAGGTTGAAACGATAAATACACGCGTCCGGCGGATTTCACACATATGTAGCCGGTGGCTGCGAAAGTGGCGCTGTATACCTTCTGCAGAATCAACAGGCAGCTTAGACAGACCCTTATTGGTGGCTTGCGTGGCAATACTGCCAGCTTAATGCGTATCGACCTTATACCAGAGCTATAGACAAACGGCGAAAGGAGTTGCTAGAATGTAGGAAACGACTTAGGGGAAGATTGGAGTCCTTCATTTATGGTGACGCAATTGAGGGAGCTTACCGATGAGGTACAGAGTGAAGAGTATAGTTGCATTGAAGAGAGTGATCTAGCTGAGTTGCGCGAACGCATCCGAGTGGAACTTCTAGCGCATCTCGCTCTTATTGGACTGAGTCCATCACCGGATGGGAGAGAGCAGATTTATACGAAGGATCTTGTGCGCGCCCGTCATGCAGCACAGAGGGCCGCGTTTAGAGAAGGCGAGCAGCAATTTCTTGCTCGCTATGGCCGCGCCCTTCTGCCACATTTTGCTGAGGGCCACGAAGTTATTCCTGAGGCTGTTGAGCCTCAGATCTCTCTCGTCTCGTCGGATACCGAAGATGCTGCTTTATTTCGCCTCGCGACGTTGTTATGGTCGGTGCCTGTCTCACGGGGGTATGGGCGCCGGATGCGTTTTCTTGTCCGCGATCGCGCTAATGGTAAGCTCCTCGGTCTCTTTGCCCTCACCGACCCCGTGTTTAACTTGAAGGCACGTGATACGTGGATTGGCTGGAGCCTTGATGAGCGGCGGCAGCAGCTTGTACACGTGATGGACGCCCATATTGTTGGAGCAGTGCCCCCCTATTCCCTGCTGCTCGGGGGAAAGGTTACCGCAGCGTTGATGGCGTCTCAAGAAGTCAGCGACACTTTTGCCGCCAAGTATAATCATCGGAGCGGCATTATCAGCCAGCAATATAAACATGCACAACTCCTGCTGATTACCGTCACCTCGGCACTCGGGCGCTCCTCCCTCTACAACCGCCTCAAACTGCCGGGGACGGTAGACTTTGTCCACGTTGGGCAGACCACCGGCTGGGGGCATTTTCACATTCCCCAGCCGCTTTTCCTGCTGATGCGGGAGCTTCTCCGCCGTGAAGGGCACCCTTACGCGTCTGGACACCAGTTCGGACAAGGACCAAACTGGCGCCTACGGGTAGCGCGCGAGGCTTTGCGCCGGGTTGGCCTCGACCCTCACATGCTTCAACACGGCATCAGTCGAGAAATCTATGGAGTTCCTCTCGTTCCTAATTGGCGAGAGTGTTTACGCGGGGAAGCAGAGGTTGGAGCGGCTGTGCGCTCTTCTGCGGCGAGCATCGGGACGCTTGCCGTCAATCGCTGGCTTATCCCGAGGGCGAGCAGGTATCCAGACTATGTGCGTTGGACAAGAGAAACCACCTGGGAGCATTTAGTAGGGGCAACTCAGTAGGCCGTTCTGGAGCAGAACACGCGAGCGGTTAGGCAAGGAGGGGTTTCCTATGCATCTCACACCAAGTGAGGCATTCGAACACATCAAAGAGTCGATGATCGAATACCTGGAAACGGCTTATAAGATCGCGCATCCTGCTATCTTTGCTGAACGCGGGGAGATCCTCCGCCAACGGGGAGTGGTTGCTCAAGCCCCATTTATTGAAGCAATCCCAGCATTTCCAACAGCACATAAACTCGCAGAACTTGAGGCATTGTATCCGCAGAGCGTTCCCGCTGGGCTGGCTGCACTGGTGCAACATGGCGTGCCCATTGACCGCTTTCCCCTCTATACCCACCAGGAAGAAGCTCTACTGACCGCTTACGGAGATCAGCCTAACCTGCTGGTCGCCACCGGGACAGGCTCTGGAAAGACCGAAAGCTTTCTCCTCCCCATTCTGGCAGATATTTTGCGGGAGGCCCCGTGGTGGGAACCGGTTGCTGACCAGGAACGTCCAAGTCGTTTTGATCCCCAGAAAGGCTGGCTCCATAGTCGGAGGCATGAACGTCGCCCGGCGGCCATGCGTGCCCTCGTGCTCTACCCGATGAATGCTCTAGTGAACGATCAGCTCTCGCGCCTGCGCCGTATCCTCGCCCGTGGAACCTCGCCTGAGTGGCAGAAAGAACACCTGCAGGGGAACGTCATTCACTTCGGTATGTATACCGGTATGTCGCAACCCACCGGAAACTGGGCCTACAAGCAGCCGCGAGATCGCTTCGCCGCCTATCTTGAGAAGCTCAGGCAGGATTGGGACAAGTTGCGCGCCGATCTGCGCGATACTGGCACCTGGCCGCGTCCGGACAGCACAGAGATGCTCTGTCGCTGGGATATCCAGTCCGCGCCCCCTGACATCCTGGTCACGAACTACTCCATGCTTGAGTATATGCTGATCCGCCCCATTGAGGCGAGGATCTTTGAGCTCACGCGACGGTGGCTGGAGAGTACACCGGAGGCACGTATAACGCTTGTGCTGGATGAGGCGCACACGTATACGGGGGCGAAGGGAACCGAAGTCGCCTATCTGGTCAGGCGTCTCAAAGAACGGCTGGGATTACCTTCAGGTTCACCGCAGTTTCGCGCCATAGCTACAACAGCTTCCGTCCCGGCAGATGCTGATGAGCAATTACTGGAGTTTATCTCGGACCTGTTTGGCGAACCTGCCAGTCGGTTTACGCTGATCAGGACCGGCAACGCAGCGCGGGGAACCTCCACTCGCCAGGCGTCTTCTCGATCCTTGTACGCCTTCGGACGCTTCTATGAGCGTTTTTCGCTCAACGATCCCGTGCCTGCCATCGAACAGCTCGCCTCTGAACTTGAACTGGGTCCTGTCGATACACAGGTCGACCCGCAGGTGGCCCTCTACGCTTTGCTCGAGCAGAATCATGATATCGACTGGGTGCGCCAACGCACGGCACGTCGTGCCACTTTACTTGACGTGCTGGCTGAGGAATGCTGGCCGGGATTAAGCATATCTGAGGAGCGCGAGAGGGCCACGGCAGGAATTCTAGCGGCGGGTAGTTTTGCACGCGCCTCTGCCCTTCCAGATACGCCGCCTCTCCTGTCCATGCGTATGCATCTCTTTTTCCGCGGGATCTATGGTATTTGGGCCTGTATGGACCCAGACTGCTCCGCTGCACCGCCTTTACCGACCAGCGTTGCGTCTCGCCCAGTCGGGAAGCTCTACATGGACCCTCGCCCTTGGTGCGAGTGCGGAGCACGGGTACTCGAGCTGTTTTCGTGCCGACATTGTGGATTGCTCTATCTCGGTGGCATTCCAGATTCTGCACAAGGCAGCCTTTGGCCCTGGAGCGACGACCTGAGCGGCAAACGGGAAGACATCCAGCAGTTTCAGATATTCGGCGTTGAGGCACCAGATGCTTATGCCTCGTGTGAATATCGCTCAACCCGGACCACCCTGCACACGCATCAGCATGATAGTTACGCACGCCCGGTGTATCCGGCCGAGCCGGCACAAGAAAATGATATCCAGGTCAGTCAATTTCCCAGTCAATGCCCGCGTTGTCGGAACTACCGCCAGATGGGGAAGGACGGACGGGAAGTCATTGAACCCTTACGCACGAAAGGCCCACGCACATTCTCAATTGTGGCCGAGGATGGTTTTCGTGTTCAGCCACGTGCGGCCTACGGTCCCCCTCCCAATTATGGACGCAAAACCCTGCTTTTTACGGATTCGCGGCAGGAAGCCGCTCAACTCGCGGCGGACTTGCGCGATGATCACCATAACGACATCTTTCGTCAACTCGTCTATCGCGTGCTGTTATCCTGCCCTGATTGTGCTGGCACCGGCTCTACCGAGGACGAGGGAAAAGGCCCCTATATTATTGGTCAGGAGCAGAGTGTGCAGACGAAACCGTGTACTACATGCATAGGCACGGGAAGACATCCCCATCCACAACCGATGACTTTTGAGCAGGTGCGTGAGCAGGTCATTGCTCTACAATTACAGCGCGGCATCAATCCAACCAATGGGCGCATCCGCGACTATTTCGCTCGGATGTACAATGGAGATGAAGCCTCTTACGAAGCCGCCTACAAAGAGGCAGAAACTGCGTTTCACGTTGGCTTGCGCCGTGAACTCTCCCAACGCGATTTTGCATTGGAGCCGTTGGGATTGGCGTACTGGCGCTTTGTGTTACCAGAACTCATTGGAGCATTTCCACAACTGAGCCAGGATGAGACGCGCCTTTTTCTCCAGGCTGTCACGCGCATCCTGGCAACCGAAAATGTGTTGCTGCCACCTCGTCCACTCGCTCCGTGGGAGTGGCCGGAAAACTTGGTGAAGGGGTACGAGCGAGCTGTGCTTGTCTGGGGATATGTCAAATCGCCTGGTGACGGACGCCAAACGATCTCGTATAACCTCCAGAACAAACGCAAGCTCGGACGCTATGTGATCGCTGTTTCAGAGGCGCTTGTCAGGCTGGGGCGCCTTCCTAACAGGGAGGCAGCCGCCAAATGGGTGAGCGAGCTCGTCACACCGCTCTGGAATGCACTGAAGGGATTAAATATCCTGGACAGGGCGGGCAAGAAATATGGCAACGAGGTTCCTTATGGCATTCGCATCGATGGATTTGAGTTGCAGCCGCTAGGGGACACAGTTCATCAATGCACTGCTTGTGCCTACATTATGGGTGGAGTGCTCTTTGATGTGTGCCTGCGCTGCGGCCAACGCACCAGCCCTACCCCCGTTTCGTCTATCCGCAATTTCTACCGACGCGCGGCACTGCACGCTCTGCCTGCGTCCTTGTTTGATGATCCCTATCCATTACGTTCTGCAGAACACACAGCACAGATTTCAGGCAAAGAAGCGCGTGACGAAGAGCGTTGGTTCCAGGACCTCTTTCACGATCACCAGCAGCCTGATGATTATCGCATTGATGTGCTTTCGGTCACAACCACGATGGAGATGGGCATTGACATCGGTAGCCTGTTAAGCGTAGGGATGCGCAATATGCCTCCAACCGTTGCCAACTACCAACAGCGTGCAGGCCGCGCAGGACGACGCGGAAGTGCGTTGGCGACGGTCCTGGCATTTGCGCAGTTTCGTCCTCACGATCAGTATTACTTCGCGCATCCGCCAGAAATTGTCAGTAACCCGCCGCGTGTTCCAGCTCTTTATCTCAATAATGCTGTCATTGCGCGCCGTCATGTGCGATCCTTGATTTTGCAGGATTTCTTCTCTTCCATGCTCAAGTCCAGGCAAGCATCACAACAGGGAAGCCTCTTCGCCGCCTGGGGTACCATCGCCGATTTTACCAATATGCAAGGCGCCGTACGTTTACGGCAATACCTGGCAACACATCGAGCTTCGCTGATTGCGCGCTGCGAACAGATCGTCGGTTCTGCCTTTCTCCATCGTCTCGGCGCATGGATAAGCGACCTGGTTGGGGAAGTGCAATCTACCGTCAATGGTGGTGAGGCGAAAGCAAGTGTCCTGCATGAACTCATCACGGCTGGTTACCTTCCGAAATATGCCTTCCCGGTGGACGTGGTGAGCCTTTTCATTCCATCAGAAAAATCGTCATATGACTATGACGAGTGGGAGATAATCGAAAACGATGGTATGGAGCGGGACCTGAAAATAGCCCTGGCCGAGTATGCGCCAGGAGCGGAAGTGATTCGGGGTAAGTTTCCCAATACCTATATCTATCAAAGTGTGGGCGTCTATGACCGGTACAACGCGAATCCTCACTATCATCCCTCTGGCGCATTGATAGAGTGCGCAGATTGTCAATCTATCATGCTCGTTGACAACATCGAGGATGCTCCGGACCAGTGCGCGGAATGCGGGAGTTTCCATGTGATGGCACTCCCTTATGTGCGTCCTCCAGGCTTCACCGTAGACTGTGCATTGCCCAATGGGGGCGGTGAATTGTACGAGAGGGGCGGGCGGGAACGCGGCGGGTACGCCATTCCACCTCGGCTGCTTGTAGGGGAAACATCCTTTACGACGGGCAAGCCACAAGTTCCCTTTGCCCCAAGCCTCTATGTCCGAGTTCGCCGAGGCAAGCTCTTTACCTGTAACAAAGGCCCAAATCCCGACTTTCCCGGCTTTATTATCTGCCCGGTGTGTGGGCGTGCGCTCGATCCAGATAACCCCGGCTCACACCGCTATCCAGCGAGTGTTCCACCGTTTAGCGGAAGAAACGCCGGGCCTCGTGCGGGTGATTGGTGTCCCAACACAACGGATTTCCGCAACCAGGTCATTCTCGGTCACCAGTTCGTCTCAGAGGTCATTCTTTTGGGAGTTGATCTGCCAGCGACGATGGATGCTCCTCTCCAACAGCCGTCGGGTAGAGCGGCCTGGTATTCGTTCGGCGTGCTCGTTGCGAATGCAGCGGCTATTATCTTGCAAATAGACCCCGGAGAACTCAAAGTTGGAGTTCGGGCGGTGCGGCGTGGGCTCGATCACCGCCTGCACGGTGAAGTCTTCCTCTACGATGACGTACCCGGTGGGGCGGGGTATGCACGCGCCATCGAGCAAAATATGCAGCCCATTTTAGAGAAGGCGTTGGAGTTGGGGGAGCAGTGTGCAAATCCAGCCTGTGGCGGGGCCTGCTATCATTGTATGTTTGATTATCGCAACCAGGCACTTCACCTGCTACTGGACCGAGCATTAGGTGCCGCACTGCTGCGCTTTGTACTTCGTCATCAGGAGCCATCGTTGAGTTCCGCCCACATGAGCCGTAGTGCAGTTCCGCTTGCAGAATATGCGAAGACGAGCTGGCAGATCTTACCCGGACGCGTTGTCGGAGATCAGTATTTCCCTTGCGTCCTGCGCGACCAGGAAGGCCTCGAGGTGGGAATCTGGGTCATCCATCCTTTGCAAGCCAGGCCAACGAGCGATGAGCGGCAAGCTTTCTTGAGTAAGCATGGTTTGCGCTGTGCCGTCCACACGACGTTTGACCTTGAGCGTCGTCCTTTCTGGGTTCTCAATCATCTGGTGACACGATGACTATGCATTCACGTAAGACCGCATTCACCTGGTGCCTGAACCAAAGAGACCTCACGCCGCCGCGTGGACGGCCTGAAGCACCGTTTGGGCCAACCTCCATTGAAATGATCCGTACTTGTGGATTGCGCGCGTGCTTTGAGCGATCGCAGGGCTATGAGCGCCGTACAGCGTACGCCGCACGAGTGGGCATCGCGTTTCACAATACGCTCCAATCGCTCACCGAGTATCCCATCAGGTCTGATAATCGAAGTGAAATCATTGCGGAAGCCCACCGGCGTTTTCATCACGAATTATCTCAACAAGAGGAACAGAAAAAAAGCCGCCCTCGTGAACAACTGCTTCCTCGTGACGAAGAACGGATACATCGCGCACTAGAGGCTCTCGCTTCCGAGTCGCTCCGCCTAACAAAGCAGTTTACAAGCGGGCGGATCGGGTATGAAAACCGAGGTGCAACGGGAGCGGAGGAAGTCCCCCTCTCTGAGATGAAGCAGATAAGTGAAGGGAAAGTGCTGGTCGAGATACCAATACAATCCCACGATGGGCTTCTCACTGGAAGGGTGGATCATGCCGAAAGGCTTCCTACAGGTCTGCGTCTGCTCGATTATAAATCTGCGTTACGTGACGAGCTACCTGCGCGGTATGAGCGGCAACTCCAGCTCTATGCGCTGCTGTGGTACGAGACATTTGGCGAGTGGCCACAGGAAGCGTGGGTGACCTATCCGCTCACAGGAGCCATGTACAGAGTAGCGATTGATCCCGAGACCTGTCGCGCTGTTGAGAATGAGGCTAGAGTATTGATCAAGCAGGTACAGGAATGTGCTTCAGTTGAACAACTCGCTACCCCTGGTGAGACCTGTGCCTTGTGCGAATTTCGTCCCTGGTGTCAACCATTCTGGGCGTGGCAGGCGAATCATCCTCACCTCTCTATAGCTCTGCAAATGGCTGTGCTAGGCTTCGAGGGAAAAATTAGAACAATAGAGCTAAAAGGGTATTACTGGGTCGTAACAGTGGAATGGCGCGAGGCTGAAGTCCGTATCGTTGCTCCTCAGGAGCGTTTTCCGCAGCTAAAAAAAGCTTCTCCAGGTATGCACATTCGCGTACTCGACATGCGACTGCAAGGGCAGCGTTACCGCCCACATGCGATTGTGGTCGAGAACTCAGAAATATTTCTCGTCGAGTAATGCGAGATAAATCGATGGCTTGAGTATGAAGTGGCTGCGCTTTCACGGGATGTGTGTGAACGTAACGTTTCATGGTATAAGTGTTTCGGAGCACAAGTGATGTCTGACATCACCGGAGAAAATCGTCAAGTTGTCAGACAAGAGGTCGCTACTGTCAGACACTATTTTCAGGCGAAAACCGGCTAGCAGATGCTCTGGG
Organism: Ktedonobacteraceae bacterium; assembly: GCA_035653615.1. Classification (NCBI taxonomy): domain Bacteria; kingdom Bacillati; phylum Chloroflexota; class Ktedonobacteria; order Ktedonobacterales; family Ktedonobacteraceae; species Ktedonobacteraceae bacterium. The sequence continues at coordinate 33,823 of DASRBN010000035.1, read as the reverse complement.
GCATGGAGTTGTCTATGGCTCTCTTGCAGAGAGAAAGCACCAGGTGTATACGTTTTAAGACAAAATGGGATGGCTGGGCGTAGGGAAAAGTAATCTGGGCTGGTAGGATGCTCTCTTCTGTCATATTTTGTATACATTTCATGGCAAATGCCGATATCTCGGCTCGTTGCACCCACCCTATCACACACGGCAAGGCTTCACGAACATGTGTGCGACAATAGGAGCAGTACCTCCTGTCGGTTGCCCAGGCAGGATCGCTTGGACGGCCTTTCATCGTCAAAGGAAGAAGCAGAGATGAGTGTGAACGTGTGTCTGTTCTTCGATAGTGTTGCTGGTCTGTGCTTCGGGTTCCCATTGGTTGGAGCATCGGGTGGATTGTGCTCATCTGGTTCTGGGGGATCATCGCAGGCGCACACGATGAACGCGAAGCGGAGGCCAAACACCTGCGCCAGCGGGCCCCCGAGCAGTGGACCCGCCGCCAACCCGGTGCCCAGGAAGCGGTAGGCGGCATTGACCCGTCCCTGCAATACGGAAGGAACCCTGCGTCCAAGCAGGGATGCTGCCGCGATGGTCCACAGGGGCCGGCCATCCCACCCAGCACGGCAGTCGCTCCAATCAGCCAGGCAGTGGCCACGAGCGCCGGAGCCGCAAACATCACGGCGTTGCCGAGGATGTTGAGGCCAATCGCCCAGTGCCGCCCCAGCCAGCGCTGGACATAGACCGCTATGGGCGGCACCACGTTTTTCATGCGGGAAAACGGCCATCACAATCGCCGGGCTGACCCCGGTCAGCCCGGCTGCGCTCATGCCCTGCAGTGCGCGGAAGCCGATCAGCCAGCTCATGGCGGGCGTACCAGGGAGCCGCCCGCAGACCGGCGCGAGCGCGCAGCCGAGGGAAGCCAGGCTGAAGAGGAGCATGGCGAGCAAGAACAGGCGCTTGCGTCCATATTGGTCGGCAAAGCGCCCCACGGTGAACAAGAGTACTGCATACATCAGGTTATAGGCGTTGAGCACCCAACTGACCGAGGGCAGATCTGTCTTCAGGCTGGTCTGGATGGTGGGAATGGCAATGTTCATGACGGTCGTGTCGAGGACGACCATGCAGAAACCACAGAGGACCGCCGCCAGGACCAGCCAGGGTCTCAGGGACCGGTCATGCGCCATCGCGAGCGGAGAGACCGCCTGGGCGGCGCGCTCTCGTGCATCCTGTGTATTGTTCCGCCTGCTGCATCATCTCTCATGCTTTCGTTTGTGGGACGTTCATCATCCCTATTTTGCCGGTTTGATGTTCTGGTTTACATGAAAGAAGTTGGTCGGGTCGTACCTGTTCTTGACCTGCACCAGCCGCTCATAATTGTCACCGTAGCTGGCCCGGATGCGGGCTTCCCCCTCGTCCGTCAGGAAGTTGACATAGACCCCTTCCTCAGCGAACGGTTGGATGGCTCTCCCGAAGCGCTCAATCCACTCCAGATGGGGCTGTGCCTCCCCTTCCGCCCATTGCGCAATCATCTCCAGGATGGAATGATCGTGGCGTAAGGCAAAGGCCGTCGCCGCAGGATCGACCCGCATGGCTGCGCCGTGAATCTGATAGAACACCACCGTGGAGAGGGGCGAGGGACGCGCGGAGCCAAAGGCGATGGCCGTGTCGAGCGCCTCATCGCTCAGGTGAGGAAGCGCCTCCGCATGATAGGCGTAAGATCGACCGGGCTGGTTGACGAAGTCCAACAGCGTCGTGCTTTCTAGCACGGACATGGGGCGGATCAGATCGACGAGCGGGGGGCCAAAGGTGCGCAGGGGTGCCAGCACACGCTCGCCCTCGACGAGATCGTCACCACAGTAGCAGGCATCCAGGATGACCACCGGATGCCCGTCCGGCCCCGTGGTCAGGCTGGCGTTGACGGTCAGTTCATCGGGGCACTGCCTGCTGTACTCTCTATAAAAGCGCAAGACCTCGCGTGCGCGTGCCAGGGGATGGATCACCCCACCTCGCAGTACCTGTGCCAGTGGGTGCAGTTGAAAGGTCAACGCCGTGACCACGCCGAAGTTGCCTCCTCCTCCCCGCACTGCCCAGAAGAGGTCTGGATGCTCTGTTGCGCTGGCTGTGAGCTGTATCCCATCCGCCGTGACGATCTCGACCGCAAGAAGATTATCGATGGTCAGACCGTAGCGGCTCGTCAGCCAGCCGATGCCGCCGCCAAGCGTGAGGCCGGACAGCCCGACCGTGGAGAAGACTCCGGTTGGGATCACCAATCCGAACGGCTCGGTTGCGCGCAGGAACTCCCCGCTGGTCAGACCTGCCTCGGCGCGTGCCACGCGCTTTTCTGGGTCAACCTGAATCCCTTTCATTGGAGACAGGTCGATCACCAGCCCGTCATCGCAGACACCATGACCGCTCACGTCGTGACCTCCTCCACGCACCGCCACCGTCAGGTCTTGACGACGTGCAAATTGAACAGCAGCAATGACATCGGAGACATCGACACACTGCACGATCAAGGCCGGGTGCCTGTCAACTATGCCATTCCAGACGCGGCGAGCATTTTCATAGCCCTCGTCGTTCGGGCCGATCACGTCGCCATGCAGGCTGGCTTTGAAGTCTTGAAGAGCCTTGGGATTGATGGATGTGGAAAACATGGATTTCCTCCTTCTTCTGCGAAACGTACGAAACTCTCACCATAGGACGTGCATAGGATACGGGAAAAAGCGGCTGAGAACTTAGCAGGGGCTTATCATCTCTTTAACAAGAGGTTGCTCTCTCACAGGTCTCTGTTTCGGTCAGAGGCAAGCGTCAGCGTGCGAGGATGGCCTGGGCAACTCCTGCTGGTCGGCAGGAAGAGAGGAGGCGTAAAGGAGACACATCGGATGATGTGTGAGTGGAAAAGTGAACGTCGAGCGCTTCTGCTGCTTTTTCCTGGCCTGGCGCAAGCTCCGCCATGTGTCCGCTCGTGCTCGCCCTCCCCCGAACAGAGGAAGGCAGAACCAAGGTGCAACAGGATGTTAAGTGCTTGATAAGTCGCTTCTCCTGCTTTCGAGTATACTTCTTACCAGACAGAGGAGTAAAGCGCAGCGGCTGAACAGGCCCGTGCCGAGGGTGCGTTCTTCGCTCACCTCACGATGATGCCGGGGGCTGGGCGCAAAAAGAAGACGTCTTTGGACGTGCGCGTGTAGAATATTCAGCATGCGGAGGAGTAGCGATGTTTCTTACGTCATCTGATGGAACGAGGATTGCTTACGATGTGCAGGGGCATGGCCCTGCGCTGCTGTTGCTTCCAGGATTGGCGGACGCCGCCAGATCTGGCAGGAGTTGGGATATGTGGATCGCCTCTGTCAGCACTTTCAGGTGATGACGATGGATCGGCGAGGCATGGGGGAAAGTGACCTGCCGACGGAACCAGGAGCCTACACGGTCGAAAAACTGCTTGATGATATCTACCGTGTTGCCGATGCCTGTGGGGCCCAGCACTTCCTCATGTGGGGGCACTCGTTTGGCGGTTCTCAAACCCTTCACCTCGCTGCACGCTCCAACCGGATTACCCGCGCGGTGGTGGCTGGCAGCTTTTTTGGCCGTGTGTATCCCGAAGAGCGCATCGAACCCATTGTCGCTGAGTTGCAGCACATCCTCGCTGCACAACGAGAGGGCAACCTTGCCAGCCTTGACATGGAGCCCGAGGAACAGACCTTGGTTGAGCAGAGAAATATCCCTGCCCTGATCGCCTGCTGGCAAGCCCTCGTTTCCTGGCCGGTGGTGGAGCCGGATGAAGTGCGTTGCCCCCTCTTAGTGTATGCCGGCTCGCGCGATGATCGTGTGGTCAAGCCACTCCTGGAGCGCCAGCACGAGATGGAAAAAGCCGGCATTTCCCTTCACATCTTTGAGCATCTCGATCACGAACAAGAACTCAGTGAAAGAGACATTGTTTTTCCCCCGGCATTCGCCTTTTTGCGAGGCGCTCCTGTTTCTTGAGCAACAGCGGGCGACACGTGCCGGCACAGCGAGAGCAAGAAGCGTATGAACAAGCAGCGACATCCACTCCCCCCTTCTCAAGCACTCATGACGACAGCCGAGCGCCTGCTTGGCCAGACTTTTGGCAAGAGTGTCCGTCTCGGTGCAGGAGCACTCCTGCAAGATGGGATACGCTCGCTCGTGTACCGTTTCCCTGTGCTTGATGGACTTCCTCAGACTCCGGCAAGCGTGATTGTGAAGCACGTCAAATCGACGGAGCGAGCCCCGTATGATCCGACGCGTGCCACCATGCCTGCCTGGGCCTTCTTCAATGAATGGGCCAGCCTGCAGTTCTTAGGCACCATTCCCACTGGTACCACGTTTGGACCTCGCTTCTATGGTGGAGATGCGGCGCGAGGCGTGCTGGTCATGGAAGACGTGGGACACGGGACCAGCCTGGAGCAGTTTCTCATGGGAACCGATCCACACAGGGCAGCTTCTGCCCTGATCGGATTTGCTGTAATCCATGGTCGTCTCCATGCCGCTACCATTGGGAAACACGACGAGTTCAGACAGCTGCGCGAGTCGCTTGGTCCCTGCATGCTGGAAGATGGATATCAGACTTATGAGTGGCTTGCACCAACATTGTACCAGGCGGCTGAAGTGTTAGGCGTAACACCTGCGCGTGGTGTCGAGCAAGAGGTAGCGGCACTGAAAGCCTCCCTGCTGCATCCGGGACCCTTCCTCTCCTTTATCCAGGCAGATTCGTGTCCTGATAACTGCCTCTTTATCGGCTCCACTCCGTGGCTGGTGGATTTCGAAGGTGGGATGTTTGATCAGGCACTTAAGGAAGGGGTTTATGGCAGAATGCACTTTCCGACCTGCCGCTGTGTCTACCGCATGCCTGAACCGCTCCCACGCCAGATGGAGGCAGCGTATCGTGCGGAGTTAGTCAAAGGCTGTCCGGAGGCAAGCGATGATCATCTCTTTTCGCAGGCTGTTGCCGAGGCATGCGTGTACTGGATGATCGGCTGGTATCAGATGGCCCCCTTGTCGCATATCCTGGAGCACGACCGACTCATTGTGGCTGCCACCGATCGGCAGCGTCACCTCCTGCGTTCAGACGTAGTAGCGCAAACGACCGAGGAAGCAGGGCATATGGAGGCTATTGGCGCAACCATCGGTGCCATGGCGACGAAGATGCGCATGCTCTGGCCTGATGCAGAAGCGATGCTAGCGTATCCCGCATTCAGATGACACTGGCGGTAATAACTTCCAGACTCGTAAAATAGAGAGCACCGGATGCGGCCAGGTCTCCATGCAAATAACAGAGAGCGGAGTTTTGGAGCAGAGAAAAGAAGACTGCAATGACTGAACTGATTGATCACCAGAAGGAACTGGAAGCCCTCTTCCAACACTATGGGAATCCTCTCGTGAGCGAAACGGTCTCTGTTGGGTCACCTACGTTTTGGGAAAGCCAGACAAACAATCGCTCTCGCGAAGTGTGCATGGTTATTCTTCGTGCAAATAGTCGTGTTTTAACGTTTACCAAGACCTTTTATCCAAAGGGATTGTACCGGTTATTGACGGGTGGCGTTGAGTTTCATGAAAGCGTGTTGGAAGCACTTGCTAGAGAAGTCTATGAGGAAACTGGATTGCAGATGACTCCTCAACGGCTCTTAGCGGTCATCTCCTATCGGGCAGAACATGATCAGGAAAGCGTACAGGCTTCCATTCGATTTACGACCTTTGCCTTTCTCTTCCATCAGGAGGAAGAGGGCTTTCCCAGCGTGGTCGATGAGCAAGAAAACCTCTTAGGGTATGGGGAGGTAGCCATTGATGACCTCTGTAAGATAGCCACAGAGCTTGACGCTTTGCCTGACATCTATTGCGATCAATTGGGGACGACCTGGAAGGAATGGGGACAGTTCAGATCGGTGATCCATCGAACTATGTACCAAGCCTTAACTTCCTTGTAAATTCTGTATCGTCAAATGGCCGTTCTCCTGGCTGGGCTGAGACCAGAGCACTGATCACATCATCCTTAGGGTCGTTCCTGCGCTCCTTGACAAGATGTGCCAGGTAGTGCTGAAGTGTAGACAATCGATTACGTTTGCCTTCGTCCCTGGAGAACCGTGATCAATCGATCCAGTTGCGCCAGGTCAGCAACGGTTGGAGAGAAGACGAACTCATCGCATCCGGCCTCTTCGAAGGCATGGAGACAACGCATGATGGCGTCAGGACTTGCCAGGAGCTGTGCCACCATTTCTTGTGCGAACGAAGGGCCGGCAAAGGCAAAGGACTCCCGCAGGTAGCGCCTGCCTCCCTCAGCAGCATCGTCACCCAGCGCGAAGTGACCTACTGCCCATAGTTGCGGCCGCCCTGGACGTCCAGTCCCAGCCCAGGCTGCCCTTACCTGCCGGGCAGCCCGTGCAAAGTGCTGCGCATCCTGTCCTGCGACCAAGCCATCAGCAGCCAGTGCAATCCGGGCCGCCACCTGCTCCCCTGGTCCTCCTAACAGAAGAGGCGGTCCACCAGAGTGGGCGAGTTTTGGCCCGAGGGGTCGTTCGTTCCAGAGCGCACGCAGGGCCGAGAGCTGGCCGGTCAGCAGCTTGCCATGGGAGGGAGGATCGATGCCCAGGGCCGCATAGCCCTGCGGGTGACCTCCCAATGCCAGACCCACAATCAGGCGACCCTGCGAGAGTGCATCGATGGACGTCGTCACTTTAGCCAGCAGCAACGTGGTGCGTAGCGAGCCACCAGGGAGGATGATGGCCAGCCGAACGCGCTGCGTGAGTGCTGCTGCCGCCGCCAGGACGGTAAAGGGTTCGTAGCTCCCGCTGTTCGTGTGATCCAGCACCGTGAGACTGGAGAAGGGTCCGCTATCGGCTTTGCGCACCCACTCTAGCAGCAGGTGTCCACTGGTGCCGGGGACAGCGGTCGGCAGTGCTATGCCGATATGCATTGTTCCTCCTGGTAGATGTCACCTTCTCTGAAGATGACAAGCACTGTTTTTCAGAAGGATACCGTAAAAAGGGGCTGAGGACTTAGCAGGCCCTTAACATTGCCTTATCAGGTTGTTGCCTACTCGCCTGTGACCGAGACGGCTCTCAGGCGCAGTGCCCCGTTCGTCCTCTTCTCATCAGTGGGGTTGAGGATGAGGAGGTCTTAAAATGGTGGGGCAAGGGGGGATGGTGCTGCATTGCTCTCTGCTGCACGAACAGTCTCGCACCTGGCATGTCCGTCGCTTTGTCGCAACAGTGGGTGAAGCATATGCCTTGTTGAATATCCAGGAAAATGACTGGACCTGGCAGGTAGTATCGCCCTTGGAAGCGCGTGAGAAGGAGCCGAAGCAGGAGTATATCTCTTTTCTGATGTTTTTGAAGGAAGTTTGTGCGCTCTACGGAGATGGCAGGAGGAGAACATCGACTAGAGCAACACCTTGTTAAAGAGATGATAAGTCGGCGTTAAGTTAGCGGCGCTTTTTTTCCCGTATCCTGTAAGAGGAAATCGTTGCCCTGCTGTGGCTGCGGCAATGGTATCAAACAGGTGCAGCGATCGGGCGACACTGCTTGCGCCATTGGGAGTTCCTCAAGCATCTGATCAGCAGTGGCAAACTGGACTTGTAAGGAGGGCACGATGGAGACCGTGATCATCTTGCTCACTGTGCTGCTTGGATTCGCTGGAGCGGCCCTACGGTGGGGCTTTGATAGCACGGACTGGGTTGACAGCCTCGAATGGGAGCGCAGGCGGCAATGGAGCGGCTTTCATTAACCCGCTATGCGGGCAAGAAAGCACTGTGAGAAGAAAGAGACATCACTCTGTTCTCTCTCACACAGAAAATGCTTGATGAAGAGATGATAAGTCGGTGCTAAGTGAAATGCGCGTTTTTGTCTTATGCTCCACAGGTGAAAGGAGTACACTGATGATGCCACACATCCAAATCCACGAAAAGCTGCTTCTTGAGCATCGTCAACACCTGCAGGGCGAGGCAGAACAAGAGCGTCTGCTTGCCCAGGTAGGCCAGGGCCATCACGGCAGAATAAGCTACCTGCCGAGCAGGATAGGGAAGTTCTTTGTTGCACGCAGGTCTCGTATGAAACCGGTTGAGCAAATAAGTGAGCTTTTCGCCGACTGTACTGAAGAGCCAGGTCGTGAACCTGAATTGCAGGAGATCAGAGCATAACTCATGCAGGAGAGTAAAGTCAGACCCGCTTGTGCTCTCTCCTGCCAAAGAACAAAGGTATGTGTTCCTGTATGCAAGAAAAGGATGAAATCTTTCTCTGTTTGAGACGACTATGAATCCAACAACCCTTCACAATTTCAAAGCCAATCTCCACGGCGAACTGATCACGCCGGGCGATGAGACCTACGAGAGCGCCCGCCGGGTGTGGAATGGCATGATCGATAAATACCCGGCCTTGATTGCCCGTTGCGCTGATGTGGCTGACGTGGTGAGGGCCGTGCAGTTCGCGCGGGATCAGTATCTTGAGGTGGCTGTGCGTGGTGGCGGTCATAGCTTCGCAGGTAACGGAACCTGCGATGGAGGTCTCGTCATCGATCTGTCGCCGATGAAACGGATCCAGGTAGATCCGGTCAAGTGCATCGCTTCCATCCAGGCTGGTGCCACACTGGGAGAATGCATCCACGAGATCCAGAAATTCGGGCTAGGCATCCCGGTCGGAACAGCCTCGGAGACGGGCCTGGCCGGCCTCACGCTGGGCGGTGGCACCGGTTGGTTGATGGGCAAATATGGCCTCACGTTGGATAATCTGCTGGCCGTCGAAATCGTCACCGCCGATGGACGTATCCTTTGGGCCTGCCCTACCAACTATCCCGAGCTGTTCTGGGCCGTGCGTGGAGGTGGGGGCAACTTCGGGATTGTCACTACCTTCGAGTTCCGACTACACCCGGTCAGTACATTACTGGCAGGCATGCTGATCTATCCGCCGTCCCAGGCGAGAGAGGTCTTGAGCCTGTACTGCGATCTCACGCGCACCGCTCCCGACGAACTGACGGCTAGTGTAGCTCTGGCAAGCACTCCCGATGGGCTGATGCTGGCTCTCGGCGTCTGCTCCTGTGGGTCGTTGACGAAAGGCGAACGGTTCCTCGAACCACTCAGGACAGCCAGCAATCCGCTGGCCGACATGGTGCGTCCCATGTCCTACCTCGAACTCATCTCGATGCTCGATGCCTTCGTCCTAGCCGGGCGCTGCTACTATAGTAAGGCCCACTCGCTGCCCACGCTCTCTAAGGAGGTATTCGAGGCCATGATCGAGGCTCATGCAGCGCGTCCTTCGCCCTGGACGCTAATCGTGCTTCAGCATGTTCACGGCGCAGCCAGCCGTGTCGGTTCGACCGAGACCGCCTTTGCACTGCGCAAAGAGTATCACTCTCTGCAAATCATGGCCTCGTGGACTGAGAATGCGGTCCGCGAAGCAGAGACGACGATCAAGTGGGTGCGCAACCTCTGGAGGGCGACAGAGCCATTTGCGAGCAGTGGAACCTACATAAATTTCCTGGGCAGTGAGGGGGACGAGTTGGCAGCCGTGCGAGCCAGCTACGGCCCCAACTACGAGCGGCTGGTGCAGGTCAAGCACGCCTATGACCCCACGAACTTCTTTCATCTCAACCACAACATCACACCAACGAGCTAGGAGAACTACCCATGTCAACCAACGCTTTTCCGCCTCTGAGTTCATGGCAAGCCAACGATCCCGATCCCTACCTGCAGCATGAGCAGTGGACGCGCCAGCAATTGCAGGAGTATCAGGCGCGTGCTGTCCGGGCCTGCCGCGAGTATGCCTACGCGCACTCCCCTTTTTACCAGCGCTTCCACCGGGGACTGACCGATCGTCCCTTGCAGGAACTGCCTGTACTGACGAAGGTGATGCTGATGGAACACTTCGACGACATCGTCACTGACCGCGCGCTTCACCTACAAGACATCCAGGATTATCTGGCACATCCAGGTGGACAGGAGCGCTTTCTCAACCGCTACCGGGTGATGGTCACTTCCGGCAGCACGGGACAGCCCGGCGTGTTTCTGCGCGGGCCGGCGGAAGGCGCCGTTGTCTCGGTCGGCCTCTCACGTTTCCCCACCTGGGCCGGGGTAACACCAGGAAGCAAAGTCGCTGTCATTGGCTCGACCGCTCCCGAGCATATGTCGTCGCAGCTTCCCATCGCAGTAAATGGGCAAGTGCTGCCGAGACTCCACCTGTCAGCGAGCGACCCCGTGGAGGTGCTGGTGCGCCAACTCAACGAGTGGCAGCCAGACCTGATGGCAGGCTATCCTTCGATGATGCGCGTGCTGGCAGATGAGCAGAACCAGGGGCGGCTGCACATCGCCCCCAGGCTCCTCGTCAGTGTGTCCGAAACGCTGACGGAAGACACGAGACGACGCCTTGAGCAGACCTGGCGCACACGCCTCTTCAATATGTACGCCACCACGGAAGGAGGCATCATGGCAATGGAGTGTCAGTACCATCGCGGCCTGCATTTGTTCGAGGACCTGGTCATTGTAGAAGTGGTGGATGCACACAACCGTCCAGTCCCGGTAGGAGTATATGGAAACAAAGTGCTGCTCACCGTCCTTTTCAGCCGCACGCAGCCGCTTATTCGCTATGAGGTGAGTGATCGGATCAGCGTTTCCTCACGAACACACTGCCTGTGCGGGCGGCCTTTCGCCCTGCTTGAGGACATTGAGGGGCGCGCGCCGGAGGTGCTGCATTTCCCGGCGCATACAGGTGGGCAGGTGGCAGTAATTCCCCATGTGTTTCACCGGGTGATGGATACGCTGCCGGTCAGTGGGTGGCAGATCGTGCAGGAGCGTGACCGGTTGCAGGTACTCCTGAGCGGAGCACCTGCGGGATGGAAGGAGGAACCCCTGCTTGAGGCACTGCGGCAGGCACTGGCTGAGCAAGGAGCGATGGTACCACCTATCCATATTCAGCATGTGGCAGCCATTCCCAGGAACGCGAGTGGCAAGGCGCCGTTGATTGTCTCACATATCGCCCATGCGTCAAAGTACCAGCCTGGAGTTTTGTGCGAAAAGAAGAGGGAAAGATGATAGTCAGTTCCTCAAAGAGCCAATCATCCATAACAAAGAGGTGAAGTGTATGCCACAAACTGAACAACCAGCCCTTCCTTCAGGTGGATCGCCACAAGTAGCACCCCCTGTTCTGACAATACGCGGGAAACCAGTGAGATTGTGGTTGGCGCTCGCCGCGGTGATCATCGGATACTTCATGGGCACACTGGACTTGACGATTGTCAATATCGCTATCCCTGCCATTCAAACCAATCTCAAGACGAATTTGGCTGCGGTCAGTTGGGTCTTGAATGCGTACAATCTGGTGTTTGCGGTGCTGCTCGTCACGGGAGGGCGGTTGACCGACCAGTATGGACGCAAACGCCTCCTCATGCTGGGAATGAGCCTGTTCAGCCTGGCTTCTCTCGGCTGCGCCCTGGCACAGCCATTTGGGCAGTTCAGCGGCTTGCCGGCGATTGGCTGGCTAATCGGGTTCCGTGCAGTACAGGCGAGCGGCGCTGCGGCACTGGCTCCGGTGAGTCTGGCCATTATTCTAGCGATCTGCCCGCCTGAGAAGCGCGGAGCAGCCGTTGGTTTCTGGGGAGCGTGTGCGACCCTGGCGAATGCAGTAGGCCCGGTGTTGGGTGGGTTCCTGGTGCAAACAGTCGGCTGGCCCTGGATCTTCCTGGTCAACCTGCCCCTCTGCTTGGTGGGGCTGCTGATGATCGCTCGCTTTGTGCCCGAGACACGCGATCCACACGCCGGTCAGCGCGTGGATGTCGCTGGGATCCTCACGCTCTCAGCCGCGCTGTTCTGCCTGGTGCTGGCCGTCATCGAAGGCAATACCTGGGGTTGGACAAGTATACCTATCGTGTCGCTCTTTGCTGGGGCAGTGGTTAGCTTTCTGCTCTTCATCACGATTGAGTTGAAAAAGCCCGAGCCGATGATCGACTTCCGCCTCTTCGCGGTCCGCAGCTTTAGTGGTGCGAATAGCACGATGTTCCTCTTTGGCATTGCCATTCAGGGAGCGTATCTGATTGCAGTGCTCTCCTTCACGAATGCGCAGGGCTATACCCAGATGCAGACAGCCTACGCGCTCTTGCCCATGGCGTTTGGTGCTTTCGCCGTTGCCGTGCTCACTGGGAGATTAAGCAGGCGGATCAATCCGCACGTGATGGGAATCGCGGGTCTGCTGCTGGTCGCAGTAAGCTTTGGTCTGCTGTGCCTGCTGAATCCTCATGCAGCCTATCTGGATATTGCGTGGCGTGGCCTGCTACTGGGGACCGGGATGGGCCTGGTGTTCCTCAGCCAGCCCATCATCGCGCTTTCCGATATACCCCGCGCACGGCTAGGGGTAGGCAGCGGGGTCTTCAACACGTTCCGGCAGATCGGGTTCGTCCTCGGAGTCGCCATCCTGGTCAGCGTCTTTACTGGGCACCTCCAGGTCTCTGGAGCCATGAGAGGTCATTCCTTCATACTTCAGGCCGTTGATGCATCCGGGGCAGCATGGGTGTGCGCGGCCGTCTTTGCGAGCGTAGGCCTGTTTTCGGCATGCGTCACGTATGCGGCATGCCATCCTCGCTTCGTATGTAGACAAATGCCACAGGAGACGCAGGCATCTCAAGCAAGTAGGAGTTAGCCTGTAAGTTTGGTAGGAATGGGAATCATTCGGTGCCGCGTGTGTGGAGCAGAGCTTCCGGGAAGCGCTCGTTTTTGCGGCAAGTCAGGGGGAAACAGAGCGAGAAGGAGTAAAGCAGAAGCGTTGTCCTCTACAATGAGAGATAAAAGATGTCCAGTTCGAAACCGATCAGCGAAGAAAATCAGAATGTTTTGAACTCGGCCTCAAATGAGCTTGTGATTATTGCCCTCTGTGGAGCGGGGTTGAAAGCGGCCTAGCGCTTCTTGCCAGGCTCCGGTACCGATCGGCATACGTTGCTTGTGGAGATGATCATTTGGAAGCAGTAAAACATTGCTTTCCTCCTCGCTGAGGTGAGTACATGGACCATCAGGGCCACTGAGGAAAGTGTAAATGTTAATTGCTTGATACGTGTCTTTTCTCGCTTTCAAGTATACTCGTTATAGAGACAGGAGTAAAGCAACCTCTCGCTTTCCGATCAAAGGAGAAACGCAGCTAGCATCGCACAAGGTACACTATGGAGCAAAACGAAGGAAGTATGCCATGCTTGAAGTGACCAACGATCCCCAGAAAATTGGCCAAGCTCTGGGCTGGATTGTCTCCCTGCTCAACCGCTACACGATTCCCTATCAGATTTGTGGAGGGTTGGCGGCCAAAGCGTATGGAGCGACACGCCCGCTGGTTGATATCGATATATATGCCTCATTGCAGGATAGCCCACATTTCCAGGCAGTGATGGATGAAATCCACCCCTATCTCATCCGCGAATGGGCGCCCTACCGGAGCGTTTCGTGGGATATCCTCTATCTGGCGCTCAACTACCAGGGAGTGCACATCGAAGTCGCTGAGTCCACCACCCATCCGCGCTTCTATAACCATCGGGATGGTCGCTGGGAAGATCAGCCGATCGATTTCACCACGTCTACCCTCATCCGCCTCTACGGCGTAGAGGTCGCGATCATGCCAAAGGACGAACTGCTTGCCTACAAAGCGATGCTTGACCGAGAAGTTGATCACCTAGATATTGAGCAAATTACTGCCGTCTCCTGAGGAGTGCTTTGTCTTCAGGATTGCTCGTTCTGACTGGAATGCTGCCTCCAATTCCTGACGACGTTGTGCTGGAAGAAAGCTGTATCTGATCCCATTCAAGAGAATGTCGTTGATAGCAGCAACATCCAGGTCAAAGTCGGTCGCTAAGCGCGTGACTTCCTCATTGAGCGTCGTCTGGAAGAGCGCCGGGTCATCTGTGCTGACGGTGATGGGGATACCCGCAGCATGTAATCGTGGCAGCGGATGAGCCACATAGGTAGGATAGATCCCAAGGAGGAGGTTGCTGGTTGGCGTGATGTCCAAGGGGATATGATGTTGCGCGAGATAGTTCACGAGCGTCGGGTCTTCTATGGCACGGACTCCATGTGCAATCCGCTCAGCGCCAAGCGCAGTGAGCGCTCCCCAGATGCTCTCTGGTCCGGCGAATTCACCTGCGTGCGGGACGCTATGTAATCCGGCGCTGCGTGCCCGTTCGAAGTAGAGTGCGAAAGGTTCGGGAGGCGCCCCTGCTTCTGCTCCCGCCAGTCCGAGCGCCACCACGCCGTCATCCTTTCCCTCAATCGCCACGCCGGTCTAATCTGCCATGGGCCACGTGTGCGTGGAATCATTCCACTGGCGCACAATGTTGAAGATCCAATTGATCTCGACATGGAAGTCATCTTGCACACGCGCCCTCCCGCGGTGCATGCCGGAGAAGTAGACGTCGTGCGGCACGCCAAGCAGATGATGCGTGCTTGGTGTCACCGTCACCTCAGCATAGCGGATATGTTGCTCTGCCATCCTTGCCCCGAGTTCGTAGACGATCTGCTCGTAGTCCTCGCGCGTTTTCAGGCAGCGTGTGACCATCAGAAAGATTTCAATGAGGTGGTCAAAGTCGCGATAGGCGAACAGGTGTCGCAGTTCCCCTTCTGTTTCAATGGGCAGCGGTACCTTGTTGCGTTGTGCAAGCTCGAGGGCAGTTGCCGGTTGAATAGCTCCCTCCAGGTGGACGTGCAACTCGGCCTTGGGAGCGGCCTGCACATATTCCTCCAACGACATCTTGTTCTTTCTTCATCCAGTTCCTGGATAACCCCAGGCGATTCTTCCCGCCACCTGAAAAGCGATGACACCCTCGCCATACACCTCTTGCAGGATGCTTCTCGCCTCCTGGTCAAAGGCCTCGGCCTGCACGGGTCCCATGCGCTCCCGGGAGAAGCCACTGCGCGAATGATACGACTCGATGAAGTCCTCGACTGATTGCACAAACGAGATTGGCTCGGTCGTCTTCTCACCCACTTTCTGGAATAAGCCCTGCTTCTCCAACGCTGCGAGCATGTTGTAGGGCCCAGCAGAGCTATTGGTGCGATATCGTGTCAGGATCTCGCCCAGGAGCGACCAGGGTTCGGGTATCATGACGTGATCCAGAATTGCCAGGTACCCTGCTGGGAGCAATACCTCGTGAAAACGCGGCAGCACGATGCTCCACTCCATCCAGTGCAGGCTCTCGCCCGCCGTTACCAGCGCATAGGGAGGATCGAGCACAACATCCTCAACGCGCCCATACAGCCAGCGTAAGCGGGGATGGTCGCCATTGGGAAGAGCTTTGCCCTGCTCGATCATTAACCATGAGCAGTCAACCGCGTCCACCTGCTCGACGTGGTCTACAAGATGGCGTGCGATGTTGCCGGTACCGCAGCCAACATCGAGAACGCGACGGGAAGACGGAGGCAGAGCGGTGAGGAGTCCTGCCAGGATCTCGAAGACCTCAGGCGGATAGGGCGGGCGATGGCGATAGGCCTCTACGACGCTCTTGTCCTGAAATGGCTCCGCGTATTTTGACGCCCACGATTCTGGTTTGTGAATCATCTCTGCCAAACTCCTCTTCTTGCTCGAAGCACACCCTACCAGATACTCCGCACGAATCCTCCATCGATCACCATCGTCGTGCCCGTGATATAGGCCGCCTGCTCAGAGGCGAGAAAGGCGACGAGCGCTCCGACCTCTTCGGGGCGGCCAGCTCGTCCCATCGGGATCGCCTGGACCATCTCTTGCAAGGCTTGTTCTTCCGACATCCCCTGCGCCATTCTGGCTCGCACACCTCCTCCGTAGCGCAGGCGATCGGTGAGGACCCGTCCAGGGCAGACCGTGTTCACGGTAATGTGCTCCGGGGCAAGGTCAAGCGCGAGAGTCTTTGCCAGCCCCACCACCCCAGGACGAATGGCATTGGCCAGAACGAGACCCTCGCTTGGTTGCCTGACCGATGTACTGACGATGTGGATGATGCGCCCACCACCTCGCTGCCGCATAGTGGGCAAGGTCAGGCGGATGAGACGGACGGCGCTGAGCAGTTCAGTTTCAAACGCCGCTTGCCACTGCTCATCAGAAACATCTGCAAACGTTCCGACAGGTGGACCGCCCGTATTGTGAACGAGGATGTCAATGCCGCCAAAAGCCTCCAATGTTTTCGTCACCAGAGCCCCTATATCCTCCCGCTTGCTCAGATCAGTAGGATAGGTGTACACCCTCCTCCCTGTCCTCTCCCCGATTTCGCGTGCGGTGAGGAGCAGTGCCTCTTGATGACGAGCGGCGATCATGACCTGCGCACCCTCAGCCGCGAGTGTCAGAGCGCATGCGCGACCAAGCCCTTTGCTGGCGGCTGTCACCAGCGCCACTTTTCCGTGTAAGCCCAGATTCATGCTCTTTTCCCTCCAAAAAGGTGCTCATCTACCACGTGACCAGTAACGTTTCGAGTTTGCGTTCCACTGGGGCCGGTTGCCAGCGGGGCAATGCGTCCACCATCTGCAAGGTCGGGAAGCGCGACAAGCAGGTTTCAAGCACCACTTCTGCTTCCAGTCGTGCAAGCTGCGCCCCCAGGCAATAGCGGAAGCCTCTCCCGAAGGCCAGGTGCGGTCTGGTGGATGTATCGGTAAAGCGGGTGATGTCAAAACGGTCGGGATCAGAATAGACCTCTGGATCGCGATTGGCCGCCCCAAGAGCCGCAAACACGAGCTGGCCTTTGCGCAGATATTTCTCCCGGAGCGTGATATCCTCAGCAACTCCCCTGCCGAAGAACTGAACCGGGGTTTCATAGCGGGCAGTTTCCTCGATGGCAGGTCTCACCAGCGTATGATTGTGCAGGAGCCGTGACCACTGTTCAGGATGGCTCAAGAGCGAACCCATCAGATTCCCAAGCAAGGTGGTGGTGGTTCCGGAACCTGCGAAAATGATATTGATACAGATCGCCACGATCTCTTCATCGCTCAACTGGCCGTGTTGTTCATCATGTGCCTGGATGATCGCGTCGAGGAGGGCAGTTCCTGGAAGGCGTCTCCGAACTGCTACAAGCTCCAGAAAGTAGGCCCGGAAGGTTTCCAGAACCCTCGCTCCGGCCTGGTGGACCTCTGGCTTCGCGAAGGGATCGGTCGCCTCAGATAAGGTCCGACAGCGCTCCGCAAACACGGGATAGTCGCTTTCCGGCACACCCAGAATCTGGCTGATCACCATCAACGGCAGGGGGTTGGCGAGATCGGTGACCATATCCATGCTCCTCTGTTCCATGACGGGTTGGAGAAGGGTATCCACAAGAGCCTGAATGTGTGGGCGCAGTTGCCCAACGGCCTGCTCCGTAAAGGCCGAGGCCAGCAGTGCGCGTGTACGGGTGTGTGCGGGTGGTTCCATGAAAAAGGGCATGTGCGTGAGCATGTCGGCGACCGAGGGGCCGAAATTCTGTTGCATTCTGGTCAGGTAGGCCCGTTTATCAAAGCGTGGCTGGCTCAAGACCACAGACGTTTCCGGGTACGAGAACGTAAACCAGCAGTGCGTTTGTTCGCTCCAAAAGACGGGGTCTTGCTCACGCAAACGGTGATAAGAGTCATACAACCGCGCTGGATCGGTGGTAGCGGTAAAGGGATTTCCAATGGAAGTGCTATCAGAATCCATAGCTCATCTGCCTTTCTTCTCGAGAAGCTGTTCCTGCGCTTCAGGTAGACATCCTGTTCTTCAATTGAGAGGTGCTTCAAGCTCACTCTCGTGAGCGAGTATAGTCTGAGGAAAGGCTCTGGACTTATCACCGACTTAACATCCAGTTATGATTTGCCCACGCGATGATCCCCTGCATCCATTGACCGGGCGTGATGCCATGATGGTGCCGATCTGAAATAGCGTTCCTTCTAATAAAAGGTGCTCTCGCACATCGAGGTTACCTGGAAGAAAGGGGGTGGTCTTGACTCTGTATGGCTTGCTCCGGGGTCATGGCTTGCCCCTCGGCAAAAGCGTGATTGAAGGCGCCCTCCCCCAGTTCAACGCGGACGGCTTTCACCATGACCTCGTAGTCGGCACGCTCAGCCTGGGTGCGCTCAAACGGCAAGAGGAGTGGAGCGGGTGGGCTGTTGACGGAACGCAATGCATCTGCTGCTCCCCAGAGCCGTGCTGCCCAAATTGGGTTGCCTTGCCTGGCGGCCGTACCGCCAAATCCTTGCAGGCAGTACATCATGCCCTCGGTATCATCCACCTGCCGGAACAACGCCACGCTTTCCTCACACAACGCACAGGCCCTCGTCTCGTCACCCTGGGCAAGAGCAACCCTGGCCAGGGAGGAGAGCACCTGGGCAGCGCGATGCTGCTCTTTGAAGGCTCGGTAGAACGCCAGGCTCTCTTCGAGGGATGACCGGGCTTCTACCAACTTGCCCTGGTCGAAGGCAAAGCGCCCCAGCAGGTACAGCCCGGCGGCTCTCCCGAACTGGTAGTGCGTCTCTCGGCTGAACGCCAGGCCTTCCTCAACGAGCGCCTGGGCGCGCCTCTGCTCACCCAGGGCGAAGAGCGCACGGGCCAGGTGGAAGCACGGCCAGACGATATCCTCGTTGTTGTTCGCTGCGCGGAGCAGCGCCAGGCTCTCCTCCAAAGACGAGTGGGCTGCAGCATACTCACCTCGTTCGATGGCAGCTATTCCCAGAAACAAGAGGATGTAGGCCAGGCTCCTGCTGTCGCCGCTCTCCTGGGCGCAGGTACGGCACTCTTCCAGGAGCGCGCGGGCCCGTGTCTCCTCGCCCTTTCTGTAGGCGATCACTCCCAGATGATAGAGCGACCAGGCCATGCCTCGGGTATCGCTCACCTCGCGTTGGAGGGCCAGACTCTCCCAACACAGGTACTCTGCGCGCTCACTCTCGCCCTGCAAATACGCCAGCCATCCGGCATTGACGAGCGCTTTGGCTCGCACAGCAGGTGAAACTCCCTCGCTGTTGGCCAGCGCTCGATCCAGCCAGGAGCGTCCTTCACTGACGGACCAGCGCATGAACGAGAAATGCGCCAGGGCTCCCGTCAAGCGCAGAGCCGTCTCCCTCCTGACTGCATCCCCTTGCTCCAACGACCAGCCGAGCGCGGCGCGCAGATTGTCCTGCTCTCGTTCCAGGCGCTCGGACCAGCGGACTTGCACCACTCCAAAGAGGTGGATTTCGGCCTCCTCCGCCAGGCGCAGGTAATATGCCGCATGGGCTTTGCGGGTCGCTTCTCTCCCCCCACAAGCGGAGAGGCATTCCAGGCCATATTCACGGATGGTCTCTAACATCAGCAGGCGCCCCGTCTCCTGCGCTTCACCGCGCTGCGCTGCCCGGCACAGCAAGTGCTTGTCCAGCAGCGAGATGATCCCATCCAACACGGCGGCATGGGTCCCCTCAAGCAGGTCATACAGGGCTTCCACTGCCTCCAAGGTACAGCCGCCAACGAACACCGAGAGCCGTCGAAAGAGGCGCTGCTCGGCTTCAGAAAGCAGGTCGTAGCTCCACTGCAAGGTGTTGCGTAAGGTCTGCTGCCGGGCAGGCAGATCGCGCGGCCCTCCGGTTAAGAGCGAGAGCCGGTGTTCCAGATAGTCCAGCAGTGCGGGCAGGGGCAACAGCTTGAGCCGTGCGGCCGCTAACTCAATCGCCAGGGGCAGCCCATCGAGGCGACGACAGATCTCGGCCATCAGCGGCGCCGTTTCGGACGTCAGCACAAGGTCGGGGATGATCTCATGCGCTCGTTCAAGAAACAGGGCCACTGCTCCAGAGCCTGCGACCAGCGACGGGTCTGCGAGGTGCTGCGGATCGGGCAGGGTCAGCGGCTGGACGGGAAAGGTGCTTTCGCCGCGCACATGCAGCATCTCGCGGCTCGTGACCAACAGTTTCAGATGCGGGCAGGCCGCCAGCAGGTCCACCAGGGATGGTGCGGCGGCTGCCACCTGCTCGAAGTTGTCCAGGACCAGCAGGAGGTGCTTGTCTCGGAGAAACGTTCGCAGGTGCTTGAGCGGTTCCAGCCCCTTGTGTTCGAGGTGGAGTGCATGGGCAATGGTATGGAAGACCAATCCGGCCTCCCGCAAGGGAGAAAGCTCGACAAAGCAAGCGCCATCGGCGAAGTCCTGCTGCATTTCATGGGCGACTTCGAGCGCCAAACGGGTCTTCCCCACGCCACCAGCACCGGTGAGCGTGAGCAAGCGGGTCTGTGGGCGCCGCAGCAGCGTACAGACTTCGGCGACTTCCTGTTCTCTACCAATCAGCGAGGTGAGGGGAACCGGCAGAGTGGAGGAAGTTCCTCCCAGGCGCTCCTGTAATGGGGCGGCGGCATCCGTGACGAAGCCCAGCGCTTCCGGTGTGGTGCCAAACAGCTCGCACAACTGCTCCCGAAAGTAGAGGCTGGGAATCGAAGTGCCGTTCTCCCAGCGGGAGACCTCCACATCGCTGGTGCCGATCATGGTCGCGACATAGACCTGGGTCCAGTTCTTCTTGAGCCGATGTGCTTTCAGACGCTCATTCGGAGAGCGCTTTGTCTTGACCTGTTGGGAAGAGAAGACGGCTTGCTGCTGTTTGTTCATCGATGCAGCCTCGTTATACGGAACCTTTTGAAATCACTTCCGACATGTAGAAAGATAGCAACCCCATGGCAAGCGCATGTTAAATCATTGACTTTCTTCCTCAGTATACTACATCGCGTGGTCAGTTCCTCAAGCCACCGATCATCTGTGACAAAAAGGAGGAGTGTATGCCACATACTGAACAATCAACCCTTGCTCCAGGTGTAGCGCCCCACGTCGCACCTCCTGTTCTGACGATGCAGGGGAGACCCGTTTCTGTGGACGGTGTGGGCAACCACAGCATCCTCCTGCCGACATCTGGCGACTCTCGTTCAAAAGGAAGAGAGCATACAATTCTCCATCATTCGGCATGGTAAATTTGTTGGCAACTTGAGATCTGCCACGCGGGTATCGCAGACTTTCCTCTGACCGAGAGGGGAAGGAGATCGGTTATGTCTGAACCATCATCGTTCGTCTCGCTTGATACACTCGCTAGCCGCTTTGTCGAATCTCAACTGGCGTACGTGGCGGCCAGATTGGGTCTTGCTGATCTGGCCTGCAACGTTCCTCGCACGGTAGAGGAACTCGCGGCATGCGTAGATGTGAATCCCGATGCTTTGAGAAGAGTGATGGCTTCGCTCGTTCTCCTCGGCGTGTTTGAGCGCCGAGAAAATCATACCTACCAGTTAGCTGCCAGTCATGAGGTCTTACGCACCGATCATCCTGACTCGATCCGCTCTTATGTGATCATCTCAGGTGAGGTGTATTACCGGGCATTCGCGGAACTGCTCTTTTGCGTCAAGACGGGCAAATCAGGGTGCGAAGCCGCCTTCAGGCAGAGCTTTTTTGCCTATTTGCATGACCATCCCGAGACATGTGCGCATTTCAACATGCATATGAGCAGACGCATGCGCAGGGATGCCGAAGCAGTCATGGCCGTCTACGATTTTGCCCCCTACCACCATGTCGTGGATATTGGCGGCGGCAATGGCATGTTTCTCTCGCTGCTGTTACAGCGGTATGCACACCTGCAGGCAACGCTCTTTGATCTACCGGCTGCCTGTGAACAGGCGATGGAGTCCCTGCAGCAAGGAGGCGTGGCAGCACGGTGTGAGATCGTGAGCGGAGATTTCTTGCGTGATGAATTACCAGGAGGAACTGACCTCTATCTGCTTTCGCTGATTCTTCACGACTGGGACGATGAGCAGGCTGTACGCCTCCTGAAAAGCTGCCGCCGAGCCATGTCGGACACGAGCAGGTTGGTCCTGGTGGAGTTTGTGCTTCAGGAACGTGGGCCGACAGAGCGGGAGGCGAGGGAAGATCTGTTCATGCTCGTCGTCACGGGTGGACGTGAACGGACAGCGGAGCAATTTCGTGCGCTGCTCGCCCAGGCTGACCTGCAACTTTCCTGGATGGTCCCGACCCAAGAGCGCCGTAGCGTTCTTGAGGTCATTCCTGTGCTGCCAACTCAAGAGACTTCACAATGAGGCTCCAGAGCCTGAGACATTGGTACGATGTCCTCAGAGGAAGGACGCCAGAAGCGAAGTCGGGCTAGGGTTGTAGCTCACCCGTGTGAACCCTGACAAGCAGCCGTATCCAGGCAGAAACCTGCGGCCAGGAGCCAGGAAGGGCGAAGGCATAGGGCCGATCATGATCGCCTCCGGCTCCCCATTCTATTGCTCGCCGTCTTCTCTCCAGGATGTTTCCGTTCCCTGCATCCGGCGCGTGTCTTTCCGCGTTGTCCTGGGTCAACTGAGCTGATACGGAGGCGATGGCAATGCCGCTCCTGCCGGAGTGTTCTTGTGTGCTACTTGCTGACGCTGCCTGTGTCGTGCTCGTCGAACGGATTCCCCTCTCATGCAGGAATTGAGCAGCCGTGACGGAGGCAGAGCCATCTCCGTTGTTTTCGCGTGCGAGTTGTTCGTTGAGATCCTCAAGCGAGGGGGAGGAGAACACACGGAGCTGGTCCTGCGGAACCACGGAATAGATTCTGAGGAAGCGGAACAGGGCCTCAAGCGAGGTCAATTGAGTTGAGAGCCAGCGCCAGGCAGGTGATTGATTGCTTTTCCGTGCGACACGATAGTAGGTCATGATCTCCCTCTTCTTTGCATAGACTCAGTTTTCTCGTCATTTGACATGCGTAGGATACGGCAAAACGCACGTATGAACTTAGCAGAGACTTATCACCTCATTAACAAGCTGTTTCTCGCTTGCGGGTTGTGAGCGAGACATCAGCGCGAGCTTATCGTCTGTTTAATAAGAGGATTCTTTCTTGTGGACTGGTTAAAGAGGTAATTCGAGATGGTGGTATGATGAGGAGGACGTGTGTGTTCACGAAGTGAGAAATCCTCGCGAAGCTTGCGGAATGTTTCCACATGCGACAAGGGCCTGTTCCGGGGTCATCCTTCTTCCTTCTTCCCAGGCCTGGGCAAAAGCCTGCTCTCCGAGCTGGGCACGGACGGCGGTGACTCTATGCTCGTGATCAGCAAGCTCACTGGACGGAAGCGGTCCCCCAATTGCTGCGCGCAGCGCTTCCGCTGCTCCCCATAGTTGCACAGCCCGCAGGAGAGCTTCACCGGATATCCCGGGTGAGGGCGCGACCTGGAGGATCGTTCCCTCGATTTCTCCTACGCCTTGTATCGCAGTCAGGTTCGCTACTTCCTCCAGACAGGAGGCAAGCAGGCCCTGATCGTTCAATTCCCGGGCCAGCGTCAGGCTCTCCTCTATCAGCAAGCCTGAAGTTGTGAGGTCGCCCTGAGAAACAGCGTAGATCTGAGCTAGACGCAGCAGCGATGTCGCTATGCCGTGCTTGTCCTCTATCTCCCTGAAGAGTCCTAGCGCCTCTTCGAGTAGGGAACGCGCTCTGGAATATTCCCCCTGGTAGAGCAACGCCTGACTCAGGAGATGAAGTGCCTGGGCGCTTCCCTCCTTGTGATGCAGTTCGCTGAAGAGCGCCAGGCTCTCTTCTGCTGCGGAAGAGGCTGGCGTCACCTCTTTTTGTACGAAGAGGGCATAACCGAGGTAAAGCAAGGCGAACGCCATCCCTTCCTTGTGGCCGCTTTTTCTGAAGAGCGTGAGGCTCTCCTCCAGCAGCGGACGCGCCTCTTCGATCTTGCGCTGTCCAACCGCCACGATTCCCAGGCCCAGGAGTGGGTAGGCCAGGTCTTCCTGGTTGCCTAGCTTTCTAAAGACCGCGAGGCTCTCTTCAACCAGGGAGCGGGCCAGCGGGTAGTCGTTCTTCCGGTAGGCCACTAACCCTGAGCGGTACAGCGACCAGGCTATGCCGCACGTATCCCCTAGCGCGCGATACAGTCTCAGGCTCTCCTGACACAGTTGCTGGGCCCGCTCAAGGTCGCCTTGCCAGTGAGCCAACCACCCGGCATTATTGAGGACTTTAGCCCGTACTGAGGTCCTCATCCCTGCGCTGTTTGCCAGCACTCGCTCGAGCCAGACTCGTCCTTCGCTCAGAGAACCATAGACCTCCCAGAAGCGCTCAAGCACGCCTGCCAGGCGCAACGCCGGCTCCAGAGAGTGTCCTGCCTCTCCTTGCTCCACCGACCAGTGGAGAGCGGCGCGCAGGTTGTCATACTCCTGCTCCAGCCGGTGGAACCAGCGCTGCTGTTCTGCTCCGAGCAAGTGCGGTTCGGCTTCTTCCGCCAGGTGCACATAATACTGAACATGGACGTGGCGGGTCTGTTCCAGCTCCCCGCAAGCGGTGAGGCGCTCCAGACCATACTCCCGAAGCGTCTCCAGCAGGTGCAGGCGTGGTGCTTGCCCGTCTTGCCTCTCCTGAAGGAGCAAATGTTTGTCGAGCAGCGAGGTGATCCCATCCAGCACAGGTGTGGGTGTGCGGCCATCCAGCAGTGCCACAAGTGCTTCCACGGCTTCGAGCGTACAACCACCCACGAAGACCGAAAGGCGTCGAAAGAGGTGCTGTTCTTCTTCAGGAAGTAACTCATAGCTCCAGGCAATGGTGTTGCGCATAGTCTGCTGCCGGGCAGGCAGATCGCGTGGTCCGCCGGTCAAAACGGCCAGGCGATGCTCCAGCCGCTCCAGGAGGGTCTGCAAGGGGAACACTTTCAGTCGGGCCGCAGCCAGTTCAATGGCAAGCGGCAAGCCATCGACACGCCGGCAAATCTCGACGATGAGGGGAAGATCACCGGCGGAAAATGCACCGTCGGGAATCATCTCTCGTGCCCGCTCGACAAACAAGGCCACTGCTCCATAACGGACAAGCGCCTCCCGCTCAAGAAGTCCTGTAGAAGCGGGCAGGGCGAGCGGTTGGACGACATACTCGCGTTCGCCTCGCACGCGCAGCCTCTCTCGGCTCGTCACCAGCAGTTTCAAACGAGGACAGCCAGCCAGCAGGTCTACCAGGAGTGGTGCTGCATCCACCACCTGCTCGAAGTTGTCAAGTACGAGCAGCAGGTGTTGCCCATAGAGAGCCACTTTCACCTGCTCGAGGGGTGGTCTCGTTCCGCTCTCTTGCAAGCCAAGCGCCCGTGCAATGGTGGGAAGGACAAAAGCCGTATCGTGCAAGGAGGCCAGCGAGACAAAGCAGACCCCATCGGCGAAGCCCTGCTGCACCTCGTGGGCGACCGCGAGAGCCAAACGAGTCTTGCCCACGCCGCCAGTTCCGGTGAGCGTGAGCAAGCGGGTCGTTGGCCGCCGGAGCAAGGTACATGCTTCGGCAACTTCCTGCTCTCTGCCAATCAACGAGGTGAGGGGATACGGCAGTGTGGAAGGAACCCGTAACAGGCGCTCCTCTTGCTGTGCGGCACCATCAGCAACGAACTCCAGTGCTTCTGGCGTCGTGCCAAACAGCTCACACAGCTTCTCGCGAAAGTAGAGGCTCGGTTCCGTTGCGCCCGTCTCCCAGCGGGAGACCTCCACATCGCTGGTGCCAATCATGGTCGCGACGTAGACCTGCGTCCAGTTCTTCTTGAGCCGCTGCGCTTTCAAGCGGTTATTGGGAATGCGCTCTGTCTTGACGCGCTGGGAAGAGGAGAGCGCCTGCTGCTTTTTGTTCATCGATGCCACCTCGTCACACAGAACCTTTTCAGACCTCTCTGCTGTTGTTGGAGAATAGCAACCACATAGCAACTGGATGTTAAATCGTTTTCTTTCTCCCTCAGTATACTACATCGTACCACGATGGTATTCCCATTGAACTGGTCTTTCCGCTTCCTGAAAAGGACAAGGTGAGCTTGAAAGGAGGAACTCTATGTTGACACGCGCATTTGTCACCGGCGGCTCTGGTTTTGTTGGCCGGCACCTGATTGCAGCACTGCACGCTTCTGGCACCGAAGTACGGGCGCTGGCACGGTCTGAAAAGGCCGTAAATACCGTGCAGGACGCTGGCGCCATCCCAGTTCTCAGTGATCTGGAAAACAAGGCCTTCTGCCTGCCTGGCAGTCCGCCACTCACGCGCTTAGCCATCCAGTTGATGGGTGAGGAAGTCACCGTGAACGATGCCAAAGCGCGACGCGAGTTAGGGTACGAGGGGCACATATCACGCGAGGAGGGGATGGCGTCCTTGCGAGCATCATTCTTGTCCAATGCATCCGTCCTTCCTAACCAGGAGCAAGAGATGTCAAACAGATGAAACATGCTAGTCTCGTCTTACCGATAGTAGGCAATGCCATCTTCAAAAGCCTCATGATCGCCATCTTCGATGCCATAGAGGGCTTCCTGTAAGGCGAACGTTGTCCGAAAAAGGTTTGCCGCCGTGTACCAGAGATATCAGTAGGCCCCTATGCCTATAACAACATGTTAAGCGCTTGATAAGTTCCTTGCACTTCTTTTCGCCTATACTTACTAACAGCATTTCCTAACCATGAAAAGGAGGAGAGAGGCTCTCATGAGTCAATACATTGTCTCGTATGACGATGCCGCATCCATGGGCCCTCGAGCCGTTGGAGGCAAGGGATGGAACCTGGGGCGGCTGCACCGCTATGGGTTTGCAGTGCCCAAGGGTAGCATCCTCGTCGCAGATGTCTATAAAGAATTCATGGCCAAGCCGAAGCTGCATGCCTTATGTGCTGACCTGGCGCATGTTCAGACCGAGGATGGTGTCGAGAGCGAGATCGCCGGCATCCTGGACACTCTGCGGACGAACATTCTAGCGACCGCGCTCCCAACGGACATAGAACGTGCAATACGAACGTTTCTTACCGATGCGGGACTCGCCGATACACCGGTTGCCGTCCGTTCGAGTGCGACAGCGGAGGATAGTGCTACCACTTCATTTGCCGGTATCCACAAAAGCTTCCTCAGCATCAAGGATCTCGATGAGGTCGTGCGGGCCATCAAGGGCTGCTATGCTTCCCTCTGGATACCGCGCGCTTTGGCCTACCGCCGCCACCAGGGGATGGCTGATGACGACGTCGCCTGCGCCGTGGTGATCTGTGCTATGGTGACGGGGCCAGAGCAATCGCCGCCTCTGGCTGCCGGCGTGGCCTTCTCGTGCGACCCGCGAATCGGCCAGCGCGACCGCGTGATCATCAATGCCGCCTCCGGGTGGGGTGAGAATGTCGTAAGTGGCATGGTCTCTCCAGAAGCGATCACGGTCGTGCAGCGTGCCGATGGTGAACCACACCGAATCGAGCGTGAGCAGAGGCAAGAGCAGGTGCTCTCCAATGCGCAGGCGGCTGCCCTGGCCTCCCTGGTACATCGGGTGCTGTGGGCCTTAGGTGATGGGCAGGAGCAGCAGGACGTCGAGTGGGCCTTTGATGGCGAACAGTTCTGGCTGGTGCAGGCCCGTCCGGTCACGCACCTCCCGCGTGTGACCCTTCCCGCCGTAGCTGCACTACCCACGATCTGGTCGAACGCCAACCTGAAAGACGCCGTGACCGGCGTGCAGACGCCGCTCAGTTGGAGCATCGTCCAGTTAACCGTCGATGCCATTCTCTATGCGCCGTATCGCACGATCGGGTATGGGCTGCCCGAGGGTATGGAACTCATCCGCCGCTTCAGCGGGCGGGCCTACTTCGATTTGACCACCATGCAGTGGGTCTCCTACGACGCCTTTGGGCTGCTGCCACACGAGTTCAACCAGAGCCTGGGCGGTCACCAGCCGGAGATTCCCGTCCCGCCGCAGCATCCCCTCCGCGGGTGGACAGGATTGCGTCGCAGACGTGCCCAACTCCGCTTGCTGCGAGCCAGTATACGCAATGGCTGGACGCTTCCCGGTGAGATCGCACGGGTGCGTGCGGAAGCCCGCAAGTGTGCGTGCCTGCCGCTGACCGACCTCACCCATGCCGACCTCTTCGCGCTCCTGCGGCAGCTCCTTGAGCAGGGCCAGGCCTTTGGTGCGCGCTTCCAGCTTGCCAATATGAGTGGCATCTGGGAACAGATCCTCGCCCGGCTGCTTGAGCGTGAGCGATCCGGTCAGGGCCAGGCGTTGGCCGCTGGCTTGATGGCAGGCAGCCGCGAGGTGGTCAGTGCCGAGCAGGGCTACCGTCTCTATGGCGTGGCGGCTGCGGCGGCGCATGATCCGGCTGCTCGCACCTATCTAGCGGCGGCGCCGCTTAACCCTCAGGGCTGGCGCGACCTTCCTGAGCAGTCACCATTTCGCCAGGCGTTCGCCGCTTTTTTGAACGAATTTGGGCACCGGGGTGTCTACGAGACCGAGTTGGCCAACCCGCGCTGGAATGAGGACCCAACGTACTTGCTCGATGCTGTCCGGGCACTCCTGGCTCAGCACTCGCTTGAAGCACCTGTTGCTGTGGCCCAGCAGAAACGCCAGGCGGCCCAGGCAGAGGTAGCACACCTGCCGCTCTGGCTGCGCCCACTGGTGTCCTGGTTGGCTGCGCGAGCACGCCGTGCCGCTGCCCAGCGCGAAGCCGGCAAGTCAACGATGGTGGCGCTGCTCGAACCGCTGCGCAAGATCGTGCTGGAGATCGGACGACGCATGGTTGAGGCAGAGGTACTGGATGAGTGTGCGGATGTGTTCTTCCTGACCTGGTCCGACCTGGTGGCGTTCTTACAGGAGCAGTGGGATGGCCAGGGAGCACGAGCACTGGTGGCAGATCGCAAGGCGCAGCGCAACAGGTGGCTGGCCGAGGCGCCCCCAGATCTCTTCATCTGTGATGACCAGGGACGACCTGCTGAGTTGCCCTCTGCTGCTGAAAAAGAAGGGATGCGCACGGCACATCGGGCAGGGAGGCAGGCAAGTAAGAATGCACGGGAATTGCACGGCGTGGCGGTTTCCCCTGGTCAGGCAACGGGGCGGGCGCGAATCATCCATCACCCCAGCGAGGGGCAGCGCCTGCAAGCCGGTGAAGTCCTGGTCGCACCATCCACCGACCCGGGCTGGACGCCGCTGTTCCTGCGTGCTTGCGCGGTGGTGATGGAGACCGGCGGCTACCTCTCGCACGGCGCGATTGTGGCCCGTGAGTTTGGCCTCCCGGCGGTGGTCAACATCCCCGACTTGCTGGGAACCGTGGGAGATGGTCAGCTTGTGCTGGTGGATGGCGACCGGGGCTGCGTCGTGCTGGAGGATGTGCGTGGCCAGGTAGGCTGATTCTTCTTGTAGTGTGAACCCTCCTCTACGGAAAGGAGAGGTGATGCCTCTAATCAACACGATCCTGGGAGTGCTCGATATCGGAACTGGGCTGCTCTGCATCGTTATCAGCATTCCACTCTTGAGAGGCTCCGTTCCCAGAAATCCCTGCTATGGATTTCGCTTTCGCCAGTCCTGTGAGTCAGAGGCCAAATGGCAGCAGATCAATACGTACGGGGCGAAACGGCTGATCTACTGGTCAATGCTGATCGTGGGAATGGGCATCGGGACCTTCTTTCTCCCCTTGCAGGATAATCTGGTTCTGATCATGATGATGGCGATTGTTCCACCACTCATCGTGCTGATCCCAGTCTGGGAGACGTATCAGTACACTCGAAGCCGGAAGTGACCAAGGCCGTTTCTATGGAAGATGCTGATGAATTACTCACCTTCTCTCGCTTGCGAGAACAGCCAGCGCTACTCACCAATCATCTGGGGAAGAAGCAACTCGATGTTAAACGGATGATAAGTATCTTACGCCCCTTTCCAGTATACTTAGTGGCATGATGAACGGAAAGCAGAAGGGGTGCTTACCCAGAAGAGCATTCCGAGATACCGGCGCTTCACTGCCTGGCTGGTGAGCAAAATATCCACAGGTGATGAGGCTCTTGGAGGAGATACTATGGCATCGCCTGGGGAAGAAGCGCTTCCCGATCCTGCCGCTCTGGAGCGCATCTTCAATCACGTGGCAACTCAACGGCTGATTCTGCGCCGTCTCCAGATCGGAGACGGCCCGGCCATGTTTGCTGTGCATGGAGATCCAGCCACCAACCTGTACAATCCCTCTGGCCCCCATCCCGATCTGGCAACCAGTGAAGAAATGTTGCGAAGTTGCCTGCATCACTGGGAAGTCTATGGCTTCGGGTATTGGGCCGTTATGCTTCCGCTGGAGGAGCACGTCATCGGCTTTGGGGGAGTTGAACATCGGGTCTGGCGTGAGCGCGATGTCTTCAACCTGTACTATCGGTTTACCCCGAGTGCATGGGGCCAGGGGTATGCCAGCGAAATGGCACGGATGGCAGTCAGCCTCGTGCGTGCCTATCTCCCTCGGTGGCCCGTGATTGCCCGCACGAGGGCCGGGAATATTGCCTCTCTACGGACTGCCGAGCGAGTCGGGCTGATACGACGTCCCGATTTGGATACGGAGCACATCGTTTTGGCGCTCGGCTGGACGCCAGCGGGCGATCAACCGAACTAGTGCGAAAACACCCACTATAACAAGTATACTTTTCTCAGGAGGGTGGTTCATCTCTTCTGAAGTAATATCTCATGCAGATGCATAAGGAGAGTATCTTCATTCAACAGTTGGACTGATGAGAGCAGGATCGGACAGAGCGGGTAACTTTTCGAGTAGGTGACGATGATAGACCTTGTGTTGTTTTCCTGGAAGGATTATTCACTATGCCGACACCGCATTTCTGGGAGGCACTTGATACGCTTGTCTCAAGGAGCGAAATCGTGATTGACCGTCCTCGTGGGACAGCACATCCTCGCTATCCAGGGTTCCTCTATCCCCTGGACTATGGATATCTGCAGGGAACCATGTCGGGTGACGGATCGGGGATTGATGTGTGGATGGGCAGCCAGTCCACCAGGCAGGTGACCGCACTGCTCATCACGGTGGATGGACAGAAACGTGACGCTGAAATCAAACTGCTGTTCGATTGTACTCCAGAAGAACGCCAGGCGATTCTCGCTCTCCATGACCAGTCCTCCTGGAGTGGCAGCCAATCAGCTCTGCTGATTCAGCGCGCTTCCCGATAGATGCCGTTGATTCCTACCTTGCATTGGTATTGATAAGGAGGAGGTATGACGATACTCGCTACGATTCTCATCTACGGTGTGCCTGGTTCACTTGTGCTCTCGGCACTCATCCTGGCCATCTTATTTATGGCACAATCCCCGTCTGTTGCTCCAAGACTATCCGAAGGATGTTCGAGACGCAGTGCCGCCGAAGACCCTAACGGAAAAACGGCTGAGTTCCTATTGGGCAGCAGTGTTTCTCCTCCTGTTGATTGCTTTGCTCGTGCTAGCTGCGCTCTCCGCAAAAGCTGCCCATCAAGGCTTTGCTGGCGTCTTCCTCAGTGCTTTCGGCGTCGGCTTCCTGTTTAATCTCGTGGACTGGTTGATCCTAGATTGGTTGATTGTCTGTACCATCACCCCGGCGTTTGTGGTGATTCCTGGCACCGAGGGGATGGCAGGCTATAAAAACTATGCGAGGCATTTCAGAGGGTTTCTCGTTGGAATGGCAATCTCTGTGGTGATGGCTGTACTCATCGCGGCGCTCGTGGTATCTGTGTATGTTGAGCGACAATGAGAAGTGAGCAGTGACGCGCATGACAACTGCCGGTTGAGAGAACACAGGGGATGAGCATCGTCGCGACTTGTCCCCTGCTGAAGAGGAGGAAGAGCCTCCCTGGACAAAAGCCCGCAGGAGGCTCTACTATGACCCTCATCAAACCTTCACAAGGAGATGAGTGTCATGAAGAAGGATACTGAGGTTAAGTTGTTTATGCAATACCGACGCAAAGGACTCACCCAAGCCCAGGCAGCGGCCAAGGCCGACATGAGCGAGCGAACCGCTCACAAGTACGAGCGGGCTGGCAAGCTGCCATCTGAATTGAAACGCCCGCGCACCTGGCGTACCAGACCTAACCCCTTTGAGGAGGATTGGCCCTGGGTGGTCGAGCACCTGGAGCGCGACCCAGCCTTACAGGGAACCACTTTGTTCGCGCTTCTGTGTCAGCGCCATCCCGATCGCTACCGTCCGACTCAGGTGCGCACTCTCCAGCGACAGATCGCCGCCTGGCGTGCCCTGCAGGGTCCAGAGCGCGAGGTGATCTTTGAACAAGTCCATACGCCCGGCGAGCGCGCCCAGTCCGATTTTACCCATATGGAGGACTTGGGGGTCACCATCGCGGGCGAACCCTTCCCGCATCTGATGTACCACTTTGTCCTCACCTACTCCAACATGGAAGCGGTGCGTCTGTGCTTCAGCGAGAGCTTTGAGGCGTTGGCCGAAGGCATCGAACAGGCGCTGTGGCAACTCGGCGGGGTTCCCAAGCAGCATCGCACCGATCATCTGACCGCCGCGGTTCATCAGCTGCCCAAAGAGCAGCGCGAGGAGTGGACCGCGCGCTATCAAGCCCTGATGGCACACTACGGGATGGAAGCCACCACCCACAATGTTGGCGTGGCGCATGAAAATGGAGATGTGGAGCAGGCTCATCACCGCTTCAAAGAGGCGCTCGATCAAGCTTTGCGTGTGCGGGGCAGCCGCGATTTTGGCGATCGCGCCGGCTATGAACGCTTTGTTGCTGAGCTGGTCAAACAACGCAACCAGACTCGCAAGCCTCGTTTCAAAGAAGACCTGGCCGCCCTCGCTCCGCTGCCACAGGCCCCTCTTTCGCCTTGCCGCGAGATGAGGGTGCGCGTCTCGCGCTTCTCGACGATCACGGTACTCGGTAATACCTATTCGGTGCCTTCTCGCTTGATTGGAACGCGCATCAGCGTGCGCGTGCGTGCTGAACACATCGAGGGCTATGTCGGCACGCAGCTGGCTTTTCGCTTTCCTCGCTTGATCGGCAAACAGCAAAAGCGCATCGAGTATCGTCATGTCATTTGGTCGCTGGTGAAAAAGCCCGCCGCCTTTGCGGCCTATCGCTATCGGGAGGAACTCTTCCCCACCACCATCTTCCGCAAGACGTATGATCGACTGCAAAGCTTGCTGCCCCGGCGAGCGGATCGCGAATATGTGCGGCTCTTCCACCTGGCTGCCGGACACTCGGAGAGCGAGGTGGAAACGGCGCTCTCGCTCTTGCTGGAAGCCAAGAGTCCGCCAACGGTGGAGGCGGTGCGAGACGTGTTGGGCCTGGGCAACGCTGGCACCCCACCAGAGGTGGAGCGACCAGCTCTGGACTTGAGCCCGTATGATCGTTTGGTGCCCTCGGCGAGGAGGAATCATGCCAGTCTCAGCGGCTAATCGTCATGACGACCTGCGGCGTCAACTAGAAGCGCTGCATCTGGATGCCTTCGCGCACAGTTTTGCGGACCTGGCTCTCCGCGCCGCCAAAGAGGGGATCTCGCACGAAGCCTATCGCTACGAACTGGTCAAACTGCAGCGTGAGAGGCGGGAGCAGCGGCGCGTGCAGAGACTCTTGCGAGAGGCTGGTCTGCCTCCAGAGAAGACCTTCCGCACGCTCTCACTGGATGGCTTCCCGGCAGCGTTACGCTTGCAACTCGAACGTCTCAAAAGCGGAGCGTTCCTCAAGGAGTCGACCAATATCGTTGCCATCGGCAAGCCTGGGGTTGGCAAAAGTCATGCCCTCTGTGCGGTCGCCTATGAATTGGCTCATCAGGGCCACTCGGTCTTGTGGACAGCCACCTCAACACTCCTCCAACGGCTGCTCGCCGCCAAGCGTGACCTGCGTTTGCCCCAGGAGTTGGCCAAATTGGATCGCTTCGCCTGTGTCTTCCTCGACGACATTGGCTATGTACCACAGGATCGGGAGGAGATGGAAATCCTGTTTACTTTTCTGGCCGAACGCTATGAACGCCGATCAGTGGGAATCACGACCAACCTCGTCTTTTCGGACTGGCAGCGCATTTTCAAGGATCCGTTGACCACGATGGCCGCTCTGGATCGCGTGATCCACCACTGCGTCATTCTCGACATGATGGAGTTGGAGAGCTACCGAGCCAGAACGGCACAGCTTCGGCTGCAAGGAGAAGGAGGTGAACTGGCGGAGTAAGCACCAGCGGCAGCAGTAATACGCGCTCACCCGAATTTCTTATTGACATTTAACA